>DASRSM010000105.1:0-12196 GCA_035656415.1 Vulcanimicrobiaceae bacterium | reverse complement strand
AGTCGAAGCCGTGCTGTTGCAGCGGCTCGCTCGCCTTTGGATAGACCGCGACGCTTCCGGGATTGGCGCGGGTCAGCGATGCTTCGAAGTTCGGCTTCCACGTTTTACCAGCGTCGTGCGAAAACGATTGTTCGAACTTATACGTGGTCGGAGTCGCGTCGAAGTAGACTTGACGGACGTACGTCGCAACGCCGTCGATGAGCTCGTGCGAGTAGAACGTGCCGCGCCCTTTTTCGAACGCCCCCACTGAAGGGACATCCACGTTACCGTCGTCGCTGCTAGCCCAGTACAGATTCCATTGCTTCGCACTCGGATCGTACAACCGCAACGTCATGCCTTCGAAGGCGGATGACGACGCCTCGATTTCTTCCAGATCGGCCTTGCCGTTCCACAGCTTACGGTTCGTGACGATGCCGTCGATCGCGATCCATTTCCCGCCCGGCCCTAACGTGCGAATACGCGTTTTCCAGGCGCCGATCAGGAAATCGAAATCGTGGTTCGCGGCGCTCTGCGCCGAGGCTGACCCCGTTTCGGGCGTCACCAGCATCGAGGCAGCGAGCAGTAATGCAAGAATCCAGCGCATGCCCCAACTCTAGATCAAAAGTGGCTCCATGTAACGTGCCGCTTCAATCGAGTATCAGGGAGCCGCTTTTGGAACTTCGCTCGCTCGCCTGCAGGGAGGCAGAGAGCCAAGGTGCGTATCTGTAACAGGACCTCATGTTACAGCACGGGACAAACCGCTTCGTCCGACGCAGGCAGGCGGCGCGGGAGCGCGGCATCTGCGTCGTTTGCTTTAAAGCGCCGGCGCGCGACGGGCAAACCGTGTGTGCGCCTTGCAACGACGCGGCCAAACGACGCGTACGAGAATCGCGACTTCGGAGATCGGCGACCGTCGAGCAGCGACGCAGGCTCGTATTTCACGAGTCCGCGGGCGATTTCGCGTGCGGACGCTACGACTATCCCGAAGCATTGCTTCGTTTCGACGAGGCACTGAAGTCGCCGGTAGTCGACGTTGAAGACTCGCTCCGTCTTTCGCAGAAGTATGCAAGCACGCTCTTCTTCGGCCGCGAACCGGAGAACGCACGCATCTGGTTCGAGCGCGCGCTCAACGGCTATCGCGCCGCCGGCATTACTCCGCGCAACGCCGTAACGGCCGGCACGTTGTTACTCCGGTTGTCGCGTCAATATTGGCTCGATGCGGATACCATTTCCGCGTTACCCCTCATCAGCGAGGCGATTCAACTCGGTACCGTAGCCGGCAGTCACGCTTTTTCCGAGCGCGCCAACCTTGCCATGGCGCACTACCTTATTTTGCTCGGCAGGCACGAAGCGGCCGAACCGTTTTTCGAGCGCGCGGGAAACGTATTGCGCAGCGATCTCCCTGAGACGCGCGCGGTCAGCCTGACGCAGCGAGCCATCCTGCATGCTGCAAAAGGCAGTCGAACCGAAGCGTACGCACACTTCGAAGAGGCTGTGACCGCAGCCAAAGCGTTGCCGGACGGCTATCAGATTACGTCGATCTGGGACGACTACGGCAGTTGGGCGATGGCACTAGGCGACATCGCGACCGCGCAACTATGTCGCGAGCAAGCCCTGTTCGTTGCGCGCGATCGACATATTGCGTGGCGCATCGCCTACCTGTCGCTTCGATATGCCGACCTGCTGCTGGAACTCGAGCAATACGACCACGCCCGCGACTTGGTGCTCGACGCGCTGGCGCTCGACATCGCGACGCCGTGCGTCGTGGTCCTGCTGGCGACCGTGGGTTTGAAATTAAGCTACGCTCTCGATGACGAGGGCCTGCGGCGGCGTTGTACCAACGAGCGCGCCGTCGATTACGCCCTGCGATCCGGCGAGCCGGGCCGCATTGGACCGCTGCTTTCCGCGACCGTTCGTTGGCACGTGGCGCGGAAGGAAGACGATGCGGCCAAAGCGCTGCTGCACCGCGGCGTTGCGTCGCTGCTAAACGCGGATCACGCGTGGGACTTACTCTTGGATGCATCGCGATACGGCTCGGGAGCCGATCAGCGGCGCGCTCGAACGCTGCTGGCAGCGCGCGCGAAGCTTCCAAACGGCTGCGTGGCAGCGGCGTATCTCCTATCGTTCGATGACAGGCAGACGAAAGCGGCGCGCGACTTCGGCGCCATCGGCTGGCGCGCCCACGCGGCGAAAGGCGAGCCGTCGTCGAAGCGGTTCGCATTCCGAACGTTGCTCGGAGATACGACGAGCCTGACCAGACGCGAGGAAGAGGTAGCGCACCTCGTCCTCAAAGGCCTCACCAATCGCGCGATCGCGCGAGAATTGGCGATCAGCGAGCACACCGTTGAGTCGCACATGACGTCGATCATGAATCGGCTCGGCATACGCTCGCGGCACCAGCTTACCGATTCGCTTGCGGTCGCGGATTCCAGGATGACGCCGCTCGTCTGATTTCCTAACCTTCTCATATGGGTCGACCCACCATCGGCATCACCAGTCCATTGGAGTCGATCGATGAGGAGGATCTCGCCCAGTATGAGGTCGCTAGGCACAAGAAACTGCTCGAGTCGACCGGGGCGAACGCGGTGATTCTGACGCGCGGCAAAGCCACCGCGTCAGCGTTAGATCAAACCCAGCTCGATGGCCTACTGTTCAGCGGAGGAGGCGACGTTGCGCCCGACCTTTACGGCGGACGATCTGAGCTTGCCGATAATCGCGTGGATCCCATTCGCGATGCCGGTGAAATGGCGTTGCTCTGGCGCGCATTTGCCGAACGCAAGCCGACGCTGTGCGTTTGCCGAGGCATGCAGCTTGCGAACATCGCGTTCGGTGGAACGCTTATCGAGGATTTACCGTCCGAGCTTGGCCCGCGGTACCGCATCAAGCATCATCAGGTGCGCGAACTCAACGAGCCTGCGACCGTGGGCACTCACCGGGTCGTCGTAAAACCAAAATCGCTGCTGCGCGAAATCACCGGCCAGTCGTCGATCTGGACGAACTCACTCCACCATCAAGCCATTCGCTCCCTCGCACCACCGCTCGCGTCCGTCGGCACGACGTCCGACGACGTGATCGAAGCGATCGAGCTCAAGGTGCGCGACTTCTACTTCCTTGGCGTTCAGTGGCATCCCGAATCGTTACCGGATGCTTCCGCCTCCGAATCGATCTATTCGTCGCTCGTTCAAGCTGCTCGGGAGTCATCATGAGAACTGCGATTGCCTTCTTTATCGTGTTCCTGTCGTGCGCGCGCGGCGCGCTGGCGCAAGTGTCGCCCGGCGTCCAGCAGTCGGCCGCGCATACGGCCAACGTTACGGGAAGCGTGACGCAAAGTGACGGCAAGGCGGTGGCGGGTGCCAGCGTACGACTCGGAGGGCCTACCGTACTCTCGACCAGCAGCAACGATCGCGGCGTCTTTACGTTTAACAGCGTTCCGTGGGGCACGTACCGGATCGTGGTGACGTCGGCGCTGGGAACCGTAACCCGTCAAGACGTGATTATCAACGGCGATATCAGCGTTGCGATTCAATTCGAGCCGCCCTCAGCCATTAAAACGATTGCACGCGTCTCGACTTCAAGCAGCGGCGCGCACATCAACGTGAGCTCTTCGAGCATCGCGTCGGTCACCCCGAGCGATTACGCGTTTTCGGGAAACGGCACGTGGACCAATCTCTTCGCGCAGATCCCGGGCGTCGCCGTGTCGGGCTATTCGTCGGGCGGCAGCGCCTTTGCCGGAACGATGCGATTGGCGCCGCAGATGCCCGTCGTGCTGTCGCTCAATGGGGCGCTTCCATACGAAACGTCGACGACGCTCGACGGCATGCCGCTGCAGGGCGTATCGAGCAACGGATTCATCGAAAACACCGGCGGTGGACTCGATCTCAGCAACCTGCCGATGAATGCGTTCGATACTGCCGACGTCGTACGCGGTCCGGGAGCCAACGCGCCGAGCATCGTCGACTCGATCGGGGGAAGCTTCGTGCTCCATCCGCCTGGCCAAGTCACCGCAAACCATTTCGAGCTCTCCGTCAGCAACGATCCATACGGCGGCATTATCTCGAACAGCCGCGCGAGCGTGCACTTCGGCAAGCTTTCCGCCACGATCATTTACGGCATCAACGACAGCCCCGGTCCGTTAGGCACCAGTACGATCATCCCGGCATTACCGTTTACGCCTGCTACGATCGACGGCAAGCCGGTCGCACTTCCGCCCGCTAGCCAGAACCTGACCGTCAATGGCGTGCCGAACTGTTTTTGCACGGTCACGAGCACGCTGCTGATGCAAGGCGTTCAGCAGTCGACGGCGTGGTCGCAGCAGAACGGAGCCCTGGCGCTTTCGTACGACGTTGCACGGTCGGTGACGGCAGAAGTGTTCTACGCCGGTACGAGCTCGCGACAGTACTCCGAACAGGGCTACTTCCCGGTCGAGTTCGCGCCGGGGGCCGGATACCACGGAAGCTATGCGCCCAGCCCGGCCGGTCAGCCGTCGTATACGTTCCTCACGCAGGAGAGCGCGCCGGCCGTCGTGAGTCAGGCCAGCAGTCTTCTCGAAGAGAAGGTCACGGCATTCGTCAACGGCGCCGTGCTGCGCGTGGCGGCGCTCCAATACAACTCGTTCAATAACCTCAACGGCGCGGAAAGCTATCCCAACGGCCAATACAGATTATGGGGCACGGCCGATCTCGGCTCGTACTCGTCATACGCTCCTATGGCGTACAACGGAACGTTGCAAAAGGTGACGTTCCCGAATCTGAGCACGCAAGAGAGTTGGTGGACGAACAATCGGGATCTGCTTCTCAGCTACGCGACGCAGATAGGAACGTCGACGAGCGCCGGACTTTCCTACACGACGTCGTACTACAACGCGCCCTACAACGCAAGTCTAACGCTCGATAAGGCGCCGCTGGTCAACTTGAACCAATCTACGGCGGCGTCTTACACGACGGACGAGACCCGCCTGCACGTCGATTCGCAGATCAACGACAGACTGTCGATGGGGCTTTCGTGGTACTTTGCGATCGGCTCGTTTCACGTTCCGACGCCGTCGAATCCATCGCAGTGGAGCGATTCGGTCTTTCGCTATAACGCCCCGCGCCTAGGCGCCGTCTGGCGCGCCGGTCCGAACGTGGCCATTCGCGCATCGGCCGGAGGCGGGTTTGCACTGCCGGCACTCCCGAACCTGACCGGCTACGCGTTGGAGTGCAGCGGGGGCGCGTGTACCGAAACGACTGCCAATCTCAATTTGAAGCCCGAGGAAACGTTCGGCTTCGACGTCGGGGCCGACGCGCGTCTCGAGCGAAATACCGTTGCGTCGATCGATCTGTATCGAACGAACCTCTACGGTCAGTTCTTCATCGGCACCACGCAGTCGACGCTCAACAACCAACCGCTGTTCATCAATGAATACGGAAACCTTGGAACGAGCCGCATGGAAGGGCTCAACCTGACCGTCAATCGCGACGTCCCGTCGGGATACTATTGGCGCGCGACACTCGGATTGACGCACGCGTACGTAATGAGCGTCCCGCCCGGCTTTTACAATAACGGCACCTGTCCCGCGCCGAAGGCGTGCACCAATCAATCCGTCGTCCCCGGCGCGAACTTCATCAGCAATACGTATAGCGCGACGGTCCCCTACTCGGGTGCGTCGGCCACGCTCGGCTATCGTTGGAAGCCGGGCCGCTTCGTCGACCTGTCTCCCACCTACTACGGCAACAACAACATCTACAATATTCCGCACGCGTTCGCGGTGCTCGACGCGCACGCCGGGTACTCGTTTACCGACAATGTCGCCCTTCTCGTGAACTTTAACAACATCACGGGGGCCTACGACCAAAGCATCCAAAATTTCGGAACCTATGGGTACGTCACGCCGGTAGTTCAAGGTTCCACGGGATACTATCCCGGAGTTGCCGTCATTCAACCGTATGGACCGCGTTATATCACCGTCACAGCGAACTTTAAGTACTAAGATGAACACCGTTCGCGCCGTCACGCTTCTTCTTGCTGCGAGTCTCTGCGCGATTGCGCCCGGCATTTCGCAGCCATCTTACGGACCCGACTCGGTCGTCGACGCGAACCCGTCGGCATGGTATATCGAACCGGCGATCGGGGTCTCGCCAAAAGATGCACGCAAGCTCATAGCCGGGTCGATGGTGTTCGGTGTCGGCGGCTTGACGGCCGAAACGTTTCGATCGGACGACGGCGGATACAGCTGGCGCAGCACGACTCTGCCGCTTGCCTCGGGCTCGCTCTTGGGCGACGTTCAGGCGGCGTTTAGCGCCGACGGCAAAGGCTACATGACGGTGCTCGGCAGCGAGATCGATGCAGCGGGAATGACGCTCAACGGCCTCTACGTCTTCGGAACGCTCGATGCGGGACAGACCTTCCAACGCTTAGCATTCGTTCAGACGCCCGACAAGCATAGCTACGACCACGAGCAGCTAACGATCGATGAAACGAATGGGCAGTACCGAGGCCGGATCTACATGTCGGCGTTGTATAGCGTGCGCCTTTCGCCGCAAGTCAACGCATTGGGACTGATCTGGTCGAGCGACGGCGGCCGCACGTTCCACGGTCCAGTCGAAGTTTGGCGAGGATGGTCGTTCAACAGCCGTCCGGTCGTACTACCCGACGGAAACCTGTTGTTTCCGTTCTTTCACGTAAAGACACTAACCGATACGCACGAAGTCCTGGCTGTAAGCCTCTCGCGCGACGGCGGTCGATCGTTCGGAACGCCCCATCGCGTGGGGGATCGCATCATCTACGGGATCGACGCAACGGAGCGGCGCCTACATCGCGGCGACTACGCGTTCGACCTCGATTCCGTTCCGCAGTTCGCCGCCGCTTCGACGCCCGGCGGCACGGAGATCTTCGGCGTTTGGAGCGACATGCGAACGGCACAATCGCGCTTGCTGTTCACGCGCTCCGACGACCTGGGAGCGCATTGGACGCAGCCCCAGGTGATTCTCACAACGGACCATCCGCTGGACTCGCAATATCAACCGTCGCTCGCGGTCAACGATGCGGGCGCACTCGGCATCAGCTGGTACAATGCCGCACACGGCTCCGGCACGGTTTCCGAAATGTTCGCCGTCTCGCATGACGGCGGCCGGTCGTTTTCAGCATCCGCCCGCATCTCGAGCACGTCGTCGCCGATCCGCCCGCCGAACGGCGACGGGTACTCGGCGCAAGCGTTTCCGGATACGAAGGGGATCTTCATCGGATTCACGTCGCCGTTGACGCGCTATCCATCGTTCGGCGATTATACGGGGCTTGCCACCGACGCGACGGGCGCGTTTCACCCCATTTGGATCGACGCGCGCGACGGAGCCGCACAGGTTTGGACGGCGACCGCCTTTGCCACCGCACCCGAGCCGATACCTACGGACCTGAGCGAACGCAAGCTCACGGATTCGATCGCATTGGAGTTCGGACTCGGAACCTGGGACGGGAAGTCGCACACATTTACGGTGCCGGTGCGGCTGCACAACACCTCGCGTTCGGTTCTGTATCCGCCGTTCACGGTAACTGTTAGCCTGACGCACAATCCCTACGACGACGAAAACCCGAACTTCGCGTCCAAACAGCCGCCGGTCGCGGTGCTTAACGCGGACAATCAAAAAACCGGTATCGGCGCGACGTTCGTGTATTCGTCCGGCACGATCGGCAATTTGGGGCGGCTGCTTCCGGGCGCCGAGACGGCCAGCCGAACGTGGCGCGTCCGGCTTCCCTTGCGCAACTTCGATCCGGCGCTGCTCACGAGCGTCCGCGGATACGCCGCACCTTAGCTTGGTCGACGGTGCTTAATTCCCGATCAGATGGCTCAGACGCTGAATAAGCGCGATGTCAAACGACGTCAGACGCGATACCGGATGCCAAACGAGCTCGCCGACGAGCAGGCCAGGTTTTACCCAATCCCAGCATTACGTTTGCTCGCTTAGCCGTCGGTTGCCGTAACCTAGGTTGAACCTAAAGCTTTCACGTGCCACACACAGTGGCTTTGAACGTTGAGCGTAAGCGTGCCCGGCTGGTGCTCCGTCACCACATCCGTACCCGATTCTCCACTGTGAACGATCGGTGAGACCGGCTGTGCTGCGCCAGCTACCATGATTGCAAAACCCGTTGGCGTATCTTTGGGCGAGGAGCCGCAGTCGAACGAATATTGGATCGTCCAAACCGCCGGCGCGATAAACGCTGCCGATTTCTCTGGCTGGTTGCCTTCTAGGTCAATCAGCGGCGCCGTTGTGGGAGCGCCCGCGTCCGATTGTTGCACCGGTGGCGCAACCGCGACCTGGGTCTTCGCGGCTGGAGTCTGTTGAACCAACGGTACCGCCGCCAGGGCTGGTGCTGGTGCGTCCAGGGTTTGAGCGAAGTTGGAGTCCGGCTCTCCGTCACCGCGTGTAGTTGCAACAACGTAGACGCTGTCGTCGATGTAAGCAGTGAGCGGATGGCTCCCGTCGACGACTACATCGTGGCCCTTCACAAAATTATGCGCGAACAAACCGAGCGGACCGAGGAAAACATAGGAGAGTATCGTTGCCGTTGACGACGCTCCAGTTTCGCCTCGGCCCTCTTCCGTCTTACGCTGACTCGTCAGCCGGACCTTATGCCCGTCGGCGGAGTAAATCCAGTCCATCTGCACGCCCAGGCTGCCAGGATGACCATGGGATCCGGCGCGATCGACGGCCAGGACTTCGCCCTGTCCAGGGGCGCCTTTCTTCACGACGATCCAGTCGTCTACAACGATATCTTCGGCTGCTTCAACGTCGAACGTGTCGCCAACGTTTGCCGTTGCCGAAGAAATCTTGTCCGTCAGCGCGACTTTAATCGGCGTTCCACCCGGCAGCACAACGCGCGTCGATGCCGAGGGCGAAGGACCATTCGCTTGAGGCGCCGGCTGTGCCTGAACTCTAGCCGAAGCACCAGTGGGTAAGAGACCGATCCCGGCAACACTAAGAAAGGCAAATAAGGACGCCGCTAAGCGTACACGCATAACCATGCTGTGGTTTACGCCTTTTACTACCGCGCATACCTCTTGCAGTAGTTCCAAGGTCGCTGTGACCTTTGGCCTAGCGGCACGACGTGTTAGAATAGCCCCATGTGGCGTACCGTCGTTTGGTTGGTGCTTTGCGCCGCTTTGTGCGCGTGCAGTTCGCCGCGCGCGAGCGATCCGGCTGACCAGGCCCAAACCAGCGCGTCGACTCTTCAATATAAGCCTGGATCGCACGAGGCTCGCGTCATCGAACGCATCCAGCAGTTCCGGAAAACCCACCGTGAGGAGTTCAAGACGTTTATGGCGGCGTTTGCCGCCAGCCACGGCGACGTCAACCATCCGGAACTCGCGCGGCTGCGCCAACGGATCGCCGGGTGGATAAATCTATCGGATGCCGACTACGCGCTGCTACCCGTGTACATGAAGACGTTCTCCGGGACCGGGCCATACCGCCGTTTGGTCACGAAGCCCGGATATAGCTACGCTGCCGGGACGGTTTTCTTGCCGTGCGGCGCGACGCACGTCGATCCGACGTTCGAAGTCGCGTTTGCCTATATCGGAGGCTGGGGCGTCGGCATTGCCGGCAAAGCCGTTGATGCGGGCTTTCAGCGCAGCAACGCCTACGACGACTACGCGGCGTTCATCAACGCTCAAGGATTTCCGCAGATATCGAAAGAGCCGCGCTTCCCATGCGGCCATGCGATCGATTTTCGGTTTTACGCCGCCTCCGACACCGCGCTGCGCCTTTGGACAAAAGGGCTAACCGAGAACCATCGGATCGAAGTCGTCGAAGCGCGCTTAACACACCCAGCGAACTACGGCTGGCCCGCCAACGGAGGCGGCCCCATCAACGGGATCGTTCTCAAGCGCATGACGACCATTGGGCAGAACGACGCGACGAATAAGCTTCCCAAAGGCGTGGAGTGGGACGCGGACGGCAGCTACTTCGGCATCGACGCCTCGGGACGGCCTCAGGTACGTTGGTCGAATCTCGTCGTGGGGCAGGTCGACGCGCACGGGAATCCGGTTGGAGTCGTGCCATGGAACTTCGATCGCATGGACGAATCCGATCGCGCTGGGATGTTCGACTATCCAAACGACCCACTCGTGATTCAATTTACCTGTACCGGTTGCACTGACGAAGTTGACGCAATCAATCTCAAGAAGCGCTAACGACGATCCGGCGAAGCGTGCGGCCGGCTATGCCGCCGTCGATCGTTACGTTACGGACGGCCACTGCATTGGATTAGGCACCGGGACGACTGCGTATTGGGCAATCGAGCGCGTCGGCCAGCGCGTCGCTGCCGGCGAAAAGATCGCCGCGGTTCCGACCTCGAGCGAAACCGAAGCACTGTGCCGTCGATGGAACATACCGGTGCTCGCGCTGCTCGAACGTCCGATGACCGTCGCCATCGACGGCGCCGACGAAGTCGCGCACGACTGGTCGCTGACCAAAGGCGGCGGCGGCGCGCTCTTTCGCGAGAAGGCCGTCGCGCTTTCAGCGCAGCAATTCGTCGTCGTCGCGACCGAAAACAAACTGGTGGAAAAGCTCGGCGACTTTCCGCTTCCGGTAGAAATCGTGCCGTACGCCGCGCCCTACGCGCGGCGGGAAATCGAGCGACTTTTTCCGGCGCTTACGATCGCGCGGCGCGGTAGCGAAGAGAGCCCCTACGTAACGGACAACCATAACTGGATTTTCGATTGCCACTTCGGGCGCATCGACGATCCACGCTCGCTCGACGAAATGCTTCGCGGCATTCACGGCGTCGTCGCGACGGGGCTTTTCTTCGATATCGCAACCGATATTATCGTTGGTGACTCGTCCGGAACGGCACGCTCACTGACCCGATAGCGACCGGCGATACCAACTCACCGCGCGGGCTACCGCGGCGGACAACGCACCCGGGTCATGACCCAGCTCGCGGCGTGCTTTTGAAACATCTGCGAACATGCGATCGCGCGACATGCGAACGCCCTCGAGCGGCGCTAGCGGCGTCGCGTCGGGATTTAGCCGGCACCGCACCTCGTCAATGTACGCAGCCGTCAGCGCAAGAGCATATGGCGCACGCCATTTAGGCATCGGTTTCCCAGTCTCTTTAGCGAGCATCTGCCAGATCGCGTCCATACTGAGATTCTCGCCGCCGATGATGTAGCGTTCGCCGGGAAGACCTTTCCGCAAAGCGGCGACGTGCATTTTTGCAACGTCTTCGACCGCGACAAGATTCAAGCCGCCGTGGCCGGGAGCTTTCGCGGTTATCTTCCCTTGCATGAAATCGAGGACCATTTTGCCGGTCGGCGTTGGTTTCCAGTCACCCGGACCGACGGGGGCGGTCGGCAGCACGGCGACTACGGGAACACGACCGGCAAATGCGGCACGTTCCTGAAGCAACTTGCTGTGATGGTAGTCGCCCTTGGACACGCTCAGCGTGACACTGTTGTCGGGATAACACGTTTCGTCCGCTGGTTTGCCGTTGCGTTCGTGGCCGACGGCCGCGGAGCTCGACGTCAGCACGACGCGTTCGACGCCGGCGACGTACGCTGCGGTCATCAAGCCTTGGGTGCCGACGACGTTGACAGCGTGTATTTGGTCGCGATCGCGCGGAGCGAACGAGTACAGCGCAGCAGTGTGCACGACGTAGCGGCAACCGTCGATCGCACGCACGAGTTTGCCGGTTGCGGTCATATCGCCGTCGACGAGCTCGAGATTCGGTTCGTCGTTCTCGATCAGCCAGCTGACTTGTGGCGGCAGTTTGCCGCCGCGCGCGAGGGCGCGCACGCTGTAGCCGGCGTCGAGCAGCGCACGCAATGCGTGCGAGCCGACGAAGCCGGAGGCGCCGGTCATGAAAATGCGATCTGCCATCGTTACTCTATCGCTTCGACGAGGGGTAGCCAGACCACCCTTCGCTAACACATCAGGGTGCATGTACAGCGGCCTAACGGCACGCCGAGCTTAGGCTATATCGCCCGGCGCTTTCGCGATATCGCGCGGCCGCGGGTCGACGTGAGCGATGCACCTGGGAACGCGCGCTTCATTCAAGACGCACAAGTGCCGACGCGCGACGGCACGATCCTGCGCGTCAATCTCTTCCTTCCCCCGGGTGACGGGCCGTTTCCAACGATTGCCTGCGCTCATCCCTACGGCAAGGACGCATTTCCCAAGCGTACGTTTCTGGGATACGAGCCGTCGATCCAATATCGCACCATGCGTCAGCCGCAGCGCGTTTC
>DASRSM010000104.1:0-7846 GCA_035656415.1 Vulcanimicrobiaceae bacterium | reverse complement strand
ACGCAGCGTTGGGTTTCGATGCCGAGAATTCGGCGCGCTCGTGCTCCGATGCGCAACGCCTCTGCTAAAGCTCGCTCGTCGTCGTAACGCCTTGCCAGCGATTTGGCGCGCTCGTACAGTTCGAAGCTATGCCAGTACACGTGCGAGATCATCGATAGCCTTGCGATCGTCAGCAGAATCGGCAAGGCGTCGCGACCTTCCGGATCGCGCGTCACTGCCAAAATCGCCTCCGACCGGCGCAAACCTTCCGGAGCCAGATTCACCAACTCCCAAAAGTCAACGAGACTCGTCGCCAATCGCGTCGCCAGCGGAACGTCGTGGTCGCGCGTCCACTCTAGCCCCGCGCGAAAATGCTCCAGTTCCGGCTCCAAGGTGCTTAGCCACGCATCTTGTGTACCGAATCCGAAACGCGCGTTTGCATCTTCGGCGAGCGTCGTATAATACGTCGCGAAGGCGCGCCGGGTCGCCGTTTCCTCATTTTCTGCGCGCAGACGTTCGAGCGCAAATCCTCGGATTGGCTCGAGCATGCGATAGCGTTCGCCTACACGGACCAGCACCGACTTTTCGACGAGCGTCTCGACCGTGCCGCCGGAAACGGCCTGCGCCGCTGAAGACGTGAAGCTCCCCGCAAATACGCCGGCGCGACGAAAGAGCGCGCGCTCGCCGTCGGATAAGCGCTCGTAGCTCCACGCTACCACCGACTCCACGCGGCCCGAACCGACGGTCAGGCGGAAGTGGCCGTCTAATCGCCGGCGCAGTTCGCCCAGAGACATCGAATGTACGTAGGGCGCGGTCAACTCGATCGCCAGCGCCAATCCGTCGAGGCGTTTGCAGATTTCGCGCACGCCCGTCCGATCGTCGTCGGAAAAGGTAAACTCAGGCCGAACTCGCCGCGCGTACAGTTCGAATAAACGCAGGGCTGCGTCTTCGTCGAGCGGCCCCAGCCGGTATACTGCTTCCCCTGCGATCCCGAGCGGTTCGCGACTCGTGGCGATGATGCTTACGCCGGGACACTCGCGTACCAATGCGTCGGCGACGCGCGCGCAGTCGGCACTGTGGTTTTCGCAATTATCGAGCGCGACCAGTAGCGAGCGTTCGCGTAATCCCGCGACCAAGGCTTCGAGCGGATCGCTTTGCGAGCCGAGTTCGAGCCCTGCGCTGCGCGTAATCGCGTCCGGAATCAGGTCGCCGCGCCCAAGCGAAGCTAAATCGACGAACGCAAGGCGGTTGTCCGGCTGCTTGGTTACGCGTACGAGTTCTTCGGCCAGGCGCGTCTTGCCGATTCCGCCGGGACCGGCAACCGTAACGAGCCGCGACTGCTGCATCATCGTCGTTACATCGGCAATTGCTGCGTCGCGCCCGATTATAGCAACGGCGTGCTCAAGCTGCAGGGCCACACTGGTGCGTTCGGCAACACGGGCGCCTATGCTTGCACGTCTCGATATTCCCGGCGCGTGGATGTGGTCCGCATGGCAACCCGATCGCGGGATCGCATTCAACAGTTATCTCTTCGAACGCGAAGGCGGCTGCGTTGCCGTCGATCCGCTTCCGCTCGACGACGAGTCGATCCAACACATCAGTAAATTGGGTGGCGTACACACGATCGTCATCACCAACCCCGATCACGAGCGGGGCGCACGAGCGTTGCGCGAGCGCTTCGGCGCGCGCGACGCGAAGGTCGTTGCAGGAGAAGAAGCCTTTGCGGGTGCTCGTGCGATCGCGCTGCCGCACGGCAAAACTGAGGACGAAATCGCATTATATCTCGACGAGCACCAAGCGGCCGTCATCGGCGACGCACTGATCGGCGCGCCGGCCGGTTCGCTGAGCCTGCTCCCCGCCGAAAAGCTCGCCGATCGCGATCGCTTCGTGCTGACGTTGCGTCAACTGTGTGGCTTGCAGTTGCGAACGTTGCTGCTTTGCGACGGACAGCCGCTGTTCGGAGGCGCCGACGCAGCCATCGGTGCGCTGCTGGAGCGTGAAGGCGGTCCCGGCCTGCATCGGGTCAATATCGACGAGATCGAGTTTCGGCACCGCGGCGCCGGCGGCAAATGGGAATGCTACGACGGCGAAGCCGGGTTGCCGTTGGGTTCGCGCGATCTTGGATATCGCGTCGTGCGCATTCCAGCGGGCAAGGCATTCTGTCCGCTGCATTGGCACGTACGTTGTGAAGAGTTCTTTTACGTAATCGAGGGGCAGCCGTCGGTTCGCACGCACAAAGGGAAGTTCGAGTGCCGCCCCGGCGACTTCATCGCGTTTCCAAAAGGCGAATCCGGCGCCCATCAATTGCTTAACGAAAGCAACGAACCGGCGCTAGTGATGCTGGTCGGCATGGAAGATTCGGCCGCCGGTCTGGAAGCATGCTATTATCCCGATTCGGATAAGGTCGGCCTTTGGACGGCCGAACGCGCTCTCGGCCTGATTCGCTCCTCGCCTAAACTCGACTACTACGACGGAGAGTAACTCGTACGTTTCGCGAGCAGCCGCTTCACGTAGGAAGCAGAACGTTAGGGGCGTCCGGCATTTGCAAGCGCCGCGCCCGAGCGCGCGTTTCGGCGGTGGCGCGGGCGAGAACGTCGCCGACGGCCGACAACGATCGTTTGGCGCGCGAGTGAAGACCGAGACGTTCGCAGGCTTCGAGCGCGATCAGCTGCGCGTCGCACGCCCATGCGTCGATTCCCAATCGAAATAGCGACGCCGACGTATCCTCGGCGCGTTCGAGCGCGACGCGAAAGTCCCCCAAATGTGCCGCGATCTTGGCATCGGCCAGCTGCAGAAAAAGCGTGTCGCGCACGCCCAAGCCGGGCCGGCGCGCGTTGAATAGGGCATGCTCGGCCGCTTCGGCGCCGCGTTCGCGCAGGAGCAGCGGCAGAGCGGTAACCGTGAGCTCCGAAAGGCGGTCGCCGGGATAAAAACGGCGCCCAATCTCTAAGCCGTAGTCCGCGTACGAAAGTGCGGTGTGCGGATCGTCGGGTCCTAACGCGGCCGCAAATCGGATCGCCGTTTCCGCAACGCTCCCGAGTTCGCCCGACGCGCGCGCCGCATCGAGCGCGGCGCGAAAACTCAAAATCGATCGTTGCCGGTCGCCGTCGGCGTGCAGCGCGAGCTGGGACGAAATACGGAAGATCAGCGCCGACAACCGCGACAACGACTGCGGTTTTGCCGACGCACCGTTTTGCAGCAAGTTCGACGCTCGCGCGATCAGCGAGCGCGCACGATCCCACCGCCCGCAGTCGATTTCCAAACGCGCCGCGCCGCTGAGCATGATGCCGAGCAGAATCGCTTCCTTCCCGTGCAGGGTGCGTTCGTCGGGTCCCGCGGTCACCGCGCGCTCGAACGTCGAGCGTGCGGTGGTGCTTTCGCCGTCGACCCACTGCAAACTCATCGCACTGCTCGCTATCCACAACGATCGCCAGAAGGAATCACCTGAGGTTGCCAGACAGACGTCGAGTGCCTTCTGCGCGCCCGCGGAATCGCCGAGAAAGCGCGCCGCTTCCGACGCAACGAGTAAGAACTCGATCTCGCGCGAGTCGCCGGGATTGCGCCGCGCGAGCGCCGACGCTTCCTCCCAGACCAATCGATGTTGGCCCGCGGCACGCAGCGCTTCGACATACGCTTCGGCGGCGTCGCCCAGATCGACCATCGTCGTCGACGAGGGCACGGGCTGCGCCTGCGCTTGTGCTTTTTTGACGTGCTGCCGGACGATCGAGGCAAGTCGCAGCAGTGCTTCGTGCCGCTCGCGATAGAACTGACGGCGGGACACCGCCAGCGACTTGATCACCGACTTGTGCACTTCGCCGTTGAGATCGCAACGCACCAAAATGGTGTAGGGTCTGCGTTGGCGCTGAGCCGAAGGACCCGCGCTGGTGGGTGCGAGCGATTGCAGCGCGTTGAGAACGATAAACCGCAGCGTACCGTACGAAAGACGATGGTCGCGCGGCAACAACGAGCTGCGAAGCAATACTTGCTCGTTCTCGACATTGGCAAGAGCATGCCGTGCGGCGGCGATCAGCTCGCGATCGGTCATGGCAAGCGCGAATTCGCTTCGACCGCGGCGATGGCCTTTGGCACTACGGCGGCACCATCGGTGCGAGGTTGCGGCGCAAAGGGTTGCGTAAGCTGCTTTCATGCCAAGCAGCGTACGTATTGCAGTTTTTGTCGCGCTTTGTGCCACATTTGAGGCAGCGTGCTCGGGCGGCGGAACGGCGGTCCCACCGGTGAACGCGCCAAAAGCCTTAACGGCGCAAGCAACGCAAGCGGCGCGCGGCGACGTCGTGGCAACGCCGGCCGACCTTCAGCAGCTTGGCGTGAGCGATGCCGGCAGAGCGCCGGCTACGACCACGCTGTCGCTGGCGGTCGCGCTGCGCTATCGCAATCAAGACGCACTCGATCGGCTCGTCGCACAACAGTCCAATCCCGAATCGGCGTCCTACCGCCGCTGGTTGAGCAACGCGCAGTTCGACGCGCGCTTCGCGCCCACAAAAGCGGGCTACCGCACGGTGCTGGCATCGCTTCGGCGCGCCGGCTTTCGCATCGATCGCACCTACGAGAATCGCACCGTGATCGACGCCACCGCCGGCGTCGCGACGATCGAACGCTACTTTCGAACGTCGATCCATCGCGTGCGGTCGTCAAAGGGTGGAGTCGAGTATGCCAACGTCCGCTCGGCGTTTGCGCCGCCGGCGTTGAGTGCGCTGGTTCTCGGCGTCGACGGGCTCAACACCGTCGCCGTCGTTCATCCGTATTATGCGTTGATTGGCCGAGGGCGGCGCCGTAGTATTCCAGCGGAGCCTCAAGCACCGACGCTGTTCGGGCCGGTGAGCTCGGTAACGGGCGCGCGCGGTTACGCGCCGGTGGCATTCTCTGCCGGTTACGACTTGCCGGTCATGCACGCGACCGGGACCGGAAAATACTACGACGGCTCCGGGCGCGCTTCGGGCATCGTCATCGACGCCGACTTCGCCGAAAGCGATCTGCGCCAGTTTCTTGCCCACTTCAAGATCGCTCGCACCGGACCGGCAACGCGCCGCGTGCTGCTGCATGGCGGCCCGCCTCCGGGCGACGGCGCGTCGGATTCGGTCGAGGCGGCACTCGATGCAGAAGCGCTCGTCGGCGACGCACCGGGCACCGCTTTGAGCGTATACGAAATCCCGAACCTCAAGAACGCGAGCATCACGGATGCGTACAACACCGCCGTTTCGCAGAACGTCGTCGACGCCGTTAACTCGAGCTTCGGCGGCTGTGAAGCCGCCATCGGCACGAAAACGGTCGGCACGTGGAGCGCGCTGGCCGAACAAGGCGCGTCCAAAGGCATCACGTTTCACGCGTCTTCCGGCGACAGCGGCGGAAGCTTGTGTGCGAGCGCACCCGCGAGTTCGCCCTACGTCGTAGCGGTCGGTGGAACCGCGCTTACCGTCGGTGTGGGTGGCGCGTGGGCCGCGGAATCGGCGTGGTCGGGAAGCGGCGGAGGAATCTCGTCGCTGTTCGCGCGCCCGTCGTGGCAAGCGACGACCTTGGGAACGATCGATCGCGGACGCAACGTTCCCGATGTCGCGCTCGATGCCGATCCGTACACCGGAATCGCGCTCTATTACACCGGCACGTGGAACACACAGTACGACCCGCTCGGTGGGACGTCGCTTTCTTCACCCCTCTTCGGCGCTGCGGTCGCCGAGCTCGATCAAGTGAAGAACGGACGCCTCGGTTTGGCCACCGGAGGCTTGTACGCGGCCTTCGCAGCGCACGGCTACGCGGCGGGCCCGACGGCGTACTTCCACGACGTCGTGCAAGGGGGCAATGGGGCGTTTTACGCCGGTACCGGTTACGATCTCGTTACCGGCATCGGATCGTTGGACGTCTGGAATCTCACCAGCATTCTCTAAAGCGGAGACGATGATGTCAAATTTCAAACGAATTTCAAAACTGAGTGTGGCGTCGACCATCGCGATCTCACTGATCGCGTGTGCCGGTCAAAGCAATATGGTGCCGCCGCCGGCTGGAACCAGTGCAGCCGTCAGTTCGAACGCAGTACCAGCCCCGTGTACGGGGCAGACGACGAGCACGGAATACGCGACGTCGAAACCGCTGAAGCTCAAAAGCCGCAATACGCGCGCGTGCATTCCCGCATTCGGCGGTTTCGGCGGTTCCTTGCACTACCCGGCAGCGACGCCGGCTGTTTCCGCAACCTTCACGAGCAGCACGACTAACTACAACAGCCTGCTGCCTGCATTGAGCAAAGGCACGCCGATCTTTTATCTGCAAATCGCGACCACGGCACCGACCGCTTTCGCGTCGACGTACAAAGCCTCCGGCGGTTTGACGTCGAAATCGATCAAACCCGGAAAGACGTATTTTGTCTACGGCCAGGCGAAACTCGGCGGAGTTGCCGGGATCATGATCGACTTTACGCCATGCAAGGCAACCGCAGTCAAAGTCAAAGGCGGTGGAGCAATCGCGAATCTGGGAACCTTGTTGGTGGGACAAAACATCGGCGGTTCGGCAAGCATCGTCATCGAAGTGTATCCGAAAGGCCACGTCGCGGCGAAGTGTTAAAACGGCTCGGCGCAGTTCTTCTTTTAGCGGGTTGCAGCGGCGGCGCGATGAGCGGCGTTCCCTCGAACTCGCCGGCCTTGCCGGCGGCGCTCCTGCGACCGGCAAATGCGAACCTTTCGTATGCGGGCACGCTCCAGCAAACCAACACCGGCGGTATCGTAACGACGTTCGCCGTGAGCGAACGTGTAACGGGCGCAAGCGGCGCCGGGAAAAACGATACAGTCGCGTACCACGGCAAAAGCGTTCAATCGGGCAAAGGTTCGGCGACGACCACCACGTTCGACGCCACCGTCGCGCAAGAGGCCAGTAATATACGCCAAGGAAAGAGCGTTACGCGCACTAAGATCGCCGTCGACGATTCGAGCGGCGTAAACGCGACGACCGAATACGGCAAAGGCAACGGCGTCTTCGACGTGGTTCCGGAAGTGAACGGAGCGAGTTGGACCAATAGCGCGGCGCGCGTTGTGTCCGTCGCGGATTCGCAGGCGGGGTCGACGCTCGACGACCAGTATCTGGTCGACGGATCGTACTCCGAGCGTGCCGTTCCGGTGCTAGGCCGCACCGCCTCGTCGCAGAGTTTTCCCGACGGCAACGCCAGCTACCAGTGGCCGCTCGGCGGCGAATATCTCAACTCGTCGATTTCCTACACGCCGCCGAGATACGGCGTTTTGCACGTACTCTTTACGGATGCGCTGCACCACCTAACCGATTTCATCGAGCTGCACTCGTGGTATCCGGCGCACCCCCTCGCGCTGGCTAGCGATACGACGAAAAATGCCGGAAGCGTTCGAATCCCCAAATCGTGTCGCGTTGCGTCTCACTTCGGCACGACGGCGACCGAATTGGACGAGAGCGTAACGCGCGTCGACATCGTCTTTGGCGAGTACGAAACGACTACTCGAACCGCGTACGTCGGTTCCGCCGGTTTGCTCTGCTTGCACGTGCACGACGAGCTCGGAACCCACTACGACTACAACGCGCTCGCGTTTTCGCAAAAGCTGCTCACCACGAGCACGGTCGACGAGGTCTTGGGGTTGCGAGAAGCCGGCGGCGCGAGCGGTGCGATCGCTTCGTCTGCCGTCGCCATGCCGCTCGATGCCAACCTCACAGTGGCGCGCGCCGAGCTTCGCCTGCAAGACGCCGCCGCGATCTACACGTCGCTGCGGCGGGTGCACCACGTCAAGCATGCGTCGGCGACGCCCATAGCAAGCATCGCGCTTGCCGTACACGTTGCTTATCCGCCCGCCGGAAAGGCGATTACGACTCCCGTCGAGGTAACCGCGCTCGACGCCAACGG
>DASRSM010000103.1:0-11014 GCA_035656415.1 Vulcanimicrobiaceae bacterium | reverse complement strand
AACTCCAGAAGTTTTCCGTTAGCGATTGCCGGAGCAAGTTTGCGGTCGCGGCCGATACGGACCAAACCGTCATGAAAGAGTACGACGCCGTACTCGACAAGGCGCCGCAATACGCCAATCGCACGTCCTACGTCATCGCGCCCGACGGCTCGATTATCTACACGTACACGAACTTAGACCCGACGCAGCACGTCGAAAACACGATTGCCGCCCTGAAGCAGTGGGAAGCTTCCCACCCCAAGACGCCTTAAGTTTTCGTTCCGTTGTCCGCAGTCGCGTCGACGTAACGCTCGAGCTGCGTGCGTTCTCGTTCGTTCACACACGTGAAGGCCAACCCATAGAGGTACGTGCCCCCGATCGCCTCTTGGCGCGTCACCACCCGCGCGGCGAGCGTTAGATCTTTCGGAAGCCGAAGCTCGACGGGTACACCTGGAACGAGCAAAACCGTACTACTCATCAGCATACCGCTCGTCGAAACGTCGATGGCTTTCGCCGGTTGGAAATCCAACGACGGCGTACGGAACGTGATGTCGACGTTCGCCGGAACGCGAACGGCGGACCGAGTTAGGCCGTCCATCGGCGATATTCCAACGGGTTCGGGCAGTGCTTCTAGGCCGGACTGGTCGAATCGGGCGAGCGCGTCGTTCAAAGCGTCGAGTTCGTAGGCGCTCATGCGGTCCAGGTTCATCACGTAAACGAAGCGAGAGCCGCTGACAACGCGCGTCACGATCGTGCCGCGTACGGCGACTTCGCCGCTTCTCGACGACCCAAAGCAAAAGTCGACGATGTCGCCCGGGTCGAACAAAACGATCGTGCGAAAACGGCAATCCGGCCTACCGATGTGCTCGACGACGGCATTGGCGGGGGCGATTCCGCGCGCACTGACCGTCGTCTCATATTCAAGCGAAACGAACGATTCGGGCTCGAACATGACTTGTGTATACCAGCAGGTGAGTTACAAGACAGCTACAAAGGGCGATTTTGGTACGAAGGACTCATATTTCAGTCGTCGTTCGCGGCGAAAAGCTGCTGCGCGCGCGGAAGCCGTTTCTTTGACGTCTCCGTGTCGAGCGCCGTTATCGAACGTGGGACGACGTCGATGGGTGGAATGTCGGGGAGCTCGTCGCCGGCCAGCGCGGCTTCGTCCTTGAGCTTGCGTCCTTGAGACAACAGCCGCGTTTCGTACGAGCCGACCGCGTCGTTAAACGAGTTGACGGAACGCTCGAGGTGTTTGCGCACGTCGGCTAAATGCTCGGCGAACTTGAGCGCGCGCTCGTAAAGCACTTTGCCGATCGTCGCGATGCGTTTGGCGTTCTCTTCCTGACGCAGCGCTTGCCAGCCCATCGCGAAAGTACGCAGGAGGCTGATGAGCGAGAGCGGACCCGAGACCAGAACGCCTTTATCCAGGGCGTATTCGATCAGTGCGGGATCTTCGCTGCACGCGGCGCTCAAGAAGGCTTCGCCGGGAACGAACATCACAACGTAGTCGGCCGAACCTTTCGCCATTTGATATTGGCGCCGCGCTAACGAGTCGACGTGATCGCGCAACGCGCGAGCGTGCTGCTTCACCAGCGCGCGGCGCTTGTCGTCGTCGGTCGCTTCAAAAGCGGCTTGCATCGAGTCGATCGGGGACTTTGCGTCGACGAACACGCAGCGATCGCCGGGAAGCACGACCGTCATGTCGGGCCGCACGCGCGCTTCTTCGATCGCCACCGTCTGCTGCTCCGCAAAATCGCAATGCTGCAGCATGCCGGCTTTCTCGACGACGTTGCGCAGCTGCATCTCGCCCCATTTTCCGCGCGACGTCGGATTGCGCAGCGCGGTAACGAGCGTCGACGTCTGCGTCGTCAGATTGGTCGTCGCACTCTCGAGCTTTTCCGCGCGTCCCAGCAACTGCTCGATCTGCTCGCGCAAGCTGCCCGAATCGTGTTGCCGGCGCGCTTCGAGCTCTTGGATCAAGCGGTCGAACTCTCCAAAACGTTCTGCCATCGGAGCGACGAGCTCGCCGACGCGTTCGCTCGCGCGCGCCGCCGTCGCGTCGCGCAATTCGTTTTTCGCACGCTCGAGCAGGGCCTCGACGGTTCGTTCCGCCGTCGCTTTCGTTTCCACGAGCGTCGCGCGCAGCGCCGCGTTTTCGGCGCGCGCGGCCAGCCACGCTACGATCGCTCCCAGTAAGGTTCCGAAGGCGAACGCCGCAGCGATCGACATCGTTGCGGCCGTCACCGGTTCTTCGCTCCGAGCTGCTCGAGCAAAAAGTCCACCGTTCGTTTCCACGCGTCGACCGCGGCCGCGGCCACGTACGACGACCGTTGATCGTCCATGAACGCGTGACCGGCCGTGTTGTAGACGCGAACGTCGTTGGGGACGCGCAACAAACCTCTGAACGTCCGCACGTCGTCGGCAGAAATGCTGGTATCGCGCGCGCCGTAACTGCCGCTTACGGGAATATGAATGTTGTCGGGATCGATGTCTTTGAGCGAGCCGTAAAACGGAACGACCGCGCTGAAAACGTCGGAGTTGTCCATCGCCTGGATCAACGCGATGTGACCGCCCATGCAAAAGCCCAGCACTGCCGTCTTCGTACCCGGAAACCGCGCCGAGAGCCAAAGCGCGGCGGCGCGGATGTCGCCGTCGTATTGTTTGCGGTCGAGTTTTTGCGCGAACGGCCGGAACGTGTCGATATCGGTACTTCCGTCACCGCTCGGCGCTCCGAAGCGCGCGTAAAGATCGGGCGCGATGGCGGCGATACCGGCTTTTGCTAATCGGCGCACGACGTCGCGAATCGACGTGTCGACGCCCCAGATGTGCATGATCACGACGACCGACGGGACGTTGAACGGCGCGCGGGCGGGCACCGCAACGTACGCGGGAACGACTGCGTCGAGGCGGCGCAGTTGGACGCGCTCGGTCGAAATCGCGGGGTCGTCTTCGGGAACGAGCGGCGGATGAGGCTGTCCGAGCGTTGTTTGTCCGTTTGCAATACCCGCGGTTCCGATCACGGAACCGGCCGCGGCAGCGATACCGACGAACGCGCCTCGGTTCAGAGCAAGCGACGTCGCATTCGCAGGATCGGTGGCGTGCGTCTCTTCAAACGACATGTTCGCGTCGATCTCGTCATTTGACTAATTCGTGCCGGCATCCTACGCTTGAGGCGTGCTGCGCTTACTAATTGCCGGCCTCGTTCTCGCCCTGTGTTGCGCGGCCGAGCCATCGGGCGTGCCGTCGTTTAGCGCATCCGGCATCGACGACGCCATGGATTTGCACGGCGATCTGCACAACGCGCGGCTCGTATTGTTCGTCGGCGGCAACGAGTGGATGGCGATGCCGGCGATCGTCGATGCTTTCGTCCGGCAACATCCCGACGCCGCTCCGGTGTATTACGAGACGCTGCCGCCCGGAATTTTAGCCGATCAGCTCGCGGCGGGTTCGTTGCGGGTCGGCGCGCTGACGATTTCGGTCCCGGCCGACGTGTTCATGTCCGGAAAGCGGCGCATGGCCGAGGTGGTGCGAACGCATCTCGTGCGCGAACCGTCGACGTTTGCTACCAACGTACTGGCCATTCTCGTACATCGCGGTAATCCCAAACGCGTCACGGGTATGATGGATTTGGGCCGTTCCGACGTGCGCGTCGCCATGCCGAATCCCGTTTACGAGGCCGTGGCGCGCCAAATCGAGCTCGCCTTGCGCAAAGCCGGGGGCTCGCGTCTCGTCTATGCGGTCATGGTTACGAAGGTGCACGACGGAACTACGCTGTTGACGCAGATCCACCATCGCCAAACGCCGCTATGGGTAGCGCGACGGCGCGTCGATGCCGGACCGCTCTGGCTGACCGAGGGGCTCTACCAAGCGCGGCTCGGCGCACCCGTAACGACGATTCGCATCCCGCCCGAGTTCAACGAGACGGCAACGTATCAAGCAGCCGTCACGACGCACGCGCGGCACGCGCGTTTGGCTGGAGAGTTCGTCCGGTTTCTCGAAAGCCCGCAGGCTCGTGCCATCTTCCGCTCGTATGGATTCGGCTCGGCGTCCGGCTCACCGAAGGAGGAATGACCGTGATGAAACGCAGCGCCTTTCTCACTGCCTCGGCCGTCGTAGCGGCCACGGGTGACGTCCTCGCGCAAGGCGTTCCCGGCGGCAAGCACTTCGTCGAGCGCAAGGCCGAGTTCGACGCGGACGGTTTCGCGAAGGTCGTCGGCCGCGACGCACAAATCCGGCAGCTCTACGAAGCCGTCAGCTTCAAGCCGTCCCTGCTCAATAACGTGAAGAACAGCTTTAACGGTTTGCAGTTTGGTTATGGATATTCGGCCGATGCGATCGCGATCGCACTGGCGCCGCACGGCCCGTCGTCGTCGTACACGTATACCGATTACGTCTGGGATAAGTACAAGATCGGCGAGTTCTTCGATCTCAAGGACGCGGCCGGCACGCCGATTCGCTCGAACGTTTTTTTCAAGCGTCACACCGCGGTCGATCGCAGCGCCGATCCCGACGACGACAAAGGCATGTATCAAGACATCTCGGTCGAGGCGCTGCAAGAACGCGGACTCATCGTGCTGACGTGCCACACGGCCGTCGAAGAACAGTCGCGCGCGATCGTCAAGAAAGGTCTCGCGCCTGCCGGAGCGACGCCGTCGCAAGTTGCCGCCGATATTTTAACCCACCTGATTCCCGGAGCGATCGTCGTTCCGTCGATGGTGGCAACGATCGCCGTACTGCAGGCGACGTACCACTACACCTACATCACGCCGGTGCTGTGAAACGACTACTCGCCGTTTTCGCGCTGACACTCGCGGCGTGTTCCTCCGGTTCGAACGCCGGCACGGGCACCGCAAAAGAGGCTGCGCTTCCGACGTACGACGTCAAAGAACTTCCGCCGGGACCCGTCGGTGACTCGATACGCTACGGACACGACATCATCGTGCGAACGCAGGTATTGATGAAGGATTACGTGCGGTCCGACATGTCGTGCGCCGCGTGCCACCTCGATGCCGGCACCAAATCCAAGGGCGGCAGTCTCGTGGGCGCATACAACCGCTTCCCCCAATGGAACAAGCGCTCGGGTCGCGTCATCACGCTGCAGGACCGTCTGGCAGAGTGCTTCCTTTACAGTATGAACGGCCGGCCGCCGGCGTATTCGAGCAAAGAGATGATCGCGCTCGTTTCGTACGTCTCGTGGCTATCGCGCGGCATGCCCAACCTGGCGAAGGAACGGCCCGGAGATCGATTCATCATTCCGTTGCCCTCGGAGCAGCCGAACGTCGCACACGGAGCGCAAATCTACGCGCAAAAATGCGTTGCGTGCCATCAAGCCAACGGTGCCGGCGTCAGCGGAACGTTTCCGCCGCTCTGGGGAGATACGTCGTTCAATAACGGCGCAGGGATGGCGCATCTCGACCGGATGACCGGATTCGTGCGTTACAACATGCCGAAGAACGCGCCGGGATCGCTTTCGGTCAAAGACGCGTACGACGTTTCGGCGTTCGTGTTGAGCCGTAAGCGGCCGCGTTTCCACGGCGAGCGTCTCGTCGCGCCCGAGCCGACTCCGGCGAGGTACTTTTAAAGCCGCGTGCGTTTTCTTCCGGGTCTGCTGGCGTGCGTCGCGCTCGCGATCGTCGCCGCCGTATTAGGAGCGCGCGTACCGCTCGTGGGTGCACCGGTGTTCGCCATCGTTCTTGGCGTCGCGCTTGCGGCGGTGCGGCCGCTGTCACCGTACTGGAGCGCGGGCACGGCATTTGCAGGCAAGATCGTTTTGCAATGGTCGATCGTTTTGCTCGGCGCGCAGCTGAGCCTTAACGAAATCGCTTCGGGTGGCTTGGCAGCGCTGCCCGTGATGTTAGGAACCTTCGTGATCGTGCTCGCGCTGGCGTACGTTGCGGGACGCGTACTCGCGCTGGATAACGATGTACGCCGTCTGCTGGCGATCGGCACCGCAATTTGCGGGGGCTCGGCAATCGCGGCGCTTTCGAGCGTGATCGACGTCGATCGATCCGACGTTGCCTACGCGCTCGCTACGATTTTTTTCTTCAACATCGTCGCGGTATTGACGTTCCCGGCCCTCGGCCACTGCCTCGCGCTGTCGCAGGGAGCATTCGGGCTCTGGGCCGGCACCGCGATTAACGATACGTCGTCGGTCGTCGCCGCGGCGTTCGCATACGGTCACGCCGCGGGCAACTCCGCGGTCGTCGTGAAACTGACCCGCACGCTGTTGATCGTGCCGGTCGTGGGGTTCTACGCTTGGAAGCGCATCGCGGCGCATCGCGCCGGCGACAAAGCGGTACCGTGGCGCTCCGTCGTTCCGTGGTTCATCCTGTGGTTTCTCGTCGCGGCAGCCCTCGACAGCGTTGGTGCGATTCCCGCGACTTGGCACGAGCCGATACAGCGCGTTGCGCTCTTTACCATCGTGGTAGCGTTGGCCGGCGTCGGCCTGTCGTCGGACCTGTCGCGTATAAAAGCGGCCGGCTTGCGGCCGCTTGCGCTAGGCGCGGTACTGTGGGTCGCGATCGTACTCTCGAGTCTCGCGATCGCGCACTATACTAACGTCTCGATGTAAATCCCGACGCCCAGCGCGGCCGCGACGATCGACGCGTTCGCCAGATCGATCGCTTCCTGGTCGACTTCCGGCTCGGGTTCGGGTTTCGGGCGGCTGGCGAACCCCTCGACCGGCTCCGCCACTCCTCTTACGACCCGGGCTTGGCTGGTACTCATACGAGAGGAATTTCCCGCGCGGCCGAGGGGCGAAACGGTTTGGTCGTAGGGCGGCGGCCCAGCGCTAGATAAAATGAGATGTCTTGGAACAAACAGAGACCGTGACCGTTACGCTCCCCGAAATGGGCGAGTCGGTGACCGAAGGCTCGGTCGTCGAGCTGCGCAAGCGCGTAGGCGACTACGTGCAAGAAGGCGATACGCTGCTCGACGTCACCACCGACAAGGTCGACGTCGAGATTCCCGCCCCGGCGAGCGGCGCGATCGTCAGCATTCTCGTGTCTCCCGGCGACGCGGTCACCGTCGGCGCCAAGTTAATGGAGTTCGACGCAAACGCCACCCCGGGTGCCGCGGTTGCGGCGCCAAAGGGGGCAGCGCCCGCTGCGCCTGCAAAGAGCGCTCCACCGGCACCGGCGCAACGTAGCGATACTGTCGTCGCCGATCAGCCGGCGCGACGGATGGCAAAGCGATTGGACGTCGACCTCGCACTCGTGCGCGGGTCGGGGCCGAACGGATTGATTTTGCGCGGCGACGTACTCGATCAAGCGCAACAAGCGAAGCGCCGCGGGCCCGCGACGTCTGCCGGCGCCTCGTGGTTGCCGCTGCCGGCCGTTCCGGCCAACGCGAAAGTCACGCCGCTCAAAGGCCCCGTCGGAACGCTGGCGACCTACATGGAGCAAAGCCTGACGATTCCGACCGCGACGAGTTTCCGCACGTTGCTCGTCGACGTACTCGACGCGCGGCGCAAAGAGCTCAACGGCGCGATCAAGGCTGCCGGCCGCAACGAAAAAGTTTCCTTCACGCACGTCATTGCGTACGCGCTGGTACGCGCGGCGCACGAGATTCCGGCGATTACGTATTCGTTCCGCCGCGACGACGGCGGCGCGCCGATGCGCGTCGAACCGGGCGTGCACTTGGGATTAGCGGTCGACGCCGAGCGTAAAGACGGTTCGCGCTTCCTAGTCGTTCCCGTCATCAAAAATGCGGACTCATTGGATTTCGCCGCATTCCGCCTGAAGTACGAAGAGCTCGTCGCCAAATCGCGCGATAACAAGCTCACAGCCGACGATTTGCAAGGCGCGTCGTTTACGCTGACCAATCCCGGCGGCATCGGCACGGTCGCGTCCGTTCCGCGTTTGATGGCCGGACAAGGAGCGATCGTCGCGGCAGGCGCGATCGGTTATCCTCCGGGTTTCGCCGCCGCGAACGAGCAATCGCTCAAGCTGCTCGGCGTGTCGCGCGTCATGCAAATGACGAGCACGTACGATCACCGCGTCATCCAAGGCGCGCAGTCCGGCGAATATCTGCGCCGCGTCGACGAGCTGCTGCAAGGTAAAAACGGCTTCTACGAATCGGTTTTCGCTTCACTGGGTTTGCAAGCGGCTGCCGTTCCGCAAGTTACGATCGCTACGGGCGCGGCGCCGTCTGCGGGTGCGCCGGCTGCCGCTCCGTCCGACGAAATGCTGCGCGCGGTGGCGGCAGGCATGGCGATCGTGTCGGCATACCGGCGCTTCGGTCATCTGGCGGCAAACCTCGATCCGCTCGGCGCCGAGCCGGTCGGCGACTCGTCGCTGGAGCCGCAAACCTACGGTTTGACCCCGGCGTTGCAAAGCGCGATTCCGGCCAGCGTTTTGCGCGTGAAGCTTCCCGGAAACACGCTCGCCGAGGTGCTCCCGCACCTCAAAGAGACGTACGCTTCGACGATTGCCTACGAAATCGAGCACATCTCGAATGCGACGCAGCGCGTGTGGCTGCGCGACTACGTCGAAACCGGAAAGAACCGCATCAAGTTTTCGCCGGAGCGGCAAATCGAGTTTTTGCAGCGGCTCACGCGCGTCGAAGCCTTCGATCGCTACGTTCGCAAGACGTTCCTCGGTCAGAAGTCGTTCTCGGGCGAAGGACTCGACGTGATGGTCCCGATGCTGCAAGAGATGCTCGATATGCTCGCGGACGACGGCGTCGACAACGCGGTGATCGGCATGGCGCATCGCGGCCGGCTCAACGTTATCGCGCACGTCGTCGACATGCCCTACGAAGAGGTGATGACCGAGTTCGAAGCCGGGCAGTATAAGGGACAGCTCGGCGACGACGACGTGATGGGCGACGTCAAATACCATCACGGCGCCAAAGGCGATTTCGTGACGTCGAAAGGTAAGCACATCAGCGTCACGCTCGCCCACAATCCAAGCCATCTGGAAGCGGTCGATCCCGTCGTCGAAGGCAGCGCGCGCGCGCTGCAGACCGACCACGGTCACGGCGTGCCGTCGTTCGAGCGCAAGCGTGCCGTGCCGGTGCTCATTCATGGCGACGCGGCCTTTATCGGTCAAGGCATCGTTTCGGAAGTTTTCAACCTGCAGTCGCTGCCGGGTTACGATACGGGCGGCACCGTTCATCTGATCGCCAACAACCAGATCGGCTTTACCACCGACTCGTTCGACGCGCGTTCGACGCGTTACGCATCGGACTTGGCTAAAGGCTTCGACGTGCCGATCGTGCACGTCAACGCCGACGACGTCGATGCGTGCATCGCGGCGGTGCACTTAGCGATCGATTACCGGCGCGCGTTCAGCCGCGACGTGCTCATTGACTTGATCGGCTACCGCCGCTTCGGTCACAACGAGCAGGACGAGCCGGCGTACACGCAGCCGCACATGGCCGAAAAAATCAAGAGCCATCCGACCGTTCGCGAACTATTTGCCAACAAGCTCATCAATCAAGGCTTGCTGACGTCGGAACAATCGCAAGCCATGACGGATGCGGCAACGGAGCGTTTGCAAGAGGCGCGCAAGGCCGTCAAGGGAGCGCTGGCGGCGCACATGAGCGGTCGCAAGGTGGCCGGCAGCAACACGTTCGACGGCACCGTGCTCGCACCGGTCGCTCGCGCGCAGCTCGTTACCTGGAGTGACGCAATCGCCGCCGTTCCTGAGGACTTTGGGCCCAACCGCAAGCTGCTCACGCAGTTCGAGCGGCGCAAAGCAACGATTGCCGATAAAGGCATCGTCGATTGGGGAACTGCGGAAGCGCTCTCCTTCGCGTCGCTGCTTACCTCGGGGACGCCGATTCGTTTGACCGGCCAAGACAGCGAGCGCGGCACGTTCAGTCATCGCCACGCCGTGCTTCACGATCCGTCGAGTGGAAAGACGTGGATACCGCTCCAGCATCTTTCCAGCGGACAAGCGTCGTTCGAGATCCACAACAGCCCGCTGTCGGAATACGCGTGCATGGGTTTCGAGTACGGCTACTCGGCGGAAGAGCCCAACGCGCTCGTGCTGTGGGAAGCGCAATACGGCGACTTCTTCAACGGCGCCCAGGTCATCGTCGATCAGTTCATCGCCGCGGGGCAAGCTAAGTGGGGACAGACGTCGCGTCTCACGCTGCTGCTTCCGCACGGCTACGAAGGTGGCGGTCCCGAACATTCGAGCGCGCGCCTCGAGCGCTTTTTGCAGCTCGTTGCCGAAGGCAACTTGCGCGTCGCGTATCCGTCGACGGCGGCCAACTACTATCATCTGCTGCGCATGCAGGCGCGTTCGCCGATCGCCGTGCCGCTGGTCGTGATGACGCCGAAGTCGCTGTTGCGCGCGGAAACGGCGTCGGGCTCGCTCGACGATATGGCGGGCGGCACGTTTTTGCCGGTCATCGACGATCCGCGGCAGGTCGATCGCAACGGTATCGAACGGCTGATTCTGTGCAGCGGCAAGATCTATCACGATCTCGTTGCACACGACGGCGCTTCGAAATTGAAGAAGACCGCGATCGCGCGCATCGAGCTGCTCGCACCGTTGCCGGCCACGGAGATCAATCGCGTCATCGGCAACTATCCGAACCTCAAGAAGATCGTCTGGGTACAGGAAGAGCCGAAGAACATGGGCGCGCGCGCATTCGTGCGCCGGCGCCTGCTGGAAAGCAAGCGCGACGGCTTCGACATCGAGTACATCGGCCGCGGCTATCGCGCGAGTCCCTCGGAGGGTTACGCCGGGCAGCACGCCGTCGAACAGGAGCGCATCCTCGGCTTAGCTCTGTCCGAATAGTGATACCGGACGACGAAACGCTTCGCGCTCGCGGCGAGCGTCTGTTACGAAAAGTCGACGGCGATAAAGTTGCCGATAATCTGTTGCGCGAGTATGAAGACCTCGCGCCCGATTTCACGCGGTATCTCATCGAGTTTGCGTTTGGAGAGATCTATGCGCGTACGGGAGATCTGCGTCAGAAAGAGCTCGTCGCCATCGCATCGCTCGCGACGATGGGCGGATGCGATCGCCAGCTCGAGACGCACGTTCACGGCGCCTTCAACGTCGGCTTGAGCGAACCCGAG
>DASRSM010000102.1:0-7066 GCA_035656415.1 Vulcanimicrobiaceae bacterium | reverse complement strand
CGTGCCAATCTCGGTCGGCAAGGGCGTGATCGTCAGCGGCGATCTGGCCAAGCCGACGACGCTAACCGTGTTCAGCGTCAGCGTTCGGCGCGGGCAGAGCCCCGAAGCAATTCTGGGCGCTTCGCCCTCGACCGCGTATTGTGACCAGGAGTGGGAGCGCTCGGCTTTCAACAGTGGATTAGCTAGGAACCCATAGAGAGTATATGTATCAAAAAACGACGCTGCCCAACGGATTGCGCGTGCTCACCGAGACGATGCCCGCGGTGCGCTCCGCGTCGATCGGCGTCTGGGCCGACGTCGGTTCCGCGCTCGAAACGCGCGAAAGCCGCGGAATCTCGCATCTCGTCGAGCACATGCTCTTCAAGGGTACTACGCGCCGTTCGGCGCGCGCCATCGCCGAGACGATGGACGGCGTCGGCGGAAACCTCAACGCGTTTACCGACAAAGAGACGACCTGCTACTACGCCAAGGTCATCGATCGGCACGTTCCGTTGGCGCTCGACGTCCTGGCCGACATGTTTCTTAACTCCACGTTCGATCAGGGCGAGCTCGCGAAGGAGCAAAACGTGGTGTTGGAAGAGATCAAGATGTACGAAGACTCGCCCGACGAGCTCATTCACGATCTCTTCCTGCAAACGATGTGGAACGGTGCGAATCTGGGTGAGCCCACGATCGGCTTTGCCGACAGCGTCGTCAAGGTGAATCCGGACGATCTGCGCGCACACATGCGCGGGCACTACGCACCCAACTCGGTCGTCGTCGCGGCGGCCGGCAACGTCGAACACGAGCGCTTCGTCGAGGAGGTAGCCGAGCAGTTCGCTTCGTTCAAAGGCGCGTGCGCGCTGCCGCGAGCGGAAGCGCCGCCGACGACGCCGGCGGTGCACGTCCGCCACAAAGATTCCGAGCAGGCGTACGTGGTGCTGGGAACGCGCGGCTTATCGGTGCGCGACGAACGCCGCTACGCGCTTTCGCTGCTCGATACGATCCTCGGTGGCGGTATGTCGAGCCGGCTGTTTCAGGAGATTCGCGAGAAGCGCGGACTGGTGTACACGGTGTACTCGTTTCAAGCCGCGTATCGCGAAGCCGGTCTATTCGGCGTCTACGCGGGCACGTCGCCCGAGCACGTGCAGTCCTGCATCGATCTCACGGTCGAGGAGTTTCATCGCATTTCCGACGTTCGCGTCGGCGACGACGAGCTTCATTTGGCTAAAGAGCACATGAAGGGGAACTTGACGCTGTCGCTCGAGTCGACGTCGAGCCGGATGATCCGGCTGGGACGCAACGAGTTTGCGTTGGGGCGCTACTTATCGCCCGAAGAGATCGAAGCGCGGATCGACGCGGTGACGCCGGAAGAGGTTCAGGAACTCGCGCAAGAGCTGTTGCCCGATCGCAATTTAGGACTGTGCGTCATCGGACCCGTGGACGAATCGACGATCGCCTGGAATCGTGACGCCGCCTAGCGGCGTATCGCTACCCGAAATCTGGTCGGGACGCCTTATCGGCGCGATGGCCATTACGTTCATCACGCAGGGGATAACGATCGGCGCCTACGCCGCGCGGCTCGCAGGCGTACAAACCAAACGAATCGCCACGTCGATTTCGCTGTTCAATCTCTTCGTTACGGTCGGCCGTTTGGCGAACTTGTTAATGGTATTCTTCGTGGGGCCGCTTGCCGACCAGGCGTCGAACGCAGTCGTGAGATTTTCCTCTGCGAATCCGGCGGCGGCGGCGGCGTGGCAGCACGGATTCGAAATTCAACTGCGGCTCATCGTGCTGGGCGGCACCGTCGGCATGGTCGCGTTCGCGCTGTTCTTGCCGATGTTTACGTACCTCTTTCGCCGCGGGGTGCATTCGTTTGAATACCGCGGCTCGATCCCGCATTCACTCGCGCGCCTGGTGTCGCCCAAGGTCGTTACGGACGTGCTTCGCGCCCAGCGGCTGCCCTCTTGGAGCGAGATGCGGGCCTTCGACTGGCGCTGGATTCCCAAGCGGCTGCTTATCTTCAATACCGTCGTTATGTGCGTGTACGCGATCGGCGTGCAGGCGTCGTACCTTGCATCCGTTCGGGACGTTCACTGGCGCGCGACTGCCATCGGTCTGTCGGGCGTCATCAACGGCATCGGGACCATCGCGTTCACGCTGTTCGTCGACCCCACGTCTGCTATGATCACCGATCAGGCAATCCACGGGAAGCGTACCGTCGAGGAAGTTCGCAGTATGGTGTTCTATCTTTCGTTGACGGCCATCGTCGGGACGTTATTGTCACAGGCTATTTTCTACCCGGCCGCGGTCATCATCGAGGCAGTAGCACGTTTTGCGGGACATGTACGGATTTAGGTTCGCCGGCGCTTTGCTGGCCGCGCTGACCCTGTCGGGCTGCGCCGGTGCGGTCGAGCACTGGATCGTCAATACGCGCGTTCATCAGGGCGACGCCGCGATGCTGCGCGGGAACGTCAAGGACGCGGCGTTGTCGTACGGCTTGGCGCTGCGCGTCGATCCCAGTGACGCGCGGGCCCAAGCCGGATACGTCGAAGCCGCGGCAGGCCTGGCGAAGGAAGAATACACGAGGGGCGACTTCGAAGACGCGATGGCCACCATCGCGCACGGCTTGGCGGTCGATCCGCAGAGCGTGCGGCTCGAAGGTCTCAAGGCGATCATCGAACAGGCACGCCTCAAACGCGAAATCGTGATCTCGAACTATCCGACGTACGGTCAAAGCGGTGTCGCGATCGAGAAGGCCTATCTGCAGCTCGACTCGATCAATAAGCTGCTGCTGCGCAGCATTCACCGATTCGGCTATACCTTCGATTCGAACGATTTGACCGACGCGATCAAGCGCAGCTACGAGCTGCAGCTCGAGATAAGTAAAAACACGAACCGCCTGATCGTCTATCGTCAGCTCGTCACTTCGGGCGTTCCGGCCAGTACGCCGACGATGACGTCGGGCAGCTCGACGTCGCTGCTGCCGCTTCCTTGATCCGAGCAGTAATACCCGTGCTGCAAGGTTTGCCGATCTACGTCACGGGGATCGTCGTCGTCGGCGGCTTTTTGCTCGTCACGACGATTCTGGGATACTTTGTCGCTAAGATCGCGCCCGCTCAAGTGCGCGAGCAGCACAACGATTTGGCAGGCTTCATTCTGGCGGTGGTCGGCGTCATCTACGCCGTGCTCCTGGCCTTCGTCGCGATCGGTGTATGGGAACGCTTCGAGCAGGCCGACATACGGACGTACGAGGAGGCGACGAACCTTACGATCGTCTATCGCGACGCGGGCTCGTTCTCCAACGGGCCAACGCTGCGGGCCGCGCTGCGCGACTACGTACACACCGTCATTGACGACGAATGGCCGAAGATGCAGAAGGGCGAGCGTTCCGTCAGCGCACGTCTGCTCCTCGAATCGGTCGATCGCGACGTCCGCAACCTTAAAGCCGATACGCCGGAGCGCGTCAATATCCAAGCGCGAATGCTCGATGCGATGGATCGCGCTTTGCAAGATCGAGACTCGCGCATTTCCGAAAAAGCGACCGGCATCAGCGCCGTCATGTGGGTAGTCCTCATCATCGGAGCGCTGGTTACCGTCGGCTTTACGTTTCTCTTCGGTTTCAAGCAAACGATCATGCAGTGGCTCATGATCGGCGCGCTCGCCGTTCTGATCGGACTGGTGCTGTTTCTCACCGTCGCGCTGGACTTTCCGTTCCGTGGCGGCCTAACCGTGCCGCCCGAAGCGTTCGAAAACGCCCAGTACGTTTTTAGGGTTATCGGGCGATAGCCGAAGCGATTTTGCACGTGCCGTGCGCGTCGAGAAACGCGCGGCCGCGTCCGGCGCGGTCGGCGGCGCGAAACGCCCGCCAAAATGCGTCCGCGTGCGGCAGCATCTTCGCCGGATCGGTCACGTAAACGGGCCACGCGGCCGCGGAGTTGATGACGGGGAAGCGCTGCAGCCACGCGCATAGTTCGGCGTTGCGGCGCAGCCGGTTGTCTTCGATCGAGATGAAGTACCGCGAGCCCTTGCGGATCGCGCTCTGCTCGTCGAATGGCGTCCAGAGCGCTGGGTCTTCCTCCCATCCGAAACGGTCGATGTAGTACTGCACGTCGGGGCCATAGTGTCCGATGACGACGAGCGCGTTGCGGTCGAGCCTGCGATCCAGCGCGATCGCGTTGCGATACGCCGCCTTGTTGTACGCATAATATGGTTTGGCCGTCGCAACGCCCTGGAACAGCACGACGACGCCGAGAATGGGAACGATCGCGATCAGCGCGTAGCGCGCGGCCGAGGCTAAGCTCGTTGCCGAAATCGAACGAACGTACGCGGCGAGCGCGCCCCCGGTCATCAGAGCGCACAGCGGAACGAGCAGCAGCATGTAGTAGTCGACGCGCTCGACCGTGACGACGACGAAAACGTAAGCGAGTCCGGCGCCCAGCCATCCCCACAGCATCGTGCGGCTGCGCGCAGCGATCCACGGGAGCGCGACGAAGGAGGCAATCGCCAAGCAAAATCCGGCGGTACCGAGGATGGTCGAGCGCAGCATCCCAAGCGCGAAACGAAATTCGCCGAACTTCTCTAAAAACGCCGGAAGGCCGGTGAACGACGATTGCAGCGCCGGCAGTACGTGAAGGCGCATAATACCGCTTGACCAGTGCCATTCTGCGTACGACGCGACGCGCCGGTCGTACAGCCACAAAATCAACAGTGGTACGATCAGCAGGACGCCGAGCGCGGTCACGCGCGCGTGCAAACCCGAACGAACGCGATCCCACACCGCGCACAGCACTGGAACGAACCCTGCCACCGCCACGGGCTTCGCTAAATATGCGAACGTCAATAGCGCGCCGACCCGCGCCAGCGCCCGCGGCTCCATCCGTTCGTTTTCCAAGAGGAACCGCGTCACCGCGTACAGCGCCGCCGTCAGAAAGAAGACCATCGCCGTATCCGGCATGAATGCGCGCCCGTAGTACACGCTTCCCGGATACACCGCGAAGAAGAACGCAGCGATCAACCCTGCGAGCGAACTCGTAAACAGCCAGCGCCCGAAGAGCGCGATAACGACGACCGTCCCGGCGCTGAACGCGATCGAAATCAGCCGACCGAAAACTTCGTGCAGCCCGAAAATCTTATACAGCGTCGCCGCCATGAACGGGACGATCTGCAGCTCCAACTCGACGTAGTTCGGCGGCGGCCCGTTATACGTCGTTTGCGGATACATGACGTTGTATTGCAGCCGAAAGAAATTCCGCGCGATACTCGCCGTATCGCCCTGCCGCCAGCCCGGATGGTCGAGGATGGGGTCGTGAATCCCTTTGAGCCGTAACGCGACGGCAATCGCTAAGACGACGACGAGTCCGACCCCCCACCAGAGAGAGGACGGAGTCGCGTCTACGCGACGTCTTTGAACGTCCAATACTTGTTCAGGAAGAAGTTGATGACGATACCGGCAATCGTCGCCACGAACCACGTCTTATGACCGTGCCCCAGCCACGGGCTCACCAACGCCGACACGATCAGGCCGACGACTAGCGCGATCGCCGATACCGTCAAAAACTGGGCGCCTTCTCGAACCGCGTGTCCGGTCGAGCGGAACGTCCAGATCCGGTTGAAGTAATAGTTCGAGACGCCGCCGCCAAAAAAGGCCACCGAATAAATGATGTTGTATTGGAGCGGGCGCCAGTGCTGGGGGACGATGCGCTGCAGGAGCGTGAAGACGATCAGGTTGACGAGAAAACCCGACGCGCCGACGATGCCGAACTTTACGAACTGGCGTACGCCGCGGCGTTCGGCAATCGACGCAAACATCTTAGGCAACCCAATACCAATCCGCGAAGAGCACCGTAAACAGCCCCAGCAGCGGTAACGAAAACGCCAAGATTACGTTGTTGACCCACGGACGCTCGCCCCAACGCGCGAGGATGGCGAACATCGGGAACAAGACGAGCGCGAAGCGCGGCATCGACATCAGGCTCGACGTACACATCGGCGCGAGGATGGAGAGCCCCATATATGCGATGTACGACGGCCGCAGGCTGAGGAATCCGAATCCGAGCACGGCGATCATCAAGAACGTGAATGCGATCTCGAGCGACTGCGTCGCGACCGTTTGACCGGTCGTCGCGATGGCAATTTTGTGGAAAGCGTTGAACACGCTGACCCACGGCAGGGCGAAGTGACGATTCCAGTGGATCTGCACGTGAGAAAAATAGAGCGGGTCGGCACGCAGCACCCACAGGTACGCCATGTAGACCAAGAGCCCGCAAACCACCAGTGCGACCGGCGCGAGATTAACGATGGCCGCCATGCGCTGGCGGCCTCCGCGGCGCAGCGGCGTCCAGTAGTACGTAATCCACTCGATCGCAAACGGCACGGCCAAGAGGATGCCTTCGACGCGCGATAAGGCGGCAAAGAAACCAATTATGCCGGCTAGCCACCAGCGGTGCCCGCGCATGTAGTAAAACGACGCGACCGTCAGCATGAAGAACAGCGACTCGGAATACACGGCCGAGAAAAACACCGCCGTCGGGAAGACCGATACGTAAAAGATCGCGCGCCGCGCGGTCGGACGATCGTACTCGTGCTCGAGCAGCTTATAGAGGAAGAGGAGGCCGAAAAAGAAGGCTGCGTTCGAGACGAGCAATCCGGCGACGAGATGATTTCCCGCCAGCGCCCCGATTCCGCGAATAAGGAGTGGGTAAAGCGGGAAGAACGCCATGTCGAAGCCGGTGTAGCCCTTCGTGGCGATGTCCAAGTAGTGAACCGCGTCCCACCGCCCCCACACCGCAAGCAGTATCGTGCGCGATTCCTGGACGTGTTCGCCGGGTCGTTGTCCGATGATGACCGCCGCGAGCTCGGCGATCACGATGATGACCGCGCGCGTGGCGACGAAGTCGACGAGCACTTCGCGGACGGTCTGATTGAAGCGCGCGGCGATGAAAACCTTGGCCACGCAGAAGAGCGAAACGGCTAACAGAAAAACCCGCGCGCCCTGAACGTATTCCGGCGGCAGGAAAAACGTGAGCCACAACAGCCAGAACGGCAGCCACGTTAGTGCGTCGTACTGTAACGATCGCGAGAGCGT
>DASRSM010000101.1:0-2760 GCA_035656415.1 Vulcanimicrobiaceae bacterium | reverse complement strand
AAGGTCGATGGCGGCAAGGCGCTGGCTGACTTGTTCGTAAGCACCTTCGAGATGGCCCATTCGTGCTTCTAATGGGCTCACGGCTGCAGTTCCTCCCGGCCGCTTCGATCACGACGAGAGCCATCACTTACTAGGGTAAATCTGCGCGGTGCCCGTGGCGCGTCGCGATGCCGATTGCTAACAACGGAAGATCCTCGTCGGGAAGGAGGCCGGTCGATTTGCCGTCGATTTTGTGCACGCCCGCGTACACCGAGAATTCCAGCATCGCCGGCAGCGTGAGCTCCGGAAGCGTTTTCTTCCCGAGCCACTCCCATTCGCATGCGACGGTTTGGTCGGGAAAGAGCGCCGCGACGTAACCGCAGGCGTCGATTTCGGAGCCTTCGTCCGGCGGGCGATAGCGCACGTAGCCGTCGAGCGTATAGATCGGCTTAAACGTTTGAAGGTATGCCGTAAACGGCGCCACGAGCACCGCGACGAAATACGCCGAAAATACGACGAATCCGAGCGCGAAGATCCAGGCGATCTTGATCAGCGTCGCGTCGGACGCCACGTGGTGCGCGCGCCAAATGATTCCCAGCGTGATGAACGCCATGAAAATCATGCCGAACAGCGGCTCGATCGCAAGCGAAAACCGTCCCATGAGGCCGCGCCAGACGATGCGGCGTTCTCTATCGGTCCATTTTCGGCTGGCGAGAAAACGCGCGCGCGCGTCGAGGATCCCGTGCTTCATGCCGGTACGGGCACTCCGTGCGGTGAAGCCCGTTCGACGATGCTGCGAACGTTTGCAGAAGCGGGAAGCGTTCCCATCGTGCGTCCGCTTTGCGTAGCGATGCGGCTGTCGACGAATGCGTCGGCAACGATTTGCGGGGCGTGCTGCATCAGCAGCGAGGCTTGCCAGAGCAGCGCCAGCCGTTCGGTCACCGATCGCGCGCGCGACTCGAGCGCCGTAACGTCGGCAAGGTCGCGTTCCAGTTGCGTCAGCGCGGCCCGAATGCGCGCATCGCTCGCGACGGGCTCGATCTCGGCGCGCAGCGCGGCAAGTGACTCGGGTTGTTTTCGAACGATGCGTAACACGTCGAGTGCGTTGATATTACCCGATCCCTCCCAGATCGAGTTCACCGGCGCTTCTCGATACAAGCGCGGCACGATCGACTCCTCGACGTAGCCGTTACCGCCCAGGCACTCGAGCGCTTCGCCCACGACGCCCGGCGCACGCTTGCACACGTAATACTTTCCGATCGCCGTTCCGATCCGTTTGAGGGCGGCGGCGTGCTCGTCGAGCGGCGCATCGTCGATTGCACGCGCGAGTCGCATGAAAAGCGCGATTGCGGCTTCCGACTCGAGCGAGATGTCCGCCAGAACGTTTTGCATGAGCGGACGGTCGATCAGCGGCGCGCCGAACGTGCTGCGATACGTCGCGTGATGGATTGCCTGAACGAGCGCTTCGTGTACGAGACCCGCGGATCCGACGATGCAGTCCAGTCGCGTGTGATTGACCATTTCGACGATGGTTTGTACGCCGCGGCCTTCTTCGCCGATGAGCCAACCGTGCGTAGCGTCGAGCTCGATCTCGCTCGATGCGTTGCTGCGGTTGCCGAGCTTGCGTTTGAGCCGCTGAATCGAAAACGGATTACGGGTGCCGTCGGGGAGCACGCGCGGCACGAAGAAGCACGACAGGCCGGCGGCCGCCTGTGCGAGTACCAGAAATGCGTCGCACATCGGTGCGGAGCAAAACCACTTGTGACCGGTGAGCAAGTATTCGCTGCCCGCACCGGGTCGCAATGCCGGCACGGCGCACGTCGTGTTGGCGCGCACGTCCGAACCGCCTTGCTTTTCGGTCATGCCCATTCCGCAAAGCGCAGACGCTTTCTCGGCGATCGGCGCCAAGTTCGGATCGTAGGCGCGACGCGCAAAGGCCGGAACCCACGCAGCGGCAATCTCGGGCTGTAAGCGAACTGCCGGAACCGCCGCGTACGTCATCGAGATCGGACAGCCGTGTCCCGACTCGACGTGCGACCATACGAAGAACTTTGCGGCGCGGCGAACGTGCGGATACGGTTGCTCGTCTTCCCACGGCGTGCCGTGCAGACCGTAGGCCGTTGCGACGCGCATCAGATCGTGCCACGCGGGATGAAACTGCACTTCGTCGATACGATGGCCGAAACGGTCGTGCGTGCGCAGTTCGGGAACGTGCTCGTTGGCTTCGAATCCGAGTGCGATCGTTTCCGGCTTGCCGGCCAGCGCGCCGAGCTCGCGTAGCTCGGCAACCGAGGCGCCGGGCGCCTCGCGCGCGAGCGCTTCCATCAGAACGCGATTGCTGGAAAAGACGTTGTAGTTTTCGAGCGGCGGCGGCTGGTTTTCGACGACGTGCGTGGCCATCGCCATGCAATTTCGGCGTAAAGAACGTGCGAGCCCCCGGCTCGGCGAGGAAGGGGAAAATTATCTGGCGAGCAATCAGCCGTCGCCATGAAATGCCCACAACGTGCCCGGCGGTTTTTAGCCGCCCCAGCCTTGATATTGTCCGCGCTGCTCGCCGCTTGCGGCGGAGCCGGTCAACAGACGGTTTCGGCCGTCGTGCCCGGTGCGGCCGTCCGCCCCGAGGCAAAAACACGGCCTTTAGTAGTGGAGTATGCCAAGGGATTCCCGCCAAACTCCTCGCCCGCGTACATCGTAAAAGGCAGCGACGGCGCGATGTGGTTTACGGAAGTCAACGTGAGCAAAATCGGAAGAATCAACCGATACGGACAGGTGACGCAGTTC
>DASRSM010000100.1:0-4170 GCA_035656415.1 Vulcanimicrobiaceae bacterium | reverse complement strand
GGGATCCAGCTAACTTTTGGAGAGTGCAGGTATCTTTTGGAATCCCTGCTGCGAGCAAAGCGTATACTCGAACATTTGTTCGTCTCACGATGGTCGCGGTGTCTCGCTGGGCGCAGTGCGCCGCCAGCCGCCGTTAGGGCGGGAAACGCGGCAACAAGATCGGCAATCCGTACGAGGTTCCGCTCGTACCGCCGAACGTTTGCATCGGCGTCGTCGCACCGGGCGCAAACTCCTGAATCTCGGTTACGCTTGGTGTAGGTGACGCGACCTGCGCGTAAATGTCACCGGCGCCGTTGACCACGAAGCCGTCGACCTTAAGCCCGTCGAGCTGTAACGCTCCGGTAGTCTGTCCTGGCGCAAACTTGTAGATCTGCCTCGAGGGAGCGTTGTCGATGTAATACTGGGCCCCCACATAGACGTTGCCCGCATCGTCGAGATCCAGTCCGATAACGTTCTTCAGGTCATCCCCTCGCGGCGGGATCATCGTATGGATCGCCGCGATGTGGCCGCTTCCTTTCGGGGGAAACTCTTGGACGCCGAGCTCGTTTGCATATCCGCCGCTTACCGGTACTTCAATCTCGTCCGCAACGTAGACGTTTCCAACGCTGTCGAATGCGATCGGCGAGCTGCATCCGGGCCCGTCGATTTCACGAATCGGGTTTAGTGCCCCGAAACGATGCGGAAACTCGTAGATGGCACAGCCGCTGGCGCCCGACCCTTGCTGCGGGCCGTTCCCGTAGAGATGGCCTTTATAGTCTCGCGCGCTCACGTGCTTCACGTATGACGGGAGCGTTACGGTGCCCAGCACCGCTAGCGCGTTCGAGAACTTCACGTTGCCGATCCAGAAATTGCCGCTGGTATCCTCGCCGTAGAGCGGCCACTTCGGCTCTTTGTAGTAGTAGCTTCCGCTCTCCGGATCCTGGTACGTGTCGAGAAATTGACGCGTGGGTCCGGTGCTGCTCGAAGGGGTTGTCGCGAATTGCGCGATCGTGTGCAAGCCGTATGAAACCGGAATCGCGATGCCCATTGCAACTGGGGCGAGATCGGTATTGCCCGGCACGACAGTAAGTTTTGCCGTCGCTTGCGGAACGTCGGCATAATTTTCGGAGTATGGGCCCGAGTAGGCGGTGCCCGTTACGGTTTCGGTGCCTACGGCGACGCCGTCGTACGGAAACACCGGTTTATCCCCGCAGCAATTATAGTAGTAGGAATCCCACGATACGGTCCCCATCGAGAATCCGCTATACGAATAGAGGACGACGAACGGATGACCCTTGGGGCTGACCACGTACCTCGTCGGAATCAAGTGATGCTGCACATCGAACGCTTCGGAGCTCAACTGATCGAAAAAGTAATGCCCTTGCGTCAGCGTCGTCGTTGCCGGGATCACCTTTATCGTGTGCGCTATGCTGGCCACGTCGATCGGTAAGACGTTGCGACCCGGAAGGAGGTTGACGCTCCCATACTTGGCCGTGTGCCCGAATCCCAACGGTTGTTTTACGCCCGTCGCAAACGTGTGCACGATAATTTCTCCGTACTTTCCGGCAGTCGTCTTCACGACGAGCGTGCACGTGAGCCCCGCCGATGCGTGAACGCAATGCGGGTTTGACGCGTTTAAAACGATTGGTCCAAACGCGTGCTTGCCGATTCTGACCGTTGCCGACTTCGTCGAACTCGAGAGCGAGTTTATGGACCAATCGATCGGCGTTCCGGCCTTGTGGATCGGCGGCAGCTTAATCACGACGGTCGCGGTAGAGCGATCCCCTACGCGCGCCGCCGCGGCTGGAGCAGGCAGGCTGCTCGACGGCGTCATACCGCTGCCGGGAGCACACCCCGCAAGCAGCGCGACGAGGCTAGCGCGGTACCAGAATCGGCATTCCATATGAATTCGTCCCAGAGATAGTGCGCATCGGAGTGGTCGCAACAGGTGCGAACTCTTCGATCTCGGATATGAGGTACTTCGTCGTCGGCACCTGCGCGTAGATGTCGCCTGCTCCGTCGACGACGAAGCCGAGCACTTGAAGCCCGCCGAGCTGAAGCGTTCCGGTGGTATGACCCGGCGCGAACTTATAGATCTGTCCCGTTTTCGTTTCGCGCGCGTCAAACGTCTCCGCCGCGGCGTAAACGTTACCGGCATCGTCAACGTCTAAGCCGAGGAAGCCATTCCCATACAGAAAGTCTCCTGACGACGGCATCGGCATTTGCCGGATCGGCGCGATCGCACCGCTTCCGCCGGTTGGCGCGTACTCTTGAACGCCATATGCCGGACTCGAATCGTTGAACTGACCCGCGTCGTAGATGTTGCCGGAGGCATCGATGACGATTCTTTGGCCGCACGGTCCGTCGATCTCGCGTATCGGCTTCACCGAGCCGTAGTGGTTCGGAAACTCATAGAGCGCGCATTCGCCTTGTTGTGAGTCCCATCCGTACAAGTGGCCCTTGCTGTCGACGCCGCTCGCATAACGAACGTTCGACGGCAGTGTAACCGTGCCAAGAATCGATAACGAGTTCGACAAATGCACGTTGCCAACCCAGAAGTCACCGGAACTATCTTCGCCATAGACCGGCCACGCAGCAGTATCCGCGGAACTGCTGGCGTTGATCTGGTAAAACTCCAGGTAGGATTTGATGAACTGTCGCACCGGTGGAGGATTGCTGCCGCTGACGGTGAGTGGAAATTGCGCGATGGTGGGCACGGAGTACCCTTCGACCTTCGCCGGAACCGTAATGCCGAATGCGAACGGCGCGAGGTCCGTCACGCCGGGGACTACCGTCGCCGTCGCGGTCGCTTTGGGAATGTCGATCTTGCCTTGGCCGTCGGCGGTCGCCGTTATCGTCTCGGTACCGGTCGCAACCCCGTCATACGGGAGTACGCCATTGAAATCGTTACCGTAGTAATAGTAATGGCCCTCGTATCCGCTCTCTGACCCCATGTAGAAACCACTGAACGCAAGGTCAATCTGGAACCCGTTCCCGAGCGGGCCGAGAGTCTGATTACCCGGAATTTCCGCGTGCGCCGCATCGAGTTTTTCGACGTAGATCTTATCGAGCGAATATTGTCCGTGATGGAGCGTGTTCGGGCTCAGTATAACTTTGAGCTTGTGGGTGATGCCGGCCATTTGCACCGACAAGGTGTTGCGGCCCGGATAGACGTTTGCGGTGATCGCTCCCGTAGCCAACGGCGCTTTGACGCCGGTCGCGTACGTCTGCACGAGGATCGTTTTGCCTTGCTCGGGCTTGAACGTGGCGATGATCGTGCACGTGAGTCCCTTGGTCGCGCTTATGCAGTGCGGGTTGGACGCAGTCAGTGAGATCGGCCCGATCGTTCGCTTCCCGATCTTGAGCTTCGCCGAATTCGTCGGTGTGGAAAGCATGCCGGTCGACCAGTCGACGGGCGCTCCCTTTGGACGGATCGGTGGCAGCGGAATAATAATGGTGGCCCGCCCGCTCGATACTTTGTCCGGCGCGGCGTGCGGAACGTATGCGCGTTGCTGGCCGACGCCGCAACCCTGCGCGACCAGTAGCAACGCAAGCAAGGCACAGCCAAAGCGAAGCTTCAAAAGCAATCCCCCAATGCTCGCGATAACGTATTCGACCAGCTCGCTCGTTCGCATGCTCGAACCAGGCCGTTCTTCCCATGCAAAAATGCCCTCAAGATGAGATTTTTGCTAGAATCGCGACAAGATTGCCGTTAGCGAATAGCGCCGCGCTGATTGGTCCGTTGAGGGGGCTTGCCCGAGTACAGCAGCGATGCCCCACGATTTGTCGGACCCGCTGAACGACGAAGCTATTGCGTTGATGGTATAGGACAGTCGCCGTGAATACCATGGCGCTACCCGCTTGTTAGGCGCATGGCGCACGCTTGTACTATTCCGGAAGTTTTCGAATATTCGCTGCAATTGCGGCTGCCGTCACGCTCGGCCGCCTGACCAGAAGACGACGCAATCCGTCCGACGCTGCCTCGAGATATTGCTGTTCCACCTGGGCGCTCGAGGGCGTCCGTGAGTGGCGCCATATAGCTTGTAGAACCTCGTAACGTCGGCCGTTTCGATCGAGGCCGACACGGCGAGCGCGACAGCCGCCAGCACTTGGACCTCCTTTTTGGTCAAGGATCCGGCACATATGGACATTATTGACTCGTTTCTGATGCGGCGTACGGATGGGGACGAG
>DASRSM010000099.1:0-4714 GCA_035656415.1 Vulcanimicrobiaceae bacterium | reverse complement strand
ATCATCTCCGTCGGCCGTAACAACATGTTCGGCCATCCCGCTCCATCGACCATCGACACGCTCGAGCGCTTCGGCGCAAGCGTCGAGCGCACCGACGAGAACGGCGCGGTCGCCGTATCCGTTGACGACTCGGGAAATACCATGACTCTCCTTACATTGCAGTAGTCACGTTCAACTGAATTTCCGCGGAGCCTAGGTTCTCGTCGAGGCGCTCGAGCTTGCGCGTACCCGGGATCGGCACGATCCACGGCTTCTGCGCGAGAAGCTGATCAAGATTGGCGCGAAGGTCGTGATTCACGGCCGGTACGTCGCGTTTCAGATGGGCGAGGTCGCGATCCCGCGCAAGTTGTTCGGCGCGATCGTCGAGAGAATCGCTGCTCTGCGATCGCCGCCGTTGGCGACTGTCCCCGCACCCAGGTTTCCGGGGTTCCGGCGGGCCGGTCGGGGCGCCATTTCGCGTCGGCCCCGACGGTCTAACTGGGCCAGAGTCTGGAAAAACGGCCAGAATCGTCCGGCAGCGACTCGAAAAGGACGGTCAAATGGGGGAATACCGGATTAGACCCTTGGCGGCAGGCACGACGGTCCGGAGGCCACCCCCTAGGCTTCGACCGTACTCGATGGTGAAGCGCGGCGGCCAGACGATTGGGAGAAGGCACATGCGTAGCAAGTTGCTGGACGAGAACAATGGCCAGAAAATCTTCGCCGTGATCCTGCAACCTGGAGATGAAGTCAGCGATGCGTTGATCCACTTCGCGAAAGCGGAGCACATCACGGCGGCGAGCTTCACCGCGATCGGTGCATTCGAACGCGCTACCGTAGGCTGGTTCGATATTCAGCGTAAGAAATATCGGCCTATTTCAATAGACGAGCAGGTGGAGCTGCTTTCTTGCATCGGCGATTTTTCCGTTACGCCGGAGCGCGAGCCGCAACTTCACGCACACGTTGTCGTCGGCCGTTCCGATGGAACGACGCGCGGTGGGCATTTGCTCGAAGCGCACGTTCGTCCAACATTCGAAGCGATTGTTTCCGAATCTCCTGCGTATTTACGCCGCAGTTTTGACCCACCAAGCGGATTGTCGCTTATCGACCTCTTGCGCTGATCTGGTTCAGGCCGCGCATGAGGCCGCGTCGCTGGGTAGGAGTCGGGCCCGAAGGGATGTGACCCTCAAATTCTTAGTACCGTTATCAACCGGCGACGACACCACGATGAATAGCGAGGACGGCGATATGTCCGATGCGAGCAGCGATAACTCCACGAGCCCGACGCAATGTTTTGAATCCTATCGAAGCAAGGAGACCGCCGGACAAAGCGAGGCGGCTCGGCGCGAAGCTACTCGCATACTGAACGCGGCGAACGACGCGATCGCTCGCCACGCCCAGAACCCGGAAGAAATCGCCGGGACGCGGATCGGCAAGGCGTACATGACGGCAGCTGGGCTTCCCGCCATTTTAAAGACGTTCCAGTTCGGCCTGGGAGAGATGGGGGCGCTCCGAACGGCAGAGACGTTCACCCGAATAAACCAGCGGGATGGATTTGATTGCCAAAGCTGCGCGTGGGGCAATCCCGATCATCGAAAGGTCTTCGAATTTTGCGAGAACGGTGCGAAAGCTCTCGCGGACGAAGCGACGAAAAAGCGCATCACTCGCGAGTTTTTTGCAAAGCATTCGGTTCTCGAACTGGCCGAGAAATCAGACTATTGGCTAAATCAGCAAGGGCGTCTGACCGAACCGATGATCCTTCGGCGGGGAGCCGAGCATTACGAGCCGATTTCGTGGGACGCTGCCTTCCAGCTCGTGGCGGACGAGTTGAAAGCGCTGGCGTCGCCGGACGAAGCCACCTTCTACACGTCGGGAAAGACGACCAACGAGCCGGCCTTTCTCCTTCAGTTGCTAGCGCGGCAATTTGGAACCAATAACCTTCCGGATTGTTCGAATATGTGTCACGAATCGTCCGGCGTCGGATTGACCGAAACCCTAGGCATCGGCAAGGGAACCGTAACGGTTAACGATTTCGAGAAATGTGACCTCATTGTCATCTTTGGTAACAATCCCGGCACGAATCATCCCCGCATGCTGACCTCGCTCCAAGCGGCTAAACGTCTTGGCGCCAAGATCATCGCGGTGAACCCGCTCCCTGAAACGGGCTTGATGCGCGTAGCCAACCCAAACCCTCAAGATTATCCGAAACCTCTCGAGTTCCCATTGGCATTGGTCGAGGACGGAACCGCGCTCGCCGACCTCTATCTTCCAGTTCGCATCAACGGCGACGTCGCAGTGATTAAGGGAATCATGAAATTCATGCTCGAGGAGGACGAAGCCGGCCGCGTTGGCGGCGTGGACCACGCCTTCATCGACGAGTACACATCGGGATTCGCGTCGCTCGTGGACGACCTCAAGCGCACCACCTGGGAAGAAATCGTCGCTGGCAGCGGGCTTACCAGAGAACAGATTGAGGCTGCGGGCCGGTTGTGCGCGGTATCGAAACGGATGATCGGCGTTTGGGCAATGGGGTTGACGCAGCAGAAGAACGGCGTCGATAACGTCGCTGCTGTCGTGAACCTTCTATTGTTGGGTGGGCACATGGGAAGACCCGGTGCCGGAACGTGCTGTGTGCGCGGGCACTCCAACGTCCAAGGCGATCGCACGATGGGCATCTGGGAGCGGCCTGGAAAGCCCTTTCTCGAGGCACTCGGACGCGAGTTCAACTTCGTCCCACCAGCGAAGTGGGGGAACGATACCATTGAAACGCTTCACGCTATGTGCGAGAGGCGGATCAAGGTGTTCTTTGCGATCAGCGGCAATTTCATCTCAAACGTTCCGGACACGGCTTACGCGGCGCACGCAATACAGCACTGCCGCTTGACCGCATATGTCTCCACGAAGTTGAACCGATCGCACATCGTTGCTGGGGAACAGGCGCTTATTCTGCCGTGTATTGGGCGCTCGGAGCGCGACGTGCAAAACGGTCGCCAGCAGTTCGTCACGGTTGAAGACGCGATGGGCGAGGTCGGCTCGTCGCAAGGGCGGCTTCCGCCGGCATCTCCGCTGCTGCGAAGCGATGTCGCGATCGTTGCGGGCATCGCGCATGCGACGCTCGGTGACTCCCCGGTTTCCTGGCGGTCGCTTGTCGGAAACTATGACTTGATTCGAGACGCGATTTCGCGGGTCGTTCCCGGCTTTGCGAACTTCAACCACCGGATCCGCACGGAGAAGACGTTCTACCTTCCGAACGGCGCTCGCGATCGACGTTTCGAAACGGCTTCGGGCAAGGCACAGTTTTCGGTCACGCCGATTCCAAAGCACGATCTTCGACCGGGGGAGTACCTCATGATGACCATACGATCGCACGATCAGTTCAATTCGACGATCTATGGGCTCGACGATCGCTATCGCGGCGTCTATGGCGGTCGCAGGGTGATTTTCCTAAATGCGGACGACGTGCTAGAAGCCGGTCTTCAGGCAGGCCAACTCGTCGACATCCTAAGTTATTTTGAGGGTGAGACGAGGATAGCGCCAAGCTTTCTCGTCGTCCCGTACACAATTTCGCGCCATTGTGCGGCGACGTACTATCCCGAGGCGAACGTTCTCGTTCCGGTCCGCAGTGTCGCTGATAAGAGCAATCAACCCGTCAATAAATGTATCCGCATTACTCTTGCGCCGTCGTCGGCCTCCGCTCCACGCGATGTCGACGTCTCGATTGCCGCGATCACCTATAATCTGAAGCGCAACGTTCCTGAAAAGGCAACGGCAACATGAGCCGTTCGCTCGTCGTCCAGGCGATCATCGCTGGAATCATCGGCGGGATCATCGTCGATGCGTTTCTCTCGATCGAGCTGCACGTCTCACCACTCGCCCTGGAGACCCACAACGCGGCGATAGCTACCGGGCCCGGCGCCTCTCCGGTACTTGGCGTCATCATCCATTTCGTGACCGCCGTAGTGTGGGCCGTGATCTACGCGTACGTTTTTAATGCGGCCGGTAAGCTGCAGAACTGGGTCGCCGGTGCGATCGTGTTGGGGGTCGTCGTGAGCAGTGTAATGAATCTCATAATAACGATGAAGACCGGCGCGTCGTGGAGCAAGGGTTTCGCTTTGGAGTTGATTCCAAACGTCGTGTTTTACGCGTTGCCAGTTGCATTGTATCTCGCTCGAACCGTTCGCCGCGCGTAAGCACGATGGCCACCTTTACCACATTGCGCGACGGCGGCATCGACCACCTGGAAATTCGCACTTCAGTACCGGGACGACCCTCGTCGCGTGGGTGAACTATCTCTCCGAGCAGACGGCAGAGACCGTCGCGGGCGCCTTCGTGCGCGACATCGCTCGCATCGTCACACCCGCAAACGTTCCGTTCGGGTCGTCACGGCATCCTCACCAAAGGGCGAGCAATACAACATCATTGACGCTACCACCTGAGCTGCGCAATGACACAGCGTTTTTCTTTGGGAAGATCCTTGTACCGTTTCGCGCGGTAGAAACATGTCGACGTTTGGCTTCCAAGCCGCGAATATGCCTGTTCTGCACGCGCGTTGGACGCGTAGCCGTCCGTGAGAATTTTCAGAAAGGCGACCACCTCATTTTCTTGAGCGTTCGTTAGGCCGAGCCTTCCGATCACCCTGTTCATGTTATGCGAATCCTCGGGAGGAGGCCAGCACGTGACCTTCTCGCCTGGAGAGCCTTGCGAACAATGCGGCAACGTATCGCGCGTGTTGTAG
>DASRSM010000098.1:0-4986 GCA_035656415.1 Vulcanimicrobiaceae bacterium | reverse complement strand
CTCGCGTAATCGGCGGCCAAGCCCTCGAAGTACTTGCCGCACGGCAGATACGCGACTTTGAGATTGTCGTGTTTGAAATGCAATCCGTAGGTCCGCACGGCGTGACGATGCGCGATCGACGTCCGCATCTCGACCGCGCCGATCGCGTACGGGCCGCCGCGTTCCTCGAGCTCGACGATATGCTCGACGAACCGGCGCGCGTACGGCAGCACGACCGCTTCCTTATCGAAGGCGTCGGGCGGCGCGAAGAGCGCCCCGCGCCGGCGGAATCCGCCCGAGGTCATCGCCTCGATCAGCACGTTGACGTCGCCGGAATGGTCGAGGTGTTTGTGCGATAGAACGATCGCGTCCAGCTCGCGGGGATTGCAGGGCGGAACGGACGAGAGCGCGCGAACGAGCGCACCCGGGCCGGGGTCGACGTGAATGCGGGTCTCGCCGAAGCGCATCCACATGCCGCCGGACGCGCGAAGCTGACGCGCTACAACGAAACGCGCGCCGCCGCTACCGAGGAAGAGAATCGAAGAGTTCAGGCGTGTTTGACGGCGGTCGAGAGCGCGTGACGATGCTCGTACAGCGCGAAGAACGTCTCGAGATTGGTGCGATACGCATCGAGCGCTTCGCTCCACATCCTCAGCGCCGCGTTGCCGGCTTCCGTCAGCGCGTAGAAGCGCCTCGCCGGGCCTTGCTCTTTCGGATCCCACCACGACGAGATGTACCCGTCGCGCTCGAGCTGACGCAGCGCGCGATACACCGTGCCGGCATCGGTCACGACGTCGAACTTCTCGTTGAGCTCTTTGGTGATTTCGTAGCCGTGCAGACTGTGATCGGCAAGCATGACGAGCAGCCACGCCATGAGATAGTTTTTCGGCGTGCCCTTCGGCGGAAGGCCGCTTTCGCGGGCGCCAATCGATACCACCCGATCAGCTGTCGGTCTCATCGGGTCGGTTCATTGCACCCCGACCAAACTCGGACCTGTGTCAAAAGTCTGAGAATTTTTTTATGCGATGACCGGGATCGCTTTGAACGTCCCGCCGAGCACGGGCGCCGACGGCCGCCCGAGCCACCGCTCGAGCACGGTGGCGTACACGTTTCGAAAGTCGGTCGACCACCGCAGGTTCCCGTTGTCGAGATTGACCAGGTCCGGTGTATCACCGTAGAGGCCGCCTTTGACGCCGCCGCCCATCAGGAAGAGCGGCGACGCTTGACCGTGGTCGGTCCCGTGGCTGGCATTCTCTTCGATCCGGCGTCCGAACTCGCTGAACGTCATCGTAAGGACCCGCTTGTCGTTACCGTGGGCCGCGAGGTCCTGATAGAAGGCCGAGACGGCGTCGGAGAACTGCATGAGCATGCGGTCTTGGACCGCCCGCTGGTTTGCATGCGTGTCGAACGACGCGTGCTCGACGTAAATCACGCGCGTGCCGAGGTTGCTTCCGACGATTTGCGCGGCAAGCGCCAGGCTGCGTCCCAGCGGCGTCCCCGGATACGACGCGTCGGTCTTGTAACCCGCGATCAGTTTCGGAAGCTCTTGCGAACCGCGCTGCGCGTGATCTTCGATTTCCATGACGTGCGCGAGGTACGGCGATTTGAACGGCAACAAGCGGTCCGCGGCGCCGTTTCCGAACGCTTTGCTCAGCGCCGGCGAACGGTCGAACGCCAAGTGGTAGCCGGCCTGGCTCGGAACCGCCGGAATATCGGTCTTATTCGATGCGAGCACTTCGGGAACGGTCTGTGAGATCGCGACGCCGTTAAACAGGTTGGTCGACGGCAAGCCGGATTCGTCGAAGTAGCGTCCGAGCCAGCCGGTGTGTTCGTAGCGATCCGGCGCGGCGGTCTGCCAAATTTCGGTCGAACGGAAATGTGAGTAGTTGGGATCGGGGTAACCGACGCCTTGCACGATCGCGATCTGGCCCTTGTCGTACATCGACTTGAACGCGGTCATCTTCGGATTGAGGCCTACGTGCGAATCGATTGCGAGCACTTCGGATTGCGAAATCGCCAAGGTCGGGCGCAAACGATAATATTGCGCGTCGCCGTGCGGAACGATACAGTTGAGCCCGTCGTTGCCGCCGGCCAGGTTGATGACGACCAGGCAGCGCCCTTGCGAACCCGGCAGGCCCGCCAGCGGCGATTGGGCGAGCGCGCGCGCGAAGACGTGATTGGCCGTCGCGGAAACCGTTAGTCCCGATACCGTCCCGAGCAAGAATTTTCCGCGTTTCATCATCTTCCTAATTCAACTGGTATGCCGGCATCGCCATCGCAAGCGAAACTGCCTGACCGATGCGCTGCTGGAGATTTTCGGGCGAGAGCATCTTCAGTGACGAAACTCCCGATCCGGCCATCACGCCTTCGAGTTCGAAGCGCGACGCGGGTGCAGCGTCTTGCTGCACGACCGCCGAGAGAATCTGGCGCGCCGCATCGGCCGGCTGCATGGGGATCTGCTGCAGCCACGACGACGAAGCGAGCGTCTGCGAGTTGACCATCCGCACGACGAAGTTCTGCCGCGCGAGCATCGTGGCGCTGGTGAGCCAGTTCTGTCCGCCCGGCCAACCGGCAACGTTGGGCGGCTGCAAGAGCACTTGTCCCATCTGCTTCGATGCCGTAATCGCGGAGTCGTCGATCTGCGTCAGACCGAGCGCCTTGTACGTCCCCACGATGAACTCCGTCGGGCTCTTCACCAGCGCGCGATAAGCGCGGTCGCTGTAGAACACGTTGCTGCGGAAGATCGCCGACATGACCGGCGCGAGCTCGAAGTCGTACTTGCGCAAGAGCGCTGCAACGCCGTCGATTAGCTCGGGCTCCGGATCGTTGTACACGAAATAGCTAAGCAGACTGGCAGCGAAAAACCGCGCGCACTGCGGCTGCGCGAAGATGATGTTGACGACGTCGTCGCCATTGAAGTCGCCGCTGCGCCCTAAAAACGTCTTTGTGCCCTGATCGTGCTGCGCGTCGCTAAACCATACGGTCTGCGCGAAGCGATCGAACCGAAGGCCCGTCCACGCCCGCGCCGATTCGCGCACGTCGTCTTCGGTGTAGTGCCCGACGCCGAGCGTGAAGAGCTCCATCAGTTCGCGCGCGTAATTCTCGTTAGGATGCGCCGCCACGTTGGTGTTACCGTTGAGGTACAGCACCATCGCGGGATCTTTCGAAATCGCGTGGGTCAGATCGCGGACGTTTCCGAGCGCGTCTTGCCGGAAGAGCTGATTCTGGCCGTACATGATTGCCGAGAAGTTGATATACGACGTAAAATGCCCGTGCCAATAGAGCGTCATCTTCTCTTGCAGCGGCGTGGGCGTCGTCAACATGCGATTGAGCCACCACAAGCGCACGCTTTGCATGGCCGCGGTGTCGCTGCTTACCAGCTTATTCTGCAGTCGCTTTTTGGCGATTCCATCGAGGCCTTGCAGCTCGTGCAAGTAGGGTCCGCGATCGAACACCGCCGGCGGCGACACGTCGGGAGTCGACGGAAAACGCACGAGCGATTCGACGGCGTCGCCGGGCGACATCGCGGCGTAACGCGCGATCTCCGCAGGCGTGCCGCCGAAACCCGCGCGGCGCAGCAAATGCGCCGCGGAGCGCTCGTCGAGCGCTCCGCGATAGGGCTGTAAAGCCGTGGCCGAATCCAACCGTCCGGAGGGCCGAAGGATACCGCCAAAATCGACGCGAGTCTGCGCAGCCATTGCATGTAGTATACCATTTGCGGCGAATCGCTCGGTTCGTGGCTACATTAGAATCGCGTTTAGATCGGCGATCCGAAGAGTTTGCTCGCAATGCTGAGCGTTTGCAGGGCCTCGTCGCCGAGCTGCGCGAGCGCCTGATCGCGGTACGTGCGGGCGGCGGCCCTGAAGCCACCGAGAAACATCGCAAACGTAACAAGCTCACCGCGCGCGAGCGCATCGAACGCTTGATCGATCCCGGCTCGGATTTTCTAGAGCTTTCGGCACTGGCTGCGTACGATATGTACGACAACGGTTCGCCGTGTGCGGGAATTGTTACCGGAATCGGCGTCGTCGAAGGACAGCACTGCATTATCGTCGCCAACGATGCCACAGTCAAAGGCGGCACGTACTATCCGATAACGGTCAAGAAGCATCTCCGCGCGCAAGAAATCGCCGAGCAGAATCATTTGCCGTGCATTTACCTCGTAGATTCGGGCGGCGCGTTCTTACCGCTGCAAGCCGACGTGTTCCCCGATCGCGAACATTTTGGACGTATCTTCTACAATCAGGCGCGCATGTCGGGCAAACGCATTCCGCAAATCGCGGCGGTGATGGGCTCGTGTACGGCGGGCGGCGCGTACGTGCCGGCGATGAGCGACGAGACCGTCATCGTCAACGGCCAGGGAACGATCTTTCTCGGCGGTCCGCCGCTGGTCAAAGCAGCGACCGGCGAAGTCGTTACGGCCGAAGAGCTCGGCGGCGCCGACGTACACACGCGAATATCGGGCGTTGCGGATCACTTCGCCAACGACGACACGCACGCGATCGGCATCGTGCGCGAAATCGTTCGCAATCTGCATCTCGCGCTGCCGGAGCAATGGGATCGCTGCGAGCCGCAGCCGCCGAAATACGATCCGCGCGACATCTACGGTATCATTCCGAGCGACAGCCGCATCGGGTACGACGTGCGCGAGATCGTCGCGCGGCTGGTCGACGCGTCGGAGTTTCACGAGTTCAAGGCGCGCTACGGCACGACGCTGGTCTGCGGCTTCGCGCGCATCGAGGGACATCCGGTCGGTATTTTAGCCAACAACGGCATTCTGTTTAGCGAAAGCGCGCTCAAAGGCGCGCACTTCATCGAGCTGTGCGTGCAGCGCGGAACGCCGCTGCTGTTCCTGCAGAACATCACCGGCTTCATGGTCGGCAAAGAATACGAGAACGGCGGCATCGCTAAAGACGGCGCAAAACTCGTGACTGCCGTCGCGAGCGCGGAAGTGCCCAAGTTCACCATTATCATCGGCGGCAGTTTCGGCGCGGGCAACTACGGCAT
>DASRSM010000097.1:0-7688 GCA_035656415.1 Vulcanimicrobiaceae bacterium | reverse complement strand
TTCGTCAATCTCCGGATGCCATGGGGCGATGACCCACCACCCATACGTACGATGCGCGAACGGCGTCACGCGTTGCGTCCAATCGACGAGATCGGCGTAGTCAAAACGCTGCTTCGCGGATTTCAGTAACGTGCCGAGCCGGCCGGCGTTTTGGCCGTGGAGCGAAGCGAGCGTCAGCGCAAACATGCCGCCGGTTCGCAGTGCCGCCGCCGCAGCGTCGAATATGGATTCGCCGACGCTCCCGTCGATCGCGATTTCAATTGCCGTGACGACGTCGAACTCCGGCTGCCAATCCGTTGCTCGAAAATCTCCGAGCGTCATCATTCCGTTGCGAACATGCTGCCGTGCGGATTCAAGCGCTACTTCGACGCGGTCGACTCCCGCGTAGCGCACGCCGATACCAGCCGCATCGAGCCATCGCCCGAGAAATCCGCGACCACAACCCAGATCGAGAAGCCGCGTTCCGTCGCCGATTTCGCAGCGCCGTACGATTTCCGCGGTCGCATCGTCATCGAGCAAGGACATTCTGCCGATTGGAGCGCAGCCGCACTCGCTTGCGCATCGATCGAGCAGCGCGTCGTCGACGTGGCGATGAAACCGGCGCGAGATCGCTTGTAAAACTACGGTATCGAAAAGAGTCACCGGGCTAAAAGTCCCAAGGTCGAGAGCGCTAACCTACCGTACGCGGCGTTAGGAGGGCGCACGCAATGCCATTGAACCCACAGGACGTCGCTGCTGCGGGCGACGCGTATCTCGCGAAACTCACGGAGAGCGCCGACGTTCGTGCTGGGCTTACCGCTGCAAACACACGCGCTGCAATCGCGCGTCACGTGGCATCGGTGACGGGTATGCCGGTAACGGAAGCGGACGTAAGCGCCATCGCCGATTTCCTCAACGCAAACCGCAGCGCCGAATGCGAGCAGCTCGCGATGCAGTACCCGGCTGTTGGGTCGGTCATTGAAGGGTCCTCGGACTAACGCTCTCTCCGGTCTCGTAGAACCACCGCACGAGTTGCGCCCGCGAAGACAAGTTCAGCTTACCAAAAATGTTGCTCAAATGAACTTCGACGGTGCGCTCGCTAACGAAGAGCTTTCCGGCGGTTTGCCGGTTCGTCGAACCTTCTCCCACGAGGCGTGCGACGTCCCATTCCCGCGAGGTGAGATCGTTGTACTGCCTCTTGGGTGAGCCGGCTTTCGCTTTTATGAGACCGATATTCGCCAGTATGTTTGCATCGCCGGCCTTGGTCTCCCCGGCGTAATGAGAGGCGAGCGCGCCAAACAGCGGCGAGGATAAGGAACGAAAGGCTGCCGCGGCAGACTCAAGCATGGATTTTGCGCCGGCGTCGCGCAGCGACCTAAGGGCCAGACCGCGTGCCAGTTGCCATTGCGCGTTACCCCATTTGCTCCGATCGCGTGACGTCTCCAGAGCAGAGATGCGTTTTAGGACGTCCTTTTTCGATCGGGCATCCGCCCAAACGGAGAAACCGAGCGGAACGTACGAAATTGCAATAAAAGCGGGGGCTCGCTTTTCTAACTCACCGGTTAGCTCTTCTGCAAATATCTCCAGGTCCGGATCGGAGTGTTTTGCCAACCACCATGGCAGCACGTGTAATGCACTTTGCAGATTCCGTTGATGACGGCAAGCCCAACAGAGGGCTTCAACCTCTGCCGCGAACGGATTTTCCCTCGCTCCAATCGCCTCCATGGCGGCTGGAATCGCCAACAGCTGAGCCGCTCGCGAAAGCGGCATCGATCTGCGATAAGTAGCCGCGACGACGCTGCTGGCCGTCTCCCAGTCCCCTTGAAAAAATGCGGCGGATGCTTCGCACAGTCTGCCGTGAAACCAAAAGTCGATGGCATCGCGACGAAAGAAGTCTCGAAGCTCGCGCAATCCTGCCGACAATATTTGGCAGCCGTCGTTGCGAAACTCCAAGAGCATTTTTGCGAAACCCAGAAGATACGGATGGCGTGGATCGCTTAAATCCACGTGAGCCAGTGCCGCTGCTACGTATCGCCGCATCCCCTCGACCTCGCCATTCTCAGAGGCGAAGGAAGCGCGCATGATATTTCGGCTGGCTACGTACCGGCTTTCGATTCGATCGCCGAGGCGCTCGAAATGGGCTTCGAGCTCGCGATATAGCTGCTCCTCGCCAGAGCAGACTGCGCTGTACATCGTCATTGCGATCATGGGAGCTCGTTCCGCCGGCGACTGGATGAGAGGCTCGTATCTGCGATATACGGCCACCGCTTCATCGTATCTGCACAGTTCGACCAGGATAGCGATCGAGGTTCCGACCAGAGCCCCGGTGTGCGGCGATCCACCGCTGTCGCGACGCCCTAGCTGCGGGAGAAGAAATTCCACAGCTTCCTGGTCACGATCGAAAATACGCAAGGACGAAACGTACACACTCAAAAACTCTGAATCGAATGGGCCGGAGGATTGAAGGGCCAAAGCCCTTTCCGCCGCTGATAGCGCTGCCGCCCACGCTTGTCTGCCGTACGCGTCCTTCGCCAGTCCTACGAGCGCCCTTCGCCGGAGTTTAAGATCGCCGCATTCGCCGGCATGTTCCGCGATACGTTCGTAATCGGTTAGCTCTTGGAGATTCGGGCTCTGAAGCGTGTCGATGATGCGTTTCCGCAGAGGAATTGGGACGGCAATCGTGCTCACGACGCTCTGCGCCAGCATCGCGTGCTTAAAGCGGAATTCACTGCCGGTATTGACGACGTAGCGTTCTGACTGGGCGATCAATCGCTCGAGGAGGTGCGAGTCAGGGTACATCTCCGAAAGAATTCGATGCTCGATCGGGTCGCCTAGCAGCGCGCAAATCTGAACGAACTCGCGCACGTCCGGTTCTAACGCAGCGAGCTGCTTTGCCGTTCGTGCTCGCAGGCTGCGCTCTATTTCGCCGGTTCCGCTTTCCCGCAGCTCCGCACAAAGAGCCACAAGTTCGAACGGCCTTCCGCCGGCGTGCTGCGCGACTGCGTCGGCTACTTGCCAGGATAAATTCGGAAGCTCGGCAGCGACTAGCGCCAGCGAGCTTTCCAAATCCAATTCGGTAAGCGCTACGTCAACCGAGGCAGGCCACGCATCGAGATGTGAAGCGCTCCGGCCGGCAAGCGCTATGCAGACGGATCCCGTTGATATTTTTTCGGGCAGCGTCAGGATGGCGTTGGCGCTTTCGGAATCCATCCACTGCGCATCGTCGCACAGAATCGCTACGTCGCGGTCGATTGCGATTCCCTCGAAGAGGCGCAAGAACGTGGAGGCATAGCCCTCGGTATCGATAGGTTGCACCACAGGACCCGCACCGATTGCGCGAGCGATTGCGGCGTCGAAGCCGGCTAAGCCGTCTTCGAGACCTCCCGTGTAAGGCGGAGAATCGGAACCCAGGCGTTCGATGGCGGTTGCGACGATGCGATTGGCGACGAGCCGCGGCGTGTGCTGCTGAATCTTATGGCAAGTGACCCGCACGACGAACCAGTCGTGCCGCTCTAAGTCGCGTGCGAGGTTTGACAGAAAGAGCGTCTTCCCGAGGCCGGATTCACCGAGGACGCGTGCGATGACCGGCACCCGACTACGTTTGGCATCGGCAAAGGCGCCTTCGATGGCTTCGAGCTCAAATTCTCGCCCAACCATGGTCGATTCAGGAGCGCCGTCGGCCGGAAGCGAACTCAGCATCGTGAACCGGCGAACTTTCGTAGCGACGTCGCTCGCCTCGTTATGCGCGTGCGCGGCGCATCGAAGCAACGACCGACTGGAGATGTCGATCGTTGCCGTGAGTCAAGAGCTCGATCCGTACGTTGCACCAAATCTCGAATCTGCCGAGTTGAGCTGGCTCTATGCCGACGGCCTCATCGGAAGCGATCTCTCGCGCCCGGAAGTGCGCTCGCTGTGCGTGCGGCCTCCTCTGATGAGGACCTTTGGATCAGCCGGGCACGCTTCCTTCGATTATGAATTGCGCAGCGGCGTGCGATGGCACGACGGAAAGCCGCTGGTGGCACGCGACGTCGCCGACTGCTTCAATCGCGTGCGTGCCAGCACATGGGGTCATCAACGGCCTTTCTCGCTCGTCACGCATATCGACATTTGGGACCAAAGTCACTTTACGGTGCATCTGACCGAGGCCGATCGGCGCTTTCCACTCGCGTTCTTCACGCCGTTCGGTTCGCCCGGCATTCCGCTCGTAAGGCCGGGCCGGCAGCCCATCGGTACGGGTCCCTTCAAAATGGCGGCTAGAACACCCGACGCAGCTTCCTTTGAACGTTGGGACGGCTCGCCGCGCGGCTCGTCAAGAATCTCTTCCGCACGGCTGCGCTATCTCGCGAATGGCGATACGCAAAACGTCATGCTCTTTAGCGGGGATACCGACGTAGCGCTGTTCGTTCCCCATGACGAAGTCATCCGGCGCGGATTTCCATACTTTCGACGCCGGTCAGGCGTCGCTTGGCTGGTCCTCAACTCGCGCGGCCGGCTCTCCACCCCGCAGCAGCGCGGAGCGTTCGCTGCCGCGATCGACCGTAACGTCATCGTGCAGAAGATCTATCGCGGCTGGTCACCGGTTTATAACACCGTCGTTGCCCCCGATGCGGTCGAACCCGAAGTCGACGTAGCGCACTCATACGCTCCGGGGTACGCAAAAGCGATTCTGGCGAAAAACGAAGCGCCGATCGAGCTCGCGGCCTATACCGACGCGCAGCCGATCGCGCTGCTCGTGCAAGATCAGCTCGCCCGTTCGGGAATCCGCTCGACGATTCGCACCTACCCGGTACAGGAATTTCTGGCCCCGTCAGGGCCGCTGCGTTCCGGAAAGTTCGACGTTGCGCTCTTCGGCGAGTACTTTTCGCTCGACCCCGATCTCGAAGCATCGTGGGGATGCGGCTCGATTCCGCCAGCAGGCGGAAACTTCTCGCGCTTGTGCGATCGACGGCTCGATGCGATGGCGAGCGCGGGCAACCTGCGCGGTGCGCTCGAATCACTGCGCCGCGATGCCGTCGTCGTGCCGTTGGTGCGCTCGGTGCAGTGCATCGGTTTGAGCAAACGCCTGCGGGGTGCGCGCGATCCCGGCGACCTCGTTCCGTCGGTTTTCGAGTGCGCCGAGTGGTGGATCGCCTAATCGATCGGGAAGTCCCGCTCGAAACCACGATTGCCGTCGTGCAGTCGCTCAGGACGCGGTACGGGATCACGCGAATTGCCGATACGACACGTCTCGACCGCATCGGCATTCCCACGGTGAGCGCCATCGTCCCGAATTCGCCCGACGGCTTAGGCGTCTACAACGGGATAGGCCTCACGCGCGAAGCCGCGCTTGCGGGTGCTCTGATGGAGGCGATCGAGCGGCAGATCTGCGCGCGATTCGAAGGCGTAAACGTCTTCGACGCACGCTTGACGGAGGTCGATCGCGTGCTCGATCTTCGATCGCTCGGCTGGATCGGAGCGATCGAAGACGCCTCCGCGAGCGCCGTCGTGGGTTGCGTCCGCGGCATAAACCTTCTCGATTGGTCGCCGGTCGACGTACCAGTCGGCGCCGTGCGCTGCCCTCGCATCGGCGAGCGGTTCTTCCAGCATACGTCGACGAACGGTCTCGCATCCGGCAATACTTGGAACGAGGCCGTCTATCACGCGCTTATGGAGCTCGTCGAGCGGCATCTTTGGTCGCGCGTACACGTCCTGTCGCATATATGGCCGCGTACGCTGCGCGCGCGTCTGGGAAAGCTGGACCTGCCGGACGATCCCGTTGCGTACGAGGTGATCGATGCGCTCGACAACCCGGTACTCGCACCGAGCGTCCGGCCAATTCTCGAGGCGGGATTACGCTTTCGGCTATTGACGTACAGTGAGCTCGGCTGGCCGTGCGCCATGATGGCGTGTATCGTCGATCCGGCAGGCGACGGACTCTTTTATCATCTTGGTTTTGGCTGTTCTTGGTCGCCGCTTCACGCGGCCATTCGGGCAATTACGGAAGCGGTGCAGGTACGTGTGACGGACATCCAAGGTGCGCGCGAAGACATCAAGCGCGCGGGAGACGTTCTAGTGCGCGACCTCGACCATGGCCGGCGGCCGGCATCGTTTCCAATCGGCGGTAGATGGTACTACGACGGCCCGGCACTGCCGTTACGCCTCATCGACCTCAGCAACGACAGCCGGGGCACTCTGACTGCTGATATCGCCCAAACGCTCGAGGTAATGGACCATTGGGGAGAAACGTGTGTCGCGTGCGTCGACCTCACCCCAACGGATCTTCCTCTGCGAGTCGTACGGATCGTAGCGCCGCATCTCGAGCGAACGTTGGTTGACGGAACGATTTCGGGACGCCTGAGCACATTTTTGGATAATCCGTTGGCGTCGATACGGTGAAACTCGTCGTTTTTGCCGGTCCGTCGCTGCCGCCCGAAGATCGCATCCGCGCGGAACGCGTGACATATGTGCCTCCGGCCGCGCGCGGCGACGTCCTGCGCGCGAGCGAGTCGCACGACGCCATCCTTCTCGTCGACGGTGTTTTCCATCACGACCTCGCGCCGTCGCCAAAGGAGATCTACGAAGTCTGCCAACGCGTGCAGTTTTTCGGCGCCGCGAGCATGGGCGCGTTGCGAGCGGCGGAGTGTGCGTCCTATGGCGCCGTTCCGCTCGGTGCGATCGCACGGTGGTACGCGAGCGAGGCGATCGACGGCGACGACGAGGTAGCCGTTCTCGTCGATCCGCGAACGTATCGAGCGCTCACGGTGCCGAGCGTAAACGTTCGCTACGTTGCTCGTCGAGCCGCACGACGCGGAATCTTAACCGCCGAAGAGGCGGTTGCGCTCGTCACCGTATCGCGGGAGATTTTCTACATGGAACGCTCCTGGGACGAGGTCGTTGCTGCGGCGCCGCGGAGGGTGCGCGTCGCGCTGCGCGACATTGCCGAAAACGAAGGCGATCTCAAGCGTCTCGACGCACGTTTCGCGTTGCGTTCGGTCTTACGCCGACTCGGCGTCGGCGGACGGAAGCTCCCAGGGCGTGCCGGCGATTTGCGGTGAAGAGCGCGGAACGCAGGCGACATTAACTCGCTGCTTCTCGGCGCACGAACCAAGTCGCGAGCTGAGTACGCGATGTGGCACCGATCTTGTTGAACAGGTTGGAGATATGCACTTCTACGGTACGCTGGCTTAAGACCAGCGTGCCGGCGATTTGCTGGTTGCTTTTTCCTTCGGCGACGAGTGCGGCAACCTGAAGCTCGCGCGCGGTAGGCTTTAAGAAAGAGCCTTTTGACGGTTTGCCTGCAGCGCCGGACCATTTGACGCCTAAGGTGGTGAGACGCGAGCTTGCCGCCGCGTCGCTTTTGCCTTGCAACGTGGCGGCAAGGTCGGCATAGAGTTTGAGTCCCAATTCGCGAGCGTGAGACAGTGTGGCGGTGAGATTCGCATCGGGTCGCCGCCCGATGAGCCCGGCCGCGATCGCGCGCGCGACATCGTCGTGAACTTGGTGCCACGGCGTTTTTGGCTTCCAGCCGCAATTTGATGCCAAAAGGGAGACGCTAGCCTCGTCGCGGAGACGATGCGCAAGCAGTACAAGCGCTAACTTCGGGAGATATAGATGCGGATCGCTGGGCGTATCCAACAGCGAGAGAAAGTGCGAGAGAACCGTCCGCGCCGTCTGGAGTTGACGCTTGCGACGCTTGCCGGAGCTCCGACGTTCGAGCGTATCGCACTGGT
>DASRSM010000096.1:0-6790 GCA_035656415.1 Vulcanimicrobiaceae bacterium | reverse complement strand
TGCCCGATACGCTATTCGGCGTCGGCGTCGCCGAGTTTTTCGTCGCGGGCTCGTTCGTCGCAATTGCGGCGACGGCGGCGTTCGGGGCACTCGATCCCGTGGTCGAGGACGCGGCCCGCACCCTGGGAGCCGGGGAATGGCGCATCTTTGCGCGCGTTTCGTTGCCTAACGCTGCCGGTAACGTTGCGGCCGGCGTGGCGTTTGCATGGCTCCGGGCAATCGGCGAATACGGTGCGACGAGCATTCTTGCGTACCACCCTACCTCGCTGCCGGTAGCGCTCTACGTCGCGCTTTCGGCTTCGGGCGTGCGCGCGGCACTGGCGTTGTGCTACGGCTTCGTGGTGCTCGTCGCCGTCGTGGTGGCAGCCGCCTGGATTTTACGGCGCCGCGTCGTATTCTAAGCGGCGATGGCGATATTCGACCGTTTATTCGCGCCCGATTCCGCGTTTCAAAAGAACTTCTTTTTTCTAGCCAAGCGCTTCGTACCCGGCGAGACCATCGAGTCTGCAATCGAAACGGTGCGTGCGCTCAACGCCGCGGGCATGACGGCGTCGCTCGACTTCTTGGGCGAAGACGTCACCGAGCGCGGGGCCGCAATCAAGACACGCGATGCCTACGTACACATGCTCGACGCGATCGACGCCGCCGGCGTCGACTCGAACGTTTCGGTGAAGCTCACCGCCATGGGGCTGCTGATAGACGAAGACTTCGCGCTCGACAACCTCCTGCGCATCATGCAGCGGGCCGGAAGAAATCACGATCCGTTCGTCCGCATCGACATGGAAGGCTCGAGCGTCGTCGACGCGACGCTGCGCGTGTTCGAGCGGGCGTTCACGCAGCAGAAAAACGTTGGCGTCGTCTTCCAAACGTATCTCAAACGCACTGCCGCCGACGTCGAGCGAGCGATCGCGCTGGGTGCGCGCGTGCGGCTGTGCAAGGGCGCGTATAACGAGCCGCCGGAGATCGCGTACAAAAAGATGCCCGAGATTCGCGAAAATTATTTACGCCTCGCCAGGGAACTCCTCACGCGCGGAAACTATCCGGGCATCGCGACGCACGATCGTCGCCTGATCTCTGCCGTAAAGGCCATTGCGAAAACGGAGAACGTCGCAACCGGCCGCTTCGAGTTTCAAATGCTCTATGGATGTCGTCCGCACGTTCAGCGCGAGCTCGTCGAGCAAGGATACCGGATGCGAATTTACGTGCCGTTCGGAACGCACTGGGCGGGATATTTCTATCGCCGCGTACTCGAGCGTCGCGAGAACGCGCTCTTCGCGCTCTCGTCGATGTTCTCTCGCTGACGACCTGCACGACGTGCGAGCGGTCGTACAGCGCGTTTCGCGCGCTGCCGTCACGGTCGACGGACGCGTCACCGGCGCCATCGACCGCGGCCTGCTGGCCTTAGTCGGCGTCGCCGTCGACGACGGCGAACGCGACGCCGTCATCATCGGCGAGAAGATTGCCGGTTTACGAATCTTTCCCGACGCGGGCGGCCTGATGAACCGCTCCGTGGTCGAAACCGGCGGCGCCGTGCTTGTCGTTTCGCAGTTCACGCTGCTGGGCGACGTACGCAAAGGCCGGAGACCCTCGTTTATCTCGGCAGCGCGCGAAACGCTCGCAAGAGAACTCTACGAACGCACCGGCGCCGTCATCGCCGCTCAAGGTATTAGCGTGCAGTATGGTGAGTTCGGCGCGCACATGGACGTCGAACTCGTCAACGACGGACCCGTTACGATTTTGCTGGATTCAAAGCGCGCGTTCTAGAGTACGACGTCGGCGATGCGTTCGATTCGCTCGACGCGATCCGACTCGACGAGGCGCCCCAGAACGTCAAACCCGCCGGTCACTTCTCCGTAGACGCTGAAGTCGCGGTCTAAATGCAGCTGCGGCGAGAGGGTTATATAGTATTGCGTCCCGGCTGAGTCGCGAATCGGCGTGTTGGTCTTGTCGTTATAGTTCAATCCCATCGAAATGATGTAGCTCTTTTGCTCGAGAGGATTCTCTTCGGCCCCGATCGAGTAGCCGGCATCGCCCTCGCCATTGTCGTTCGGATCCCCGGTTTGCACCACGAAATCGGGAACGATGCGGAACCAGCGATTGCCGTCGAAGTATCCGCGATCGGCGACGTTGAGAAAGTTTGCGACCGTGAGCGGAGCCCACTCCGGAAAGAGCACGACGTAGACGTTGCCCTTGGACGTGACGATGCGAACGCGCGGATGCGTTCCTGCGGCCGGCCCCGTGAATCGTGCAACCGTAGACGGATCGAGCTTCACGCGAAAGTCGACGGAGGAGACGATGGGCGCTTTCGGTTTCCCTCGGGGCGCCTTGCGCGGCAGCGCCGGTAACGACGCAAGCGGGTCGGGCTGGGCTCGCGGAACGTGAACGTACGCGGGAATCGCCTTCAAATGGTCGGTCGGGGGCTTACCGGTCAGTGCGCGGATCGTCTCGCCGGCTTGCTCCTGCACCCGCCACGACGGATCGTTCAGCAGCGGCTTGACGACTGGAACCAGCGACGCATCCTTGTAGCGTGCCACCGTCCGCACGGCTTCGATTCGGACGAGTTCGTTGCGGTCGCGCAGCGCGCGTTCTACGACGAGCCGGTCGACGTGCAGCGCGTAGCCGCGATAGATGCACCACATCGCGTGCCAGCGCACGTAGACGTTCGGATCGCTTTCAAATGCACGCGTAAGCGACGCTGCGGCGCCCTGAATCCAAGTACCCTCGCGAAACTCGACGAGAGCCGTTGCGGCGCGACCGCGCACGACGGCGTCGGAATCGCTTGCAAGCACGCGTTCCAATGCCAACTGCGCGCCGCTTTGCTGCCGGGCAGTAAAGGCGTGTGACGCCATGTATCGCGCGATCGCATCGAGCGCCGCGACGCGCACCGCGCCGGCCGAATCTTTAGCGGCCGCAATAACCGCGTCGGCCTGCTGCGGCCGCGCAATCAAACCGAGCGCGTACACGCTCATCGCCCGCACTGCAATGCGTGGATCGTTTACGTGATGTGCCAGCAGGGCCGCACCGGGGTTTCGTTTTGTCCGACCGATCGCCAGTGCGGCACGCACCGCGATCGTTTCATCCGGAGAAGCCAAAAAGAGCGCCAGTTTGCCATCGCCGAGCGATCGCTTGTTTTCGAGGGCGGTCATCTGCGCGAAGGTGTCTCCACCGGCCGGCCCGGCAGCCGCTAGGCAGCCCAGAACCAGAACCAGAGTCACCAATTTCACCCCGGACAAGGCAACTAAACCAACCCTTTTCATTGGCCCCCAACCTTAGAGCACGAACTTGCGTTCTAATATATGGAAAGAAGAATGCCGTCCCTCTCCAGGCGGTCCAGCACACAGGTGAATAAGAACAATATGCCAGTCCCAGAACAGCCAGAACCCAAGCGTACCAGCGGTATGTCGGTCCGAGAGGCCGGCCAAAAAGGCGGCGAGACCGTCAAGCAAAAGTACGGCCCCGAGTTCTACGAACAGATCGGCCGCAAGGGCGGTCTAGCCACAAAGCAAGCTCACGGTCACGAATTCTACGAGCAAATCGGTAAGAAGGGTGGAAAGAAGGGCGGCGAGGCCACGCGCGATCGCTACGGCCCGAACTTCTACGAGAAAATTGGACAAAAAGGTGGCCAACGAGTCAAGCAGCTCATCGAAGAAGGCAAACGCGCCGCAGCCGCAGCGCGGGAGAAGCGCGCTAGCTAAAAGCGCGCTCTTTCTTCTCTGCGTCGCAACAGGCGCGGGCAGTGCGGTAGCCTTTCCCATTGCGCCGACGCCCGCGCCCGTATCGTCTCCCGGCGCGTCGCCATCACCGCCGCCGGAGGGTAACGTTTTGCCCTTCGATTCCAGTCTAATTTTCGTTACCGACGAGCCGATTTCGTCGAAGGCCTCAAAAGCCGGCCAAATCGTCAAAGTGCATTTGAAAAAAGATTTGACGGTGGCGAAACACGTCGTCGCGCCGGCGGGGACGGCCGGCGACCTGCGCATCGTTTCGGTTTCGCACGCGGACATCGGTGACGTGTACGGTTTCGTCGACGTCTACTTCGAGCCGCTCGGGCTGCCGGATGGCCGTTCGTTGCCGCTGCGCGCACCGGTCGCCCGGCTCGCGCCGCGCGATTCCTACGGCCACGAGTCGACGGTTGCGCTCGAGGACACGGTCGCCGATCAAGTGATCCCGTTCCACTTTCTCTACCACATCTTCCGCAAAGGCAAAAACTTCGTGCTCAACCCGGGCTCGGAGATTCCCGCGCGTACGGAAGCCACGCTCACCGCGCTGCCGAACGGCACGGTCGCTATCGAGACCCCGCGACCGCCGGTCACGCGCCTGACGGTTCCGAACGCGAGCTTCCCCGTGGAGCCGCTCGCGACACCGTTTGGTCCGGCTGCCGGAAAGCGGCAGGTTCATCCGACACCCTCGCCAACGCCACTGCCTACGCCGGCGTGGCCGAGTGAGAGCCCGTCAGCGTCGCCGTCACCGTCTGGGAGTCCATAGACTCCCGACTGAGAAAGGGACCGTCGATCTGATGATCACGCGTATTCTCGGAACGCTCGCCCTTTGTGCGCTTGCGAGCGGATCGTTACTGGCAGCCTCTCCGACACCGACGCCTGCCCCCGCGAAGCTTTCGCCGTTTCCGCAAGGCACCGAAGTGGCGTTCGTCCAGTCGATACAAAAAGATTTAACCACGCGCTTCGCAACGATTGCCGCTGCGGAGAAAGCCGGCTACTTCCGCTACGGCAATGAAGACGAAGACGGGGCGATCAGTTACGCCAACCTGCAATGGCAGAGCGCCGATCCCCAGCATCCCAGCCAACTCTGGTACGACGTGAAAGGCAACTTGCTGGGCGCCGATTTTTCGGTACTGCAGAGCGGCTCGCCGGCGCCGCCGAAACTCTGGGGCGTCAACTATCTGCGCTGGGTTTCGTTTCGCGAACACATCCACTACATCGTCGCAGGACCTAACGGCACCGAAAAATACGGCGGAACGTCGGCGAAGAAATTCGCCGCCGCCGGTGGTAACGTCGACGACCCGCAAGCCGACACGGTCGTGAAGATGGGATTCGCCAAGGACGTCGCCGACGTCAAGCGCGTCTTTCTCTTCCCGTCGATCTGGGATCTCATCGTGTGGATCAAGCCCAATCCGGCGGGCGCCTTCGCCGACAAGAACCCCGACGTCGTTCCATCCGCCAACGCGGAAAAGATGGATTAGCTACGGCGCCTTTTACGTTCTCATCGAGGGCGTCTGAAGGAGGAGCGAAGCCACGGAGGGCGGGAGCGACGACGAAGCGAGCAGCGTTTTCGCGCGATGCGAAAACGCGAGCGTCCTGCGATGGGAACGTGAAAGGCGCCTTAAGGCTTAGGAGAAGGTGAGGGCGACGCTCCCGAGCAGTGAGCTTCCGCGGCGGTCGTAGCGATGTCGACGGCTTTGTTTTCCGACGAATCGATGCTTAGTCGCTGCTGGTCGAAGTGCAGAACGACTTTCATGTTCTTTTCGTCGGCGGGCACGGTGTTCTCGTACGGAGTCCAGCCGCCAAGCGGCGGGTGCGCCCGCATGGGGTTGTAGCTCATCATGAAGCGTGCCAAGCTTCCAAGATCCGTCGACAGCTGAAACTGATGCCTGTAGGCTTCTTGTAACTGCGAAGCCGCATCGGTCATTTCTTTGGCGGCTTGCGGATCCGAAGAGAGCGAAGACGCTTGATGGAGAGCGTCGATCTCGGACCGGATTGCCGGCAGCGATCGCTCGAGCGTCTCCGATTCCTTGACGACCTTGATGCGCAAGTCGACGAAGCGGTTGACGAAATCGGGATAGTTGAACATCTCGTTCATGTCGACGAGCTGCGTATCGACGGAATCGAAAACGCGGTCGTTTGCCACCATGGGAACGAGCGCTCCGTTGAAATGATCGACCAGGGCGTTGCAATACGGCGAGGACTTGACCGTAACGATGGTCTTGAGCTCGTGCGGGGTTGCCGACGGGCTGGACGACGTGGTTGGGGCGGCGGATCCCGCGGAGGGAATCAGGGCGAAAAGAAGCCCTAAGATCGTTAGCATCACTTACCTATAACGAACCGCGGGCGGCCGCCCGATGCGGTTCGCGCCGGCTCACTCGTTACTCCAATAATCCTTTAACGCTTTACCGCGCGATGGGTGACGCAGCTTGCGCAGCGCCTTGGCCTCGATCTGGCGGATCCGCTCGCGGGTCACGCCAAACTCCTGGCCGACCTCTTCGAGCGTGCGCTGGTGGCCGTCTTCTAGGCCGAACCGCAGCACGAGCACCTTGCGCTCGCGCTCGGTCAGGTTCTGAAGCACGTCCTGCATCTTCTCCTTGAGGAGCATGACCGACGCTGCCTCGGCGGGCGCGACGGCCTCCTGGTCCTCGATGAAATCGCCGAGGTGCGAATCCTCTTCTTCGCCGATGGGCGTTTCGAGCGAGATCGGCTCCTGCGAGATCTTCATCACCTCGCGCACCTTTTCGGGCGTGAGGCTCATCGCTTCGGCAATCTCCTCGACCGACGGCTCGCGACCGAGCTCTTGCAGCAGCTGGCGCGATACTTTGATCAGACGGTTGATCGTCTCGACCATGTGCACGGGAATGCGAATCGTACGCGCCTGATCGGCCAGCGCTCGCGTGATCGCCTGCCGTATCCACCACGTAGCATACGTCGAAAACTTGTAGCCCTTGCGATAATCGAACTTTTCGACCGCGCGGATCAAGCCGAGGTTTCCTTCTTGAATCAGATCCAAGAAGAGCATGCCGCGGCCCACGTACTTCTTCGCGATCGAGACGACGAGACGCAGGTTC
>DASRSM010000095.1:0-14048 GCA_035656415.1 Vulcanimicrobiaceae bacterium | reverse complement strand
CCCCGAAACGTTGGTCTTTCACGTCGCTCGTCCCTTGACATTTTTAATCATATAGTCTAAATAAATTGGCCTATGAATCCAGTGGCCTTGATTACCGGCGCGACCAGTGCCATCGGGGCGGCAGCTGCCCTCGCCTTCGCCGAAGCAGGTTATTCGGTCGCACTTGCGGCTCGCCGCGTACAGATCCTCAACAGCGTGGCGGCGGAAATCGAGCAGAGGGGCGGCCGCGCCTTAGCCGTTGGGGCCGACGTGACGCAAGTTACCGACGTCGACAAGGTTGTATCCCGGACCCTCGCAAGATTCGGCCGGCTCGACGTCGCGTTTAACAATGCTGGGAGCGGCGCACGGCCCACCCCGCTTGCCGATCTCAGCGAAAAAACATTTGAGCATACAATGCGCGTCAACGTGCTCGGTACGTTTCTTTGCATGCGCGCCGAGATACTCGCGATAGTCGAACACGGCGGAGGAGCCATCGTCAACATGTCCTCGACGGCCGGTTTGCAAGGCGTCGCCGGACTTTCTCCGTATTGCGCCGGAAAATACGCGATCGTCGGGATGAGCAAAGCCGCGGCGCTCGATTATGCCGACAAGAACGTTCGCATCAACGTCGTCGCTCCCGGTCCGATTGCGACGGAACGGATCGATAAGGAACAGCAACAGCGCATCGGGCAGTACGTACCCGTGAAGCGCGTCGGTCAGCCGTCGGAAGTAGCGGAATTGGTCCGGTGGCTGTGTTCGCCAAGTGCGGCCTTCATCACCGGCGCCGTCGTGCCGATCGACGGCGGGCGCCTCGCGGGTGTTCCTTCCTTCGCGGCCGGTTCGTGAATACGCAAACATGAGCGGTCGTGCCGTGCTTCTGGCTCTCCTCGGTTTCCTTGGTGGAACCATCCTTGTCGGCTGGCTAACCGTTGCATTACTTACTCGGTTTGCGCCGGAATGGAAAGCCGGCGATGCGCCAACCGTTCTCATCGTTGCCGAGGCTTACGTTCTGCTGGTCGTCTCGCTCGTAATAGCGGCGGGCGGTACAAAGGGCGTACCAACCGTTCTCTCCTTTCGATTCACCGGCTGGCGAGACATCGGACTAGCGCTGGCGGTATGGATCGGCAGCTTAGGCTTGGTCTGTGTCCTTTTGGCGCTGTTTTCGTGGAGTCTAGGTCCGCTGCCACGATCGTTGCTAGCGATCGTTAAAGACGCGTCGGACCAATCTCGCCTGCCCGCTGCAGACGCTCTCACGACCGCTCTTATCGTTATTCGGGCCTTGTTTCTGGCGCCGTTAGGGGAGGAACTCCTATTTCGCGGGGCTTTCTATGGTTGGCTGCGAAAATACGCACCAGCCGTCATTACTATAATTAGTACTTCCGTCTTATTTGCCGCGGTTCACTATTATCCGATTCTGATGTTCGCCGCCTTCGTTATTGGCATTGGAGCAGGTTGGGTGCGGGAGCGAACGGGCTCGAGTTTGAATTTCTTCGTTGCCCACGTCTTCAATAGCATCCTGTTCTTTGCCGTAGCAGTTACGCGGTTGTAAACGGCAGGTTACGGTTTCGTGGTCCAAGTCATCGTGGAAATCAGCCACATGTCGCCGGATTTGTGGAATGTGTACGTCATCGTTCCGGACTCGGCGAACGGTTTGGCGCCGGCCCCGGCAATAGTCATCGCCTGAATCATGTACGCGTCGGTCGGCGACTGTACGAACTCGCTAACGCGAATGTTCACGGCCTTCACGCTCATCTTCATCTTCCGCGCGACCGCCTGAACGACGTGCCACCAGGCGGCTCCCGCGCCGGCTCCGCGCCACACGAATGGTGCATTCTCGTCGACGACGGTCGCGTCGCCGGTGAAAAGGCCGGCAAATCCGGACGCGTTATCGGTGTTCGCAGAGCGAATGACCGCATTCGCCAGCTTCATAATGGCAGCGGGCGGCGGCTTGGGGGCGGCAAGAGCGGAGACCGGAACGAGCGTCAGAGCAAGGAAAACGGCAAGAACTCGCATCGCTAAGAACCTCCTGCGAGATAACCAACTCCTTAAGATCGACCTATACGTCGTAAGGCCTGCGACGCCTGTCATTTTAATTTAAGCTAACGCTGGTACAGTAGGCGGGTGAAGAACGCCCACGGACACTCCGACGACGCGCTGACGAAGGTTCCCGCCGTCACGCTGGGATTTTGGCTCATCAAGATCGCCGCAACCACGCTGGGCGAAACGGGCGGCGACACCGTTTCGATGACGATGAATCTCGGTTACCTTCCAGCAACCGGCATCTTCCTCACAACGCTCGTCGTGCTCGTTGCACTGCAGATCGTCGCCAAAAGGTTTCATCCGTTCTTATACTGGGCGACGATCATCGCGTCGACCACGGCCGGCACGACGATGGCCGACTTCGCGGATCGATCGTTGGGCATCGGTTACGCGGGTGGATCGTTGCTGCTATTTGCGTGTTTGATGGCGTCACTCGGGTTGTGGTATTGGTCGCAGGGATCGGTTTCCGTCACGACAGTCGCGACCGCAAAAGTCGAAGCATTTTATTGGTTGACGATTACGTTTTCGCAAACGCTCGGTACGGCACTCGGCGATTGGGTTGCCGATGCCGGTCTCGGGTACGCGGGTGGCGCGATGCTCTTTCTCGGCGCGCTCGCAGTCGTGGCAGCCGGATACTATTGGACGAAAATGTCGCGCGTCACGCTCTTTTGGACGGCGTTCATTCTCACGCGTCCACTCGGTGCGACCGTGGGCGATTTCTTCGATAAGCCGATCGCGCAAGGCGGCCTCGACCTGAGCCGGCCGCTTGCCTCAGCGATATTAGCTGCACTCATCGTCGCCTGCATCCTCATTCTTCCGCAGCGGCCGGCGCTGCGCGCGGAGCGCGAATCCTAAAAGCCCCTCGTTTGGGGTAGAACCCTACTGTGAACGTGCCCCGTAACGGTCCGTTCCCCATCGTGGTGATCGGCGGATCGGCCGGTTCGCTGGACCCGCTTGGGCGAATCGTCCGTAGCTTTCCCACCGATTTCGAAGCGGCCGTCTTCGTCACCACGCATACGCCCGCAGATAGCGTGTCGGCGCTTCCTCATTTGCTCGGACGCCACGGACCGCTGTTTGCGTCGCACGCGCTCGATCGTGCGCCGATTGCGCCGGGGCGTATCGTCATCGCCCCGCCGGATCACCACCTCGTCTTATCCGACGGCGTTATGCGCGTCGTCAACGGACCCACCGAAAACGGCAGCCGGCCGTCAATCGACGTGATGTTTCGAAGCGCCGCACACTTTGGACCGCGCACGTGCGGCGTTCTGCTCTCGGGAACGCTCGACGACGGCGTCGCAGGCTTAGTCGCGATTCACGAAATGGGCGGAACGACGATGGTGCAAAGCCCCGACGAGGCCGATTTTCCGGAAATGCCCCAAAACGCGCTCAATACGGGGAGGATTGACGCCGCGCTGCCGGCGCGCGATATCGTCGCTGCGATAGAGTCCTGGATTGCAAATCGGCACGAGAGTACGCAACGGCAGCAAATGCCGCCGGACGAGCGTGAAGCCGGCGAGCCGTCCGTATTCACGTGTCCGGACTGCGGCGGGACGCTGTGGGAACTCGACGATAGTTCCATGTTGCGCTTCCGCTGCCGCGTCGGCCACGCGTATACGACCCACAGCATGCTGCAACAACAAGGCCAGTCGCTCGAAGCGTCGCTATGGGCCGCCGCCCGGGCGCTCGAGGAACGACGCGACCTTCTGCGGCGCATCGCCCGGCGCTCGAAAACGCAAGGCACCGGCTTGGCTCGGCGCCTGGAGCGCAAAGCCGCTGAGGTCCAGGCAGAGATCGATCGGCTCACCGCCGGCATCGCCGGCCTCTCGGCACGCGAATCCGGTCCGATAGCGCTCGATCCACCCTCTTAACGAAAACCTGGACCAGTGCCGCGGGACGCTCCCCCGCTTTGTATCGTATACAGGGATATGAGGTTGGGACGTCTCAGGTCGCATCTGTTCTTGGCCATTGCAGCGGCCGCCGTTCTGGCGGCCTGCGCTTCGCACGGGGTCATTCCCGGCGTAACGCCGGCAGCGACCGGACCGTCCGACGCGGTCGTCGTGTTGCGTCTCAATCACGAAGACGAGCTCAAACGTCTCGTCAGCGAAATTAGCGATCCGCGCGCGCCGCGGTTCCGGCACTTTTTGACGCCATCGCAGTTTCAAGCGCGTTACGCGCCGACGCAGCGGCAGCACGACCAAGTCGTACGATCGTTGCGCGCCGCCGGCTTCACCATTTTACGCACCTATCCCAATCGAGCGATCGTCGACGTGCGCACGCCGCGCAACCCACGGCTGCCCGCATCGCTATCGCCGCTCGTCAGTCATCTCTTGATCGCATCGCCGCTGCGCGAGCGCGTCGTGTCGTTCGCGCGCAGGGGAGGCGCAGCTCGTCCGAATGCGCTGCCGACGGTGGAAGCGGTTAAGAACGGAAGTTTCGAAAGACGGCTTCTCTACTGGAAGGCGTGCGACAAGGTCACGCTATCGAAGCACGCGCTGGCCGGTACATATAGCGCGCTCGTCGGATCGAAGTCGCCTGACGCCGGAAACGTTCGCGGCACGCAAACTCTTTGCCAGAAGGTTGTGATTCCTCACGATGCCGTCTTGCACGCGCACACGTATAGCGTTACCAACGTCCGCGACTTGCGGCGCGGCGGTTATCAGGAAATCGGCTTCACCGTCAAACCCGGCCAACCCGGGATCGTGCTGTTCAAAGGATTGACGAACGAACGTCACTGGGAACCGCATTCCTGGTCGCTGTCCTCGCTCGAAGGACGCGCACTCTATGTTTACTTTGCGGTTGCCGGTCACGGTCAGAAAACGCTGTACGATTCGATGTACGTCGATGCCGTAAAGCTCACCGGCACGATACCGACGGCCACGCCGAGCGCGCCGCCGACGCCCGTAGGACCCGGTCCAGGTGTGCCGCTGACTGGACCAACGTTCGGCCCCAACGGTCAATGGGCGCCGCGTGCCGTCGCCGACGCATTCGACTTCCCGGTGCAGCACGGATACGACGGACGCGGAATCAGCGTCGCGTTCCTATCGCAATCGAAATTGCAGGCGAGCGATCTCACGGCGTTCTTTCACGCCAACGGCATTACGCGCGGCGGAAAGTTCGTCGAGACGTCCGTCGCCGGCGGCGCCGGCTCGGGCGATCCGACCGAGGCGACGATCGACGCCGAAACGATCGGCGCGCTCGCCCCAGGAGCCGACGTGATCGCGTACGAGATCCCGTCGTTTAGCAGCACCTACGTCATCGACGCGTACCAAACGGCGATCAACCAGAATAAAGCCAAGATCGTGCTCAACTCCAATCCGTTCGAGCAATGCGAAACCGACGACACGGCCTTCGATGAGTCCATCGAGTCCGAGGCGCTTAGCGCCGCGGCGATCGGCATCACGTTCGTTGCAGCCAGCGGAGACGAAGGCTCGGCGTGTTACAGCTCGCACACGTCGTCCAACGTCGCCGGCATGAGCGCGACGGCAAGCATCCCCCACGTGCTCGCCGTCGGCGGCAACGCGTCGCACACGCCGGGACCGATGAATACGGCCGTTGCGTGGAGCGGCGATAACGGTTTCGAAGTCGGAGCCAGCGGCGGCGGCGTTTCGAAGACGTGGCCCATTCCGAGCTACCAGAAAGGCATTGCGGGCGTCGCTTCCGGCACGAAACGCAACGTTCCCGACATCGCTTTCCCGGCGATCGGCGACGATCTCTATCTCAACGGTGCCGACGCAGTAACCGGCGGAACCTCGTGGTCGAGTTCGATTGCCGCCGCGCTGCTGACAGAAAGCGTCGAAATCTGCGGCCCGCTCGGATTCGTCAATCCGTCGGCGTACCAACTTCTCGCAAAAGGCGGCCTCGGGACGTCGCTGCTCGACGTTACGAGCGGCAATAACGCATTTGCGGCATTTCCCGCGTACGCTGCTGCAACGGGTTACGATAACGCATCGGGCATCGGCATGCCTAACGGCATCAAGTTCGCGGCCGCAGTCTGCGGCAGATCGACTTCGCTAATGACGTTTTACTAGTACGCCTTGACTAGTGGTGCCGCGATGAAGCTCCCCCACCCGGTCGCCAAATCGAATCCCGGCTTGGCATAGTAACCTGGAAACGTTCCGTAGGCGTCGCGAAAACCGTTGTTGCCGCGCGTAACGTCGTGGAACAGCGTTGAATACTTCCGCGATGACGCAAGCTGGTAAAGTCGCGCGTGCGGGTCGGCGATCGTACCGCCTCCGTGGCGCTGTTCGACAATAGCTAAAAGACCGGCCCATTGGGGCGCCGCTTCGCTGGTGCCGCCCCAGCCGGCTTCCAGCTGGCCGCCTACGGCAATCCACACTCCGTCGTTGATGCCGTCGGAGAGCAACGAGACGTCCGGAACGTCGCGCGCACCGTCGTTGGGGGTCACGCCGCGCTGATACGCCGGCTTCGGAAAGAGCATGCTTGCGCCGCCGCCGCTCGCGCCGTTGGAATTCGATTGCTGCCAGACCGTTTCGCCTTCCCAAGCGATGACGTTGCCGTGCACGATCTTGCCGCGCACGTTCGTACCTCCTACGCTGATCACGTATCGCGACGATCCGGGATAGTCGACCGAAACCGCCGTGCCGCCGTCTTCGCAGTCGTCGGTTCCAAGATCGCCGGAGGCCGAGAACCAATGCTGGCCTTCGGCAACGGCTTGTGCGAACAGTTTCTCGTCGATCGAAAGACTGCCGGTTCCTTTCATGTCGCGCTCGCACGCGCCCCAACTGGTCGTGACGACGTGCACGGTGCGGCCGAGCTTATTGACGATGAACGAATATACCAAATCGAAGTCGTGATTCGAGGGCCCGTGCGCGACGACTTGATGGAACGTCGCTTCGCGCGCGACGGCCGTCGCCCAATCCGCGTCGAGCGACGACTCGCCGTTATCGTATCCGCGCCCGCAGCTCGGCGAAAGGGCGTGCCCTTTCGGCTCCGCGGTCGACACGAGCTGCGCGCGCGGAAGCGAAAACTGGTTTTGGAAGACCGCCAGATCGCTGCTCAGCGCGGCACCGCACGTGGCGTTAGCGATGATTATGCCTTTGCCGTCGAGATTCTCATCGTAGAGCGGCTGCACGTCGTACGCCGCGGCGATATCGTCGGGACCCCAGCTAAAGCTGTGACTGATGACGGCGTTTGGATTGCGACGCAGCATCGGTCGATGGAACCCGTAATCGTCGAGTCCCGAAACCGACGCGAACTTCAAGTCGCGCGGCAGCACCGGCGCGTAACGGTTCGTATAATACGTACGTCCGCGCTCGGAGCGCATGTCGAGGGGCGTTTGAAAAAACGCCTCGACCGTCGCGGCCGGCGCGTGCGCGACGATGTCCGTGCGATTCTCGGGCAGCTCGTCGATGAGGAATCCACGCGAACGCAACCGTTCGATCGCGCGGTTGTAAACGACAGGATCGGCGCCGAAGAAACTTCCGAACTGTTCGGGCGTGAGGTAGCGCCCGTAATAGGGCGATCCCGGCGTCATGATCGCGTTGGCGTACGCATCGAGCTCGGCATCGTGCTGCCCGGCAAGGCGGATGTATAGATCGACCTGCCTTTGGGGCACCACTCGTCCGGCGAAGACACCGTGGAGCGAAGGCAATGCAAGCGTGCGAACGGTCATGGCCATTCCCGGTCTGCGATACGAAGCGTTCGCGGGTGCAGCGAAAAGAACCGCGGCCGCAAGCCCGGCCATAGCCAAAGACACCGGTAGTTTCATCGTAAATCCTTCATCGGAGCGACGAAGCGCTCCCTTTAGGAACGTATGAAGTGCCCTAAATGCCCCATCGTGCCGGAACAAATGCTCATAGTTACTCGTAACGATTTCGGGGATAGTTCTCAAGAGGAGGAGGACGATGGCCGGAATTGTGGTGTTCGAGTCGCTAGCTGAGGCGGTACGCCTGGGATTTCGTATATACGATCGCACGCGCGACGGCTATGTCGTTCAGCGGCAAACCGAAAGCGGCCGCGCGCTCGCGCTCGTCGTCGAACGCAAGCCGCCGCTTAGCTCGAAGCCGTCACTTCAATAAGCCGAGATCTCGCCCGACCGATTCAAACGCCGCAAGGGCGCGATCCATTTCATCCCTCGTGAGCGCGGCGCTGATCTGCACGCGAATGCGCGCCGTTCCTTCGGGAACGACCGGATAGCCGAAACCCGTCACGAAAACGCCGCGCTTGAGGAGCGCGTCGCTCATCGAGATCGCAAACGCCGTCTCGCCGACGATAATCGGAACGATTGCACTCTCGCCGTCGAGCGGTTTATAGCCGATCTTCTTCAGTTCGTCGCGAAAGTACGCCGTATTATCGCGCAGCTTTGCAACCAGGTTGGGATGACCGTCGAGGTACTCGACTGCTTCGAGCGCGCTGCAGGCGACGGTTGCGGGAAGCGCGTTGGAAAACAGCTGCGGACGCGAACGCTGAATCAGCGTATCGATCAGCGCGTCGGAACCGGCGACGAAACCGCCCGCCGCGCCGCCGAGGGATTTGCCCAGCGTGCCGGTGATGACGTCAATCTTTCCCGTCAGTCCGTAATGCTCGATCGTTCCGCGACCCGTCTTACCCATCACGCCGGTACCGTGCGAGTCGTCGACGACGGTGATCGCGCCGTACTTTCCCGCCAGCTCGACGATGTCGGGCAGCTTGGCCAAGTCGCCTTCCATCGAAAAGACGCCGTCGGTCACGATCGTGATCGGGAAACACCCCTGAACCGCTTGCAGCTTCGCTTCGAGCTCGCCCATGTTGCTATGCTTGTAGCGCTCCCGTCGCGCCTTGCTCGCCAGCCGAACGCCGTCGATGATCGACGCGTGGTTGAGCTCGTCCGAAACGATCGCCGATCCTTCGTCGCAAATCGTCGGAAAGAGTCCTGTGTTGGCATTCCAGCACGATACGTAGCTTAGCGAAGCTTCCGTACCGAGAAACTTCGCGATGCGCTCTTCGAGTTGCCGGTGAATGTCGAACGTGCCGCAGATAAAACGCACCGACGCGGTTCCGGCCCCATACGTGTCGAGTCCGCGTTTGCCGGCCTCGACGACTTCGGCTCGATCGGACAGCCCGAGATAGTTGTTGCTCGAAAGCACGATGACGTCGCCGGCCTCTTCCATGTGCACTTCGGGGGCCATCGGCGTCGTCAAATGCCGCAGTCGCTTGTACGTGCCGGCTTTTTTCAGCGCTTCGAGATCGGCTTGCAGTTTTGATTCAAATGTTGCGTTCATCACACCGTAAAGTCCAAAACAATCTTGGCGGCTTCACCCGATTTCATCAGCTCGAACGCGCGGTCGAACTGTTGGTACGGCAGCACGTGCGTGATGATCGGGCGCAAATCGACGCGTCCGCTCTTCACTAGCGCTTGCGTTTGATACCACGTCTCGAACATCCGCCGGCCGTTGATGCCCAGCACCGTCAAACCTTTAAAGATGATGCGTTCGGCGAGATTGATGTTGATGTTGTCGCTCGGAATTCCGAGCAGCGCCGCGGTGCCGCCGTTGCGTACCATCTGCAGTCCCTGATCGATCGCAATGCCGCTGCCCGACATCTCGAGCAGCACGTCGACGCCGTCGCCGTTGGTGAGCTCTTTGATTTCGTCCACCAGCCCAGGTTTCGTCGACAAGAAGGTTGCGTCGGCGCCCAGACGCTTGGCCAGTTCGAGCTTTGCCTGATTGACGTCGACGGCGTACACCGACGACGCGCCGGCCGCGCGCGCGACCGGGATCGCCATGAGCCCGATCGACCCCACACCGGTGATGACGACGCTCTTGATGCTCACTCCGGCGGCCATGACGGTGTGCACCGCGTTGCCGAGCGGATCGAAAATCGCCGCATACTCGTCGGGAATCGCCGGGTCGAGCTTCCATACGTTGTATTCGGGCATCGCGACGTACTCGGCAAACGCGCCGTCGCGATCGACGCCGATAATCTCCACGCGTTCGCAAATGTGCGCCTGACCGGTACGGCACAGCAAGCACGTAAGATCCGCGATATGGCCTTCGGCCGAGACGCGCTCGCCGGGACGAACCGAACGAACGGCGTCACCGACCGCCTCGACCTTTCCCATAAACTCGTGTCCGATGACCAGCGGCGGCTTGATGCGATTCTGCGCCCACTTGTCCCAGCCGTAAATGTGCGCATCGGTCCCGCATACGCCCGCCTTTTCGACGCGGATGAGAACGTCGGTAGGCCCGATCGCCGGAACCGGAACCTCGGTGAGCTCGAAGCCCGGTGCGGGGCGCGGTTTGACCAGGGCCTTCATCGACGGCATGCGCTGCTAGATCAGTCGCGTTCCGGCGAACGCGAGCGTGATGGCAACCGCAGGACGCAGCCACGTCTGGCTGAGACGTCCGCAAAGCTTGCTGCCGATAAAGACGCCGGGCAGCGATCCCGCCAGCAGCGTTATCGCGAGCAACGGATTCACGTCGCCCATCGTCCAGCGGCCCACCGCGGCAACGGGCATAACGAGCGCTGCGAACGCGATACCCGAACCGATCAGCGCGCGCAGTTCGATAAACGGCAAGGTCAGCGACAGCAGCGGCAACGTCACGGCGCCGCTGCCGATCGAGGTGAGCGTCACCAGAAAACCAACCATCGCACCTAACGCAACGATTTTTGCCCGCAACGCCGGCGTCCATTCGAGCGCGGCGCTCGTTACGGTGCCGGTCGCGCGCTTTTTCATGATCGGCGCGATGACGATCATCGCTGCGGCCAAAAACAACGCAGCGCCGATGGCGCGCTTGGTCCACAATTCGATGAGCTTGGCGTCGAAATGATGCCGCAGCCAAAGCAACAGCAGCAGTCCCACGACGGCCGCCGGCAAGCCGCCGACGAGCAGCGTTTTCACGATCTGCGGGTTCACGGTTTCTTGCTTTCGATGATGATACGCACCGAACAGCTGCGTCGGCATGCTGTACAGCAGGTCGGTTCCGACTGCAACCAATGGGTTTACACCCAGCACCTGCACGAGAAGCGGGGTCATGATGCTTCCGCCGCCGACACCCGTCAGGCCGACGAGGATCCCCACGGCGAGTCCGGCGAGGACAAGCTCGATAGTTGAAATCACAGGAGGGTGCCGAGTTTTCGTGTCGCTCGGCACCCCGCCCTCTTAAATCAAGCGCGCTCCTACGAAGACGAGCGTGACCGCTACGGCGGGCCGAAGCCACTTCGTCTGCATCTTTCCGCACAACTTGCTTCCGACGTAGATGCCGGGCAGCGATCCGATCAGCAGGTTGGCGACGAGCGGCAAGTTCACGTCGCCCATCGTCCAACGCCCGACCGCCGCGGTGGGAATCAAGAATGCCGCATAGGCGATGTCGGAGCCCACGAGCTCGGCGAGTCCGACCGACGGCAGCATGAGTGCCAGCAACGGTAATGTCACCGAACCGCTGCCGATGGAAGTAATCGTTACGATCAATCCGACGACCGCGCCGGTAGCGATCACGTACGCGCGTTGCGGTCCCTGCCACGCAAATCCGTCTGCAGAAATCACCGGCACGGTCTTGAGGAACGGTCGAATCAGCATGACCGCCGCGGCGATGAACAGCGCGACGCCGATTCCGTGTCGCGTCCATTCGTTGATCAGCTTGACGTCGAAGTGGCCGCGCAGCCAGTAGAGCAGCGCGACGCCGAGTACCGCGGCGGGAACGCCGCCGATCAGCAGGGCGCCGGTAATCTTCCAGTTCACGGTGCCCTGGCGATTGTGGAGGTACGCACCGTACAGCTTGGTCGGGACGCTATAAAGGAGGTCGCTCCCGACGGCGACGAGTGGATTGACCTTGAGCGCGAGGACGAGCAGAGGCGTCATGATCGACGCACCGCCGACGCCGGTCAACCCGACGATGAATCCCACGACCAAGCCGATAAGGACGAGTTCCCAGTTCATTTAGGTACCTAAGTCAACAAAGTGCTTCCCTGGATGAGCCTCAGCGCGTCCCAGTTCCTGCCGAGCGGTTCGGGAAGACTGCGAGCTCCTTAGGAACCACGTATACCTCATCGCCCTTCTGAAGGGCTAGTTCCGCGAAGCGCTCCTTCGAGAGTTCGACGTGGACCGGATTGCCCCAGGCCGTAGTCGCCTCGACCTTCACGAGCGGCCCCGCGGCGTGAACGTGCACGAGCGTCGCCGAGAAGTACTCGGCGCCTCGCGGCTCGCGCGAGATCTCCAGCGAATGCGGCCGCACGAAAACCAAATGGTCCGACTCGCTATCCTGAATGTACGTCGTGCCGTTGTCGATGCGGCCGTGAAAAAGATTGACGCTTCCCAAAAAGTTGTAGACGAATGGGGAAACGGGCCGGTTGTACACCGCCTCCGCCGTCCCGATCTGCTCGATACGGCCTTCGTTCATTACCGCAACGCGGTCGGCTACCTCGAGCGCCTCCTCCTGGTCGTGTGTTACGAACACGCTGGTGACGTGGACTTTGTCGTGCAGTTGCCGGAGCCAGCGGCGCAACTCGATACGGACCTTCGCGTCGAGCGCTCCGAACGGTTCGTCGAGCAGCAGGACGCTCGGCTCGACCGCTAACGCGCGCGCGAGCGCGACGCGCTGGCGCTGGCCGCCGGAAAGTTGCGACGGATAACGACCGGCCTGATTTTGCAGCTGGATCAGGTTCAACAGTTCGCGTACCTTCTCGCAGATGCCGTCGTTCGACGGACGAACGCCCCGCGGGCGCACGCGTAATCCGAACGCGATGTTCTCGAAGACCGTCATGTGCCGAAAAAGCGCGTAATGCTGGAAGACGAATCCCACGCGCCGGTCCCGGGCGCCGCGGTCGCTAACGTCCTCACCTTCGAACGCAACCGATCCCGAGTCGGCAAACTCCAAGCCGGCGATGATGCGCAAGAGCGTCGTCTTGCCCGAACCGGACGGCCCCAGCAGTGCGACGAGCTCTCCCGATTGGATATCGATGCTCACGTCGCGCAGCGCAGCAAAGCTTCCGAAGGACTTGGAAACGCTTCGTACCGTTATGCTCACGAACGATCCTCACCCATTCTCCACTCCACGACGCTCTTGACGACGAGCGTCACCAGCGCGAGCAGCGCGAGCAGCGACGCCACGGCAAATGCCGGCACGAACTGGTAGTCGTCGTACAAAATAGCGATGTCCAACGGCATCGTGTTGGTGAGTCCGCGCACGTGTCCGGACACGACCGACACGGCGCCGAACTCCCCCATCGCGCGCGCGTTGCAGAGAATAACGCCGTAGATAAGGGCCCATCGCACGTTCGGAAGCGTCACCCGAAAGAACGTCTGCCAGCCGTTGGCGCCGAGCGTAACTGCGGCTTCTTCCTCGTCGATTCCGTGGGCTTGCATCGTCGGCAAGACCTCGCGAGCGACGAACGGGAACGTCACGAACACGGTCGCCAGCACGATGCCCGGCACGGCAAAAATGATCTGTACGTGATGTAACGCCAGCCACGGTCCAAGAAATCCTTGCGCGCCGAACAGCAGCACGTAAATGAGGCCTGCGACGACCGGCGATACGGAAAACGGTAAGTCGATGAGCGTGATTAGCAAACTCTTGCCGGCGAATTGAAACTTTCCGATGGCCCAGGCGGCCGCCAATCCGAAAACCACGTTGAGCGGAACCGCGACGGCCGCCGCCAGGAGCGTCAGGCGAATCGCCGAAAGTGTATCGGGATCCGCAAACGTGCGGAGATACGCGGCGAACCCTTGTGCGAGCGCCGATGCGAACACCACGACGAGCGGCAGGAAGAGAAAGACGAGCAGAAACGCCAACGCGATACCCGTGAGCAGCCATCGAATGGCGGGAGATTCGCTGGTCGCTTGCGGCAGCGCGACCCGGCCTGCGGTTGCGATCACGTTGCCTCGGCCCCCGAACGCACCGCGCTCCAGCGCTGCAAAAGATTGATCGCGAGCAGCAAGAGGAACGAAACGATCAGCATGGCCACCGCAATGGCCGTTGCGCCGGCATAATCGTACTGCTCGAGCTTCGTAACGATTAGCAGCGGCGTTATCTCCGTTTTCATCGGCATGTTGCCGGCGATAAAAATCACCGATCCGTACTCACCGATGCCGC
>DASRSM010000094.1:0-12052 GCA_035656415.1 Vulcanimicrobiaceae bacterium | reverse complement strand
CTCCGACCTTCAGGTCGGGGAGGAAGCGCTGCGGCACAATGCCATGCGTATGGCACTCTGCGATGATACGCTGAGTGGCGACCATGCAGCTCGCCATCCAAACGCAGCTCGTTCCCGACGCCGATCAGGCCGCGTCGCTTGATACGACCGTCCATCGATTCAACGCTGCGGCGGATTGGCTGGCCGACGTCGCGCATGAGAATGGATGCGCCAACAAATACGAACTGCAGAAGCGGCACTACCGCGAGCTTCGAACCCGGTTCGACCTCTCGGCGCAGATGGCGGTACGCGCCATCGCGCAAGTCGCCGGTGCTCTGCGACGCGATCGGTCGTTCCGCCCGCGCTTCCGACCCGATGCGGCGATGCCCTATGACGCGCGCATCCTCTCGCGTAGGGGAGACGCCGTTTCGATTCTGACGCTGGCTGGTCGCACGATCATCCCGTTCATCTGCGGAAAACGACAACAGGAGCGGCTCGATCTGCGCTGGGGAGAGTGCGACCTGCTGCGCCGGGGCGACGGAAAGTGGTTTCTGATCGTGACGGTCGACGTGGCTCCCAGAGAAGGTCCGTTGCCGCGCGAGTTCATCGGTCTCGACTTCGGCGTCGAAAACCACGCGGCCACCTCCGACGGCGTGCTGCACGTCGCCGTCGAGGTCGAGCGTGCCCGGCGCCGGTATGCCGAGAAACGCCGCCGCCTGCAGATCAAGGCCGCGGCGCAGACTGTCGCGGGCAAGCGTGCCAAAAACGTCCGTCGCAAACTCAAAACCATCGCGCGCAGAGAGGCGCGCTTCCGCAGAGACGTCAACCACGGTCTTTCCAAATCCCTGGTCAAGTCGGCAGGAGACACCGGCCGCGGACTCGCGTTGGAACTTTTGACGCGCATCCGCGACCGGACTCGGTTTCGCAAGGCCCAACGCGCCAGGATGTCCGGCTGGAGTTTCGCGCAGCTCCGCGCGTTCGTCGAATACAAGGCCGAGTTGGCCGGCGTGCTGGTCTCCATCGTGAGTCCGCGCAACACCAGCCGGCAATGCTTCGCGTGCAAGTACGTCGACAAGCGCAATCGGCGATCGCAGGCGGAGTTTGCGTGCGTACGATGCGGACATGTCGATCATGCCGATGTCAACGCGGCCAAGAATATCGCGTATCGGGCAGCCGTCAACCTGCCTTTAGTCTCGATGCTGGTTCTCATGCGGGAACTGGCCTCAGGGACAAGCTCCGTCCCTCAGGGCGGAGTAGCTTGACCGAGGATCTCAACGGTTTCCTTCGATCCGTCGGCTAAACCGATGTTCGTGGCTCACACCGGAACCATCGAAGAGTGGACCGTCGAAAAGTGCCCTTTCTCGTCGAATCGATCGACGGCGTGCGCGTCAAGAATCCCGTGTGGGTGGAACGATCGTCGTGCTCGCGGACTTTCGCCCGAAAATTATCCGCGGAACGTTCTTGTTTCACTGCCACATCCTCGATCACGAAGATCAAGGCATGATGGCGAAGATTCAGCTGCTTTAGGCGAAGACGCCGGCCAGCTCTAAAAACGGACGAAGGTCGTCGACGTCGACTTCCATTCCCACGCCCTGCGTGTGATAGCGGATGTCGTGGAAATCCATTCCGGCGGTCATGACGAGATCGTACTGCTTGGCCTTCTGCCGAAAGATCGCGACGTCGTCGGAATCGTGCAGCGGATAGAAGACCTCTAATCCCGCCAATCCGTGACCGGCGAGTTCGTCGATCAAGATGTAGTCTTTAAGCCGTCCCGGATGCGCCAGCACCGGAATGCCGCCCACGGCAGCGATCGTTTCGATCGCCTGCTGCGGCGTCGTGTAAATCTGCGGAACGTAGCCCGGTTTGCCGCGGCCTAACAGATCCCGAAACGCGGTGTCGATGTTTTCGGTCATGCCCGCGCCCATCAACGCTTTGGCAACGTGCGGACGGCCGACCGCGTGGGCGCCGTCGGACTGCGCGAGCACCTGCTCGAACGACAGCGGAACGCCGGCTGCGTTGAGCTGAGCGACCATCGTCTCGGCTCGCTTCAAGCGCTGTTCTTGATTGTACTCGAGCAGCTCGTTGATGGCCGACGGGCCCAGCGGCACGTTATATCCGAGGACGTGCACTTCGTTGGCGCGCCACGTCGTGTTGATCTCGATGCCGGTGATATAGCGCGACCCCTTGGGAGCTTCGAACTCGCCGTACGCTCCGAGCGTGTCGTGATCCGAGATGCAGAAAATCTCGACGCCCCGCTCGCCCATGAAATCCGCGAGCGCCTGCGGGCTGAGCGTTCCGTCGCTCTTGTTGGTATGCGAGTGGAAGTCGACGATCACGAGCTAGTCTTTCTTTCGACGATCAAAGAGATCCCGGTGCGTTCGGTTTCGCCGATTTCGACGGTAATGAACGACGGCGCGCAAACCGCGTCGATATCGCTCGCATGCAAATACGTGCGCGCGATCGCAACGGCTTTCACGGCTTGATTGATCGCTCCCGCGCCGACCGCCTGCAGCTCGGCGCTTTCGCGTTCGCGCAACGCCGCCGCCAGCGCTCCCGCGACCGCGTTAGGATTACTCTTGGCCGAGACTTTCAACGGATCCGCCATTATGCGATTCCCCGCATGAAAATGCGCTTTATTTCAGTGGCTTTGCCGGACTGCGGATCGATGCCGACGACCGCGGCGCAGAACTGCTTGGTGCCGGTCTTCTGTACGTAGAATCGCTCCGACACGCCCGTGAGGAAACGCTCGAGCACGGGACCCGCGTCCATGCCGATAACGCCATCGGTCGGTCCGGTCATCCCGACGTCGGTGATATACGCGGTCCCGCCCGAAAGAATCTGTTCGTCTGCAGTTTGCACGTGCGTGTGCGTTCCGTAAATGGCCGACACGCGCCCGTCGAGGTAGCGTGCCATCGCCACCTTTTCCGACGTCGCTTCGGCGTGGACATCGACGACGACGATGGGAGTCTGCCGGCGGAGATCCTCGACGAGCGCGTCGGCGCAGCGAAACGGATCGTCGACCGGCGGCATAAACGTTCGGCCCATAATGTTGAGCACGCCGACGGTGACGCCGTTGACGGTAAACGTTCCCGTTCCCCGGCCCGGCACCGCCGGCGGATAGTTCGCGGGACGAATGACGCGGTCGCTCGCCTCGAGGTAATCGCGAAAGTCGCGCTTGTCGAAGATGTGATTCCCGCTGGTGATGAAGTCGACGCCCGATTCGAACATCTCTTGCGCGGTCTGCGCGGTCAATCCAAAACCGCCGGCGGCGTTCTCGCCGTTAGCAATGCAGGCATTGACGTGATGCTGTTCGCGGGCCAACGCGACGCAGCGTTTGAGCGTTTCGCGTCCGGGCGAACCGACGACGTCTCCGACGAGCAGCAGATTGAAGGTGGGGTGTGTTATCGGCGCGCCGACGCCTTCGCTTTCTTTTGAGATTTCAGGAAGTACACCAGTACGCGCTTCTCTTCGCGGAAACCCACCAAGCTCTTGGACTGAGCGGGATCGCGAAACGCCTCGATGGCGTAGAGGGCCGCTTCGTCCTGCGCCGCGGGATCGGCGTCGAAGTGATCGTCGGGAGCGGGATTGCGCACCAGCGCTTCGGCGTAGCGTTCGGTGAAAAACGCGGCCTGCAGCTCGAGCTCTTCCTTCGTGAAACTCTCCAGATCGCGGGTAACATGCACAAAAGTCATGCCGCGGTCGCTCTCGCATTCGACCCGTAAGGTCTCGGCTTCGTCTTTCGCAAGGACGAGGAAGCTGGCGATATGGTCTTCGATCGACTCGATGACCGCGGATTGCGAAGAACGATCCAACCGGGTTCGCAGCGCGTACGTCAAGCGAATGGTACGATCGGCGGGCATGGAACGAATGGACGCGAGTTCCGGAAAGCGCACGAGGAGTGCGCAGACCAGACTAACGGTGTCGGCGTTTTCGACTAAAGCGTGCGGGCCCATAGCCAAACCTAGCTCTTCCTCCGACCTCTCCGGGCTTCTATCACCCCTAATAAACGGGAAGCAAGGCCGAGGGATTCGCGGTCCGTCGCCAATCTCTTACGAACGGGCGTTCGAAGGCGGCCGGCCACCCGGCGGCCAACAAAAGAGCGTGACCCTGCGGCAGCTTCCGGGGGTGACCGTCCTCGGACTGGTCGCCGCCCTCGTCTCCCACGCCGCCTTGTTCGGCGGAGAGCATGCTTGGGGTGGGGCCTACCATAGTGCCCTCCTAGAGTTTACCCTTGCGGGGGTCGCCGGACTCACGGCGGCCGCAGGAGCTTTGCTCTTCTCCGGAGCCCGCTTTGCCGCCGACGGGACCGTCCTGGCGGCCCGGGTTCGGGATCTGCTGCCCGGATGGGGCGGCGTTGCCGTGTCGGGTGCCGGGTGGTTCGCCCTTGGCGAGCGCCTCGAGGCCGGGCACGCGGTCGTCCCGCTCGTCGCCATCGTTTTCGTTCTGGCTCTAGCCGCGTGGTTGATCGTCCGCGTCGCAGCCGCGGCACTTCGCCTGCTCGCCGGCATCGTCTTTGCGATCGCACGACTCGTTTCGTGTCAGGTTGAGCCTGCCGAAGCGCCGCTCAAGCTTCCCGCTGCGCTTCGACAAGCTCCACGTGACACGGCCTGGTGTCGCCGATTTAGTCGTCCTCCTCCGGTCCTGATTGCTTCACCGCGCGCGTAATCGCGCGCAAAGCACTCTTTTCTCCGACCGGAGGTACCCATGTCCCGCTTCATTGCGGCGCTCGTCGCCGTACTTACATGCATTCTCGCGATGCGTTCGACCGCTCAGGCGCACGTCGTCTGCGGAGACCGCGTCTTTCCCACGACGCTTACCATGGACGATCCTGGAGTGGGCGACGAAGTGTCGCTGCCCACGGTCGCAATGACCCCTACATCGGCGGGCCAAAGCAACAGCTACGGATTCGAATGGGATAAGTCCATCACCGAAGATCTCACCTTCGCGGTCAACGATGATTATCTGACGCAACGCGACCCAAGCCAGCGCCAGCATTTCGCCGGATGGGACAACCTGCAGGTAACGCTCAAGGACCAGCATCCCTGCAGCGACGTTCATCCGCATCAGGAATTCGTTTGGTCCGTAGGCCTGGTACGCGCTATTCCGGGAACCGGCTCGGCGCAGCTGCGTAATGCCGGCGTAATCGACACCGTCGGCAGCACCGAGCCAACGTTTTACTTCGGCAAGGGCTTCGGGACTGCAAGTCCTTATTTGCGCCCTTTCGCAATCACCGGCGAAATGAGCCGCTCGTTTTCCGATACGCCGAGCGCAAGCCCGAACGCGTGGAATTATGCGATGTCGCTGCAATATTCGCTGCCGTATCTGCAGCAGAACGTAAAGGCGCAAGGGGGACCGCAGTTCTTCACCCGTCTGACGCCGCTCGTCGAGGTCGCGTTCACCAGTCCTGACCAGGGCACCCCAACCGGGACGATTGCACCCGGCTTTTTGTATGATGCACCCACCTGGCAGTTAGGCGCGGAGGCCGTGTTCCCAGCCACAAAAGCTACGTCGCAAATGCAAGGCGCGGGATTCATCGTTCAATATCACGTCTTTCTCGACACGTTCTACAAGAGCTGGTTCGGCAGACCGCTCGTCAAAACGAATCTTTGGAAACAATGACTATGCGCATAATCGCCGCAATCTTTTTGCTTGCCGCAGTGCTTTCCGGCCCCGCAGCGGTTCGGGCGCACGCATTCCTAGACCATTCCGATCCGGCGGTAGGCAGCACCGTACCAACCGCACCTGCGGAGCTGCACATATGGTTCACACAAGAACTCGAGCCGGCTTTTAGTTCGATACAGGTCACCGATAAATCGGGAGCTCCCGTGAACGACGGCCCCTCCGCGGTCGATCCAAACAACAAGCAAGAGATGGACATCAAGCTAAAACCGTTGCAGGGCGGCACCTACACGGTGAAATGGCATGCGCTATCGGTCGATACGCACACAACCCAAGGCGACTTCACGTTCCAGGTCAAGGGGAGCTAAGCCGATCGATCCGCTGCTGTCGGCGACGCGCCTACTCCATTACGCGGCGAGCGTGTTGCTCGAAGGTACGTTCGTATTCTGGTGTTTAATTGCATGGCCGGCGTTTCATCGAACAAACGCAGCGCGAATGCTACAAGCACGGCTGGATCGACGGCTCTTTGCGCTATCTTGGGTGAGTTTACTGATCGCACTCGCAAGCGGCGCCGGTTGGCTCCTCATCGTCGCATCGAATATGAGCGGGACGCCGCTTAACTCGATCTTCCAGGGTGGCGTCGTCGGGATCGTCTTGAGCCAAACGCGCTTCGGCGTAGATTGGGTAATACGCGCCGGGCTTATCGTCGTGTTAGCGGGATGTCTCGTGGTGCAGGCACGCACGCGCAAACACGCGGCGGGCTGGGTCGGTTTGCTCGCTGCCTCGGCGTTTATTGCGTCTTTGGCATGGGCAGGTCACGGGGCGGCGACCGAAGACGTACCGTTCGACGCCATCCATGCGCCCGCCGACGTCTTGCATTTACTAGCTGCAGGCGCGTGGCTTGGCGCGCTTTTGCCGCTCGCCATATTGCTCGCTCAAGCGTGGCGTGACAAAAGTCCGCAAGCGGTTGCAGTCGCGCGAACGGTAACGCTGCGCTTCTCGGTGCTCGGCCTTTTGAGCGTAGGAACGTTGATCGTGACCGGCATCGTGAACACATGGTTTTTGGCCGGTACCGTTCCAGCGTTGCTTGGAACGTTATACGGCCAACTACTACTGGTCAAGATAGCGCTGTTCGCAACGATGATTGCCCTGGCGAGCGTCAACCAGCGCCGGCTCCTGCCGTGCCTCGCCGATAGCGCGAGTGAAGACACCCTCTGCATGCAAGTATGTCGGCAAGTATACCGCAACGCGTCAATCGAGGCAGGCCTCGGCGTCTTCGTACTCGGGATTGTCGGCGTCATCGGCATATTGCCGCCCGGACTGCACACCGAGCCGCACTGGCCGCTCCCATTTCGGTTCGATCTGAGCGAGCTTTCCGCCGGTGCGCACGCCGTGTTCAACGTCGCCGCTATCGCGTTCGCACTCTGTCTTACCGCGACGATAGTCGTTGCCGAGAGACGACGCTACCGCGCGGTGGCCGTTTCCATCGCGTTACTCATCCTTTTTGGCGGTGTCAGCTGGGTTGCGCTGCGTCCGGGAATCGTACAAGCGTACCCGACGAGCTTTTACGCGTCGACACAACCCTATGCGGCGCCATCCATAGCGCGCGGAGCGCCGCTGTACTCGCAGAATTGCGCCGTTTGTCACGGAGCCACGGGTCGCGGCAACGGCCCACTTGCCGGCAAGCTTCCGATTCACCCGGCGGACTTGACCGAGCCGCATCTGTTCGCTCATAAGGTCGGCGAGATGTTCTGGTGGGTAAGCTACGGCCGCGACAACGGGGTTATGCCGGGCTTCGCCGACAAGCTGACTCCCGGCCAGCGGTGGGATCTGATCAACTTCATACTCGCGCGAGCGGCGGGGGACCTCACGCAACACACGGCCTCGCAAATCAGCACGGCGACGGCGCTGCCACTCCCGGATTTCGCCTTCGAGCAAAACGGGGCGCAAAATACGCTGAGCCAGACGTTAAAGAATGGCCCGGTGCTGGTCGTCTTGTTCGCGACGCACGCACCGCGTGCGCGACTCGAGCAACTAGCGAGATGGCAGCCGCGGCTCGCTGCCGCGGGTCTGCATGTCCTTGCCGTCGGGCTAAGCCCATCAACCGACAGCGGCCCGTCGATCGTGGACGTGTCAGAAGACGTTCGGATCGCGCTCGCGTTGTTTCGGTCGCCCCTGGATGGCGACGAGACGGAGCTTATGCTGGATCGGGGCGCCAACGTTCGCGCACGCTGGACGGCGACCGGAGTGGGCGGCCTTGCGAACTCCCGCATTCTTCTCAGCGATGCCGCGCGCGTTGCAAGCATTCCAGTGGCGGCTGCGAATCACGCCGGCCACGCTCAGTGAGAACGGCTAACGCTGCGTAGTCACAGCGGCGGCTCGTGACGCGCTGAAAATGGCGTGCGCGCAACCGCCGCTGGGCTACTCCTCGCCGCGTTACCGCTTGCCGCGCCTGCACAGACGCCGCCGGTGCCGGCGCGCACGCTCGTGTACGCGTTTGAGTCGCGCGCGGGGACGCTGGCCAACGGCGCTCCGGAGACGGGCAATAGACCCATCGGTGAGCTCAGCCCCGACGACTGTCTGACCGGCGGCCTTAAGGTGGCCGGTCGGATGAGCGCGGCGATGGATGCCGGCAATGGCGGTATCGATTGGTTTCAAGTCGACTGTAAGGGCGGTTTTGGCTATCAGATTCGTTCGACGGGACAACCGAATCGCGGCACGATTCGCGTTGCCGTCGTGCGCGAGCAGCCGGGTAGCAGCTTGGTCGTCCAACTGAGTGAAAACTTAGGGCAAAGTGACGCCGCCGGCCCGGCGACGTGCGTGGTCTACGCGTCCACCGCGCTCATTTGCGATCCCAACAAACCCGTTTCCTTAGAAGAGGTAACGCTGCTGCGATTTTTAGCGCCGAACTTCGTCGATCCGGCGAAAGATCAGGCGCACTGGCAGCTGCAAGACGGAGGCGCGCAGCAATCGTTCAAGGCGACGTACTCCGTTCTTCAAAACGCCGCGGGCGTCATGAGGATCGGCGAGCAGCGCACGTCTACCGGAGATGCCGGTCCGTACAGTACCGCCGACAGCCGCGCCACGATCGTGTACGACACGGGGCGTGCGCTTCCGACCGCGATCGACGACGCGATCGTCCAGAAAACCGTTCGCTTCGGGCAATACCGGACCGCGCAGCGCGAAACGATCTTTCTTTTACAGCAGCCGGCTGCATCACGGTGACGTAAAGCGTACGCCGAGCGCGACCGTGCGCGCCTGTGCGTAATGATTGCCTTGTGCGTTCTCGAACGTAACGTAATACCGGTCGTTCAACAGATTCCCGACGCGCAGCGTTAGGGCAACGTTTCGGCCGACCGCGACGCCTTTCTCGACGTCGAAGACGACGTGCGGCGTGTACGAGCAGAAGCCGGCCACTGCCGGAGCACATGCACCCGACGACAGCCCGCTGCCGTACTCGCCGTCGATCGAGAACCAACCGCCGCGCGCGTCGTTGAGAATCGCGCCGGCGGTTGCGCCCCACTGCTGCATGTGATCGGCCGGCGTCCAATCGGTCGGCGAGCCGAAGCACGGTGCCAACAGTTGCGTCTCGCAGCCCTTATTGACCGAGTACGTGTGGTTCGCCGAGACGTAGAATCGCCCGTTGCGCGGAAGCGGCAGCTGATAGTACGCCGTTTGCGTAGCGATGCGTCCCTGCACGTAGTTGATGTCTTGATGAAAGGCCGTAACGCCGACCTGCGTGTCGTCGATCAGGTCGGCGGCATTCTTCTGCATCACGCGAAGGCCGAGATCCCCGCTTCCTACCGGCAGGTGACCGCCGATTTCGTAGTCCGAATCGCGTTGCGGCTTCAAATCGAACGACGCGGGCGTGCGCTGCAGCGGCAAGTTCAGGAGGTACGCGGCCTCGGGCGACACGTTCTGAAAGCTGAACGGCGTGAAGAAGCGTCCGTAGTATGCGTACACGCTCGCACGCTTGCCAAAGAAACGGGTGAACTTGATGCGCGGACTCAGTTGCGACGCACCGTCGGAGAACTGCGTCGAGAACAACTGGAAGGCGTCCATGCGCAGACCGTAGTCGAGTTCGTAATCCGATCCCATCTGCCAACTGTCTTGGAGATAGGCCGATTCCGTATGCCCGACGTTGGGTGCGTTATCGGTGACCGTGTAGGCACCAAGCGGCGTCTGCGCGCTATAGATGGGCGCCAAGAAATTCCCGGGCTGTAACGTGATCGCGTAGGTTTTTGGCACCAGCGCAATGTCGTAATCGGCGCCCGTTCGCACGTCGTGGTGCTCGCTGCGCAAACTGTAGTCCGTGTTGAATCCAAGGTCGCTCGCCAATGCGTTACCGTAGAGCGAGAAGGCACAGGTGGTCGGCGAATAGTTGCCGGTTTTGACCGCAGTGTAGCAGTCGGTCGGCGTACCGCCGTTGGCGAGATTGACCGCCTCGCCGTAGATAAAGTCGTTGCGCGGATCGCCGAAGTCGAGAATGTTGGAGCGCTTGTACGACGGACCGAACGTCAGTACTCCGTGGTCACCAATTGCATGGTGGTACTGCAGCGCGGCAAACGTATCGTTTTGCACCTCGTTGTCGTCGGTGGCGGCGGGTTCGCCGCCGGCGAGATCGTTGGGAATCTGAAACGTCTGCAGCGAGTGGCTGAACGTGAAGTTGAGGTAGTCGCCATTGGACGCCGGCAGCGTGTAGCGTAGGAACTGGTTGGTCGTACTGCCGTTATTGTGCTGCGAGTTTGGTTCCGGCGGATCGAGCGCGTACTGCGTTTCGCCCGCGTGCGTCGCCAGCACTAACGAACCGCGGCCGGCCGGCGTGTGATACTCCATCGACGAATCGACCGATCCGTACGATCCGCCTTCGGCGTATCCCGAAAATCCCGGCTCGGTCGCGCCGGCACGCGTGCCGATATCGACGACCGCCGCAAACCGGCCGCCGTATTGCGCGGGATATGCTCCTTCCATTACGTCGACGTACGCGGCGTTGGCGACGTCAAACTCGCTGCCGACCTCGCGATTGAGCGCTTGCGGAATCGAGACGCCGTCGACGATGTAATTGATGTCGCCATGGTCGCCGTTGATGTGGACCACGCCGTTGGCGCCGCGGGCGGCCCCGGGCAGCTGTGCGAGCAACGACGGAAAGCTCGTGGAGGCGGGCGAGTGCGCCAGGACCGTTTGGTTGAGCGTGAGATCCGTGCCGGATCCCCGCACCGGCGGGGTGGGCGGCCGCACCACTACCGTCTGCCGGATGGTCGCGAGGGGCATCAACGTCAGCCGGACGACGGCCCCGCCGTCGGTGAGCTCGACGTGCGCTGCCGCCCGCAAATCGCCCTTTGAGGCGAGCAGATCGTACTCGCCCCCGGCGAGAGTCGTAAACGCGAAGCGGCCCGCCGCGTCGGTTTGGGTCGCAAGCGTCAGGTTCTGTCCCCTGACGACAACGGCAGCCCCGGCGGCAGGTGCTCCGTCCCGGCCCACCACCGTTCCCGCGAGCGCTCCGGCCATAACGGCACTCAGCAGGCTATTTGCAAATAATTCCCAAATCATGATTTGCAAACGATTCGCATAACTGCTGGGCTTCCCTGCCGAGAGGCTCAGGGTGACGCAGAAGTCAAATAGAGGCCCCGCAACCATGCACGAACTCGACCGCGGCACGATCGTCGTCACCGGGGGAGCCGGCCTTATCGGCAGCGCCTTGGTTTGGGCGTTGAACCGGCGCGGGATCGAGGAGATCGTCGTCGTCGACCGGCTCGACTCGTCGGAAAAGTGGAAGCACCTCGTTCCGCTGCGCTTCGCCGATCTCATCGATGCCGACGACTTCGAGCGGCGCACGATCGAAGGCGACGATTTCGGCGACGTCAGAACCGTGTTTCATCTCGGCGCGTGTTCGTCGACCACCGAGACCGACGCGGACTATCTGCTGCGCAATAACTACGAGTACACCAAGAATCTTGCGGCGTGGAGCGACGCCAACGACGTACGCTTCGTGTACGCGTCGTCGGCCGCGACGTACGGCGCGCTCGAAGACGATCTCTCCGACGAAGTCGATCTGCGAACGCTGCGCCCGCTCAATATGTACGCGTATTCCAAGCACCTCTTCGATACGTACGCGCATCGCACCGGACTCGACCGGCGCGCGTGCGGAATCAAGTACTTCAACGTCTTCGGCCCCAACGAAGATCATAAGGGCGACATGCGCAGCATCGTGCACAAGGCGTTCGAACAGATCCGCAGCACGGGTTCGGTGCGCCTATTCAAGAGTTACCGGCCGGAGTTTCGCGACGGCGAACAGCGGCGCGATTTCATTTACGTGAAGGACGCCGTCGAAATCACGATTCACCTCGCGCAATCCGGTGCGACCGGGATTTTCAACGCCGGCTCCGGCAAAGCGCAGACCTGGCTCGAGCTCGTGCGCCCGATTTTCCGCGCGCTCGAGCTTCCCGAACGCATC
>DASRSM010000093.1:0-11994 GCA_035656415.1 Vulcanimicrobiaceae bacterium | reverse complement strand
GAAATACGACGGGGACGCCAAGGCCGCGAGGCGACCCCGTCTTTTTCTTTACCGCTTCGGAGGAACGCCGATGAGCCCCGCACCGGTCCCCGTCAATATCGGGAATACCGCCTTCATGCTGCTCTGCGCGAGCCTGGTCATGCTGATGACCCCAGGGCTCGCGTTTTTTTACGGCGGTTTGGTTCAGCGTAAAAACGTCCTGACGATCATGATGCAGAGCTTCATGTCGCTGGGTTGGACGACGGTTTTATGGTTTGCCTTCGGCTATTCGGAGAGCTTCGGCCCGACTTGGCACGGCATCGTTGGGAACCCCACGACCTACGCATTTCTGCGCGGCGTGACGCTTCATACGATGTTCACCGGTAACGATGCGGGCATTCCGCTTATCGTCCACATCGCGTATCAGATGATGTTCGCGATCATTACCCCAGCCCTGATCACCGGCGCGTTCGCCAACCGGGTGACGTTCAAAGCCTACTTCTGGTTTCTTACGGTCTGGCTTATTTTCGTCTACTTTCCGTTCGTCCACATGTTATGGAGCCCGGACGGGATGTTGGCAAAATGGGGCGTGCTCGATTTTGCCGGCGGCATCGTCGTGCACGCGTCGGCCGGCTTTGCGGCCCTCGCCTCGGTACTTTATGTCGGCCGCAGGCACGTAATCGAAAATAAGCCGCACAACGTGCCGCTGATCGCACTAGGCACCGGGCTGCTTTGGTTCGGCTGGTACGGCTTCAACGCGGGATCCGAGCTGCGCGTCGACGCGGTAACCGCGTCGGCGTTTCTCAACACCGACATCGCCGCCTCGTTTGCCGCCGTGGCTTGGCTCTTGGTCGAATGGGTTCGCGGACGTCAGCCCAAGTTCGTCGGTCTGCTCACCGGCGCCGTCGCCGGTCTCGCGACGATCACGCCGGCCGCAGGTTACGTCTCGCCGACAACCGCCGTCGTCATCGGGCTAGCGGCGGGAATCGTCTGCTACTACGCGGTCGCGCTCAAAAACCAGTTGGGCTGGGACGACGCGCTCGACGTTTGGGGCGTGCACGGCGTCGGCGGATTCTTGGGCATCGTTCTCCTCGGCGTCTTCGCATCTACCGCCTGGAATCCCAACGGCGCCGACGGCCTGCTGCGTGGAAATCCGGCCTTCCTCGGTAAGCAGTTCGTCGCAGCGTTGGTCTGCAGCGCGTACGCGTTTTGCTTCACGTACGCAGCGCTTGCGGTCATTAACTCGATCACGCGCGTGAAGGTCGACGAAGTAGCCGAAGAGCGCGGCCTCGACGTCGAACTTCACGGGGAAGAGGCCTATCCGCTGGGAGTCTGACGCGCGACCCTTCGGACGACGCGATCCGTAGTCAAGGCACTCGCGATCAGGGTCGCGAGCGCGACGGCAAACGTTGCGTCGACAATCGCTTCGCGATACGGCGTCGACAAGGGCAGCGCGATCGCCAGCGCAAGCGAAAGCGCGCCCCGCATGCCGGCCACGCGAACGACGCCCATCCACTCGCGCGGGTAACCGCCGGGCGAGAGTAATCCCGCAACGACCACGCGCGAAACGGCTATTGCGACCAGGCACGCAACCACGAAATACGGTTCCTGTGCAACCTTACCGATTTGCAGCGCAGCCCCAACCAGAAAAAAGACCAGTACGTTGGCGCCCAGCGCCGCGAGATCCCAGAACCGCCTCACCTCATCGGCGATGCTCAGCGTTAACCATCTCCGCTCGTAGTATCGCAACGCGATGCCGCAGGCGATGACGGCAAAGATGCCGGAAAGGTGCGCATAATCGGCAGCAAAGTACGAGCCGTACGTGCAGACGACGGTCGCGGCGATTTGCACGCCGGCAGCGCGGCGGTTGCGAAGAAGCCGCGCCGCAACGAACGCAAGACCGATGCCGAGTACGATGCCGCCGATAGAACTCCCGACCGCCCACAGCGCGACTGTCGTCAGGGCAGGTCCCGTTTCGGCGCTTACTCCCAACGCTAGCGCAGCCAAGACGCCGCGATAGAGCACGACCGCGACGGCGTCGTTGAACAGCGACTCGCACTCGACGATCGTCGCCAGCGTTTTCGGCACCGGTAACCGGCGAAAGACCGCGACGACGGCGATAGGGTCGGTGGCGCTGAGAATCGCTCCCGCCAGTAACGCTGGACCGAACGGCACGCGAACGATCGTCAGTCCCGCGGCGACCATCAGTGCGGTAATAACGACGCCGGGTCCGGCCAGAGTCGCAATGGCCGCCCACTGGCGCACGATTGCACGGTAGTTCAGGTTCCACGCCGCCTCGAAGAGCAGCGCGGGCAAGAAAACGTACAGCGTCGTTTGGTCAAACGCATCCGTCAGCTTTCCGGGCTCGAAAACGCCATAGACGACGCCTCCGGCAACGACGGCCACGATGTGCCAGAGCTTCATTTAATGCGTGTGCGTGAAGTTGCCGACGCGGGTGAGATCGCGCATCGCTTCGATCGCGCGGCGCATTCCGAGAGGATTTTCCGGACGTCCGACCATCGCGAAATACCGATGCGGGTCGATATTGAGCGTTCGCGTTTGAATCAAGTCGACGCGAACGGCGCGAAGAAACGCGGTCATAGCATCGACTTCGGCTTCGTCGTCGGTGACGCCCGGATGCGTGAGCACGTTGAGGCTGACCCGCAGGCCGCTTTCGGACGCGGCGCGGATCGACTCCAAGACGTCGTCGAGCGCGTATCCGATCGGCCGGTAGTACGCGGCGTAGGTTCGTGGGCGAAACGAGTTGAGGCTGATCCGAACCGCTTGCAACCCCGCGTCGATGCAGCGCCGCAGCTCGCCGGGAAGGCTGCCGTTCGTGTTGAGATTGACCGTTCCGTTTTGCCGAGCCTCGCGAATCAATCCGATCGCGCGCGCGATCGCAATCGACCGCAGCAGCGGCTCGCCTTCGCAGCCTTGACCGAACGACACGATACCGCCGTCAACGCACTCGAGATGGGATACGGCGACGCGGGCGAGCTCTTGCGCCGTAACCTCGTACGCGATACGGCGTTGCGGCGACGCCATGCCGGCGTCGGGTTCGAGCTCGGAGATGCAGCCGACGCATCGCGCGTTGCACTTGGGCGAAACCGGCAGCGCCGCTTCGCCGCGTTCCAGGAATACGTTTTGCGCGGTGAAGCAGCCGTATTCGCGCGAGCACAAAGCCACTTGCTGCAAAACGCGATTATCCGGATCGCGCGCCAGACGGCGCCCGAGGATCGACTCTAGTTCGCCTTCGGCGAAATAGCGCGGCTGCCAATCCTCGGATTCGTCGGTCTTCATCGCGGCCACGAACAACTCGTCGTCGACGACGCACGCGAACGTATATCCGAATAGCGGCAGGGGCGGCGCGCCGGGCAGTTCTTCATACGCCGGAAGCAGCAGTCGCGTGTAACCCGCGGGGAGCGCGACTGCTAATGGGTAGATACGCCTGCCCTTCGACTTCGCTTCGCTACGCTCAGGATGACAGATGAGCGGCCCGCGCTCGGGCAAGATCATTTGCACGACGCCGCGCGGGGCGGGAATGAGTTCGTCGAGGGACGCGGTGCGAACGGCGCCGCCGTCGGCTAACGGCTCGACCGTCTCGTCGTAATAGATTCGTCCCTTGCGATCGCAGTATGCCAGCCCAATCAGATCGCGGCTCCCGCTTCAACGCGAACCGCGGTATCGAAAACGCGCACCGCCGGCCCCGTGAGAAACGCCTGCCCGTCGCCGTTCCATTCCACGATCAGGCGGCCCCCGGGTGCGAAAACTACGACCGGCGAGCTCAGCTTCTCCTGTGCGATCGCCGCCGCCGCACACGCGACGGCTCCGGTACCGCAGGCCATCGTCAATCCCACGCCGCGCTCCCAGTGACGCACGCGCAGCGTGCCTCCGTCGACCGCCGCGAGATGCACGTTCGTTCCGTTGGAAAATCCGTTGTTCTGCGACTGCAGTCGCGTCGCCACCATCGTGAGGTCGACGTCGTCGACGTGCTCGCGAAAGATCACGACGTGCGGATTGCCGACTTCGACGAAACGCGCGTCTTCCATAAATCGCACCGGTTGCGGGGAGACGCGCGGAGCACCGAGCGCGACGCGAACGAGATATTCGGGTTCGCGCGCGACGACGGAGGTTTCCACGATTCCCGCAAGCGTTTCGAAACGAACGCGGTCACCCTCTCCTGCTTCGTCGAGCCAGCGCGCGGCGCAACGAATGCCGTTGCCGCACATTTCGGCCTCGCTGCCGTCGGCATTGATGACGCGCATGCGCGCGTCGGCGACCGTCGACGCTTCGATGACGATCAGGCCGTCGGCGCCGATGCCGGCACGACGATCGCACGCCCAGCGTGCAAATTCACGCAAGGTTCCGATGGGGGCACTGCGCTGGTCGAGAACGACGAAGTCGTTACGCGCCCCGTGCATTTTCGTGACGGGAATCATCTCAACCGGGTTCGCTCACCTCGGCGCCGTTTGCTCCGACGCTCGCGTCTTTGCTCGCGACCGCAACGCCCGCTCCCGGCGAGATGGTCGAAATCGCGTGCTTGTAAATCAAATGCGTCTTGCGTTCGTATTCGAGGAGCACGGTAAAGGGGTCGAAGCCTTTCACGACGCCGCGGAGCTGGAAACCGTTGATTAAAAACACGGTCACGGTCGAACCCAGCCGCTTACATTCGGCGAGAAATGCGTCCTGAAGGCCCGCAGGCATAACTACGCTCGCTTCGGAGGCCACCCGAGATTCTCCCTTACGGCACGTTCCACGCCGCCGGGCTGCAGCCACAGCGTTTCGCTCTCTCCCCGGAACCACGCGCGCTGCCGCCGCGCGTAGCGCCGGGTCGCGCGCGCGAGCAGCGTGCGCAGTTCGCGCTCGGTACTCCAGCCGCGCGTAAAGGCAAGCGCTTGAGGATACCCGACCGCATCGGCTGCAACGGCATCGGCTCCGACGCGCTCGGCCTCCTCGACGAATCCGCGCTCGAGCATTGCCTCCGCACGGCGCGCGATTCGTTCGTCGAGCACGTCGAGCGGCACGTCCAGAAACACGAGGAGCGATGAGATGCCTTCGTTTCCCAAGTTGCGCCTGCCCTTCGACAAGCTCAGGGTGACACGCTGGGTGAGTGCGATCTCCAACGCGCGGAGAACGCGGTATGAGTCGCCCGGATCGAGTGCTTCCGCGCGGCGGCGATCGTGCAGCGAAAGCCAGGCGTGCAAAACCTCCGGCGGATGCAATCGCGCCTCGCCCGCCAGTCGCCGGCGCAGCGCTTCGTCGTATTGCGGAGCGAGATCCACGCGCCCGAGCAGCGCGCGAATGTAGAAACCGGTTCCACCAGCGACGATGACGCGTTTGCCGCGACTCCGGATGTCCGCAATTGCGGCCATTGCGTCGTCGACGTAACGAGCCGCAGAATAGCGTTCGAACGGATCGAGAAAGTCGACGAGGTGATGCCGCACGGCTGCGAACTGTCTCGCCGACGGCATTGCCGTTCCGATCTCCATGCCGCGATAGATCTGGCGCGAATCGGCGCCGACGATCTCGGCATCGAAGCGCTGCGCGAGCTCGACGGCAAGCTCCGTCTTGCCGCTCGCCGTCGCACCGGCGAGGACGAGCACGCCGCCGCTCACGTGCGCTTGAAAAGCCGCGCGACGTCCCCGGGATCGAGCCGAACCATCGTCGGTCTGCCGTGCGGACAGTGCATAGGATTGACGCACTGCTGCAAACGCTCGACCAAGGTCGCCATTTCTTCGGGCTCCAAACGCTCGCCCGCAATCGTGACGCTATGACACGCGAGCGACGCCCACACGCGCTCGCGAACATCGCGCTGCTTCGGGTCCTCGGTAAGATCGCTCAAAAAGCCGCCCAGGTCGAACGTACGCGCACGGAAGCCGGCGGGAGTCGCGAGAATGCGGTAGGAGCGTTCGCCGAACGACTCGATTTCGAGGCCGCCTTCGTTGAGCGTCTCGAGCACGCGGTCGAGCGCGGCGCTCTGCGTTGCGTCGAGCTCGACGGCGTACGGGACCAGCATCGGCTCGTTGGGGGCGGGCTTGCGCGCGCGCTCGACGATCGATTCGTAGGCGATGCGCTCGTGCGCGGCGTGCTGATCGACGAGCAGCAGCGCGTCGCCGTCGGTCGCGACGATATACGTACGATGCAGTTGTGCGAGCACGCGCAGCCGGTGCCCGGGAACGTCCTCCGCGAAGCCCGCGGGCCGCTCGAAGAGCGACTGCACGTGCGCCAAACTCGTATCGACCGCATCCGGAAGCGCCGAGACGCCCGTTGCCGATGCCGTGTGTTCGCGAAAGCGCGCCGACGCATCGCGATGCAGCGTTCCCGAGATCGCACGCCGCGCGGCTTCGAACACTTGCGCGGGAAAGCGCAGCCGCACGTCGCTCTTGGTTGGATGAACGTTGGGGTCGACGTGTTCGGGGGGCAGTTCGAGAAACAGCACGCCGTACGGCTGGCGCCCGAGCATCGCAAACGTCGCGTAACCTGCCGTCCACGCACCGGACATGAGCGTGCTGCGCAGCAATCTTCCGTTGACGAAGAGCAACTGCATACGTCGATCCGGGCGATCGTGACCCGGCGCGCTGACGTAACCGCGCAAACGGCCGCCCAGCGTGCTCGCCGCCGACTCGTCGAGCGGCAGCAGCCATTGCGCGGGGTCGCGTCCGAACACCATCGCGAGACGTTCGCGCTCGTCCGACGTTTGGGGCATCGTCCAGACGTCGTTGCCGTCGTGCCGAAGCGCGAACGTTACCTGCGGATATGCCAACGCAAAACTCGACAACCACGACGAAATGCGATTGAACTCGGCTTGTGCGGAGCGTAAGTATTCGCGGCGGACGGGCACGTTCTCGAACAGGTTTTCAACGCGGACGCGCGTCCCCGGGGGCGAGGGTGCCGGCTCGACCGGTTCCGTGCGCTCGGCGTGAGCGCGCACGCGCGAACCGACGTCGTCGCCCCTCGTTCGCGAAACGATCTCGAGCTGCGAAACGGCGGCGATCGACGCAAGCCCCTCTCCGCGAAAACCGAGCGTCGCGATCGATTCCAAATCGCTCGCGGCCGCAAGCTTGCTGGTCGCATGGCGGCGCACGGTAAGCGGCAACTCGGATCGATCGACGCCGGCGCCGTCGTCGATGACTTCGATGGAATCGATTCCGCCGCGCTCGAGGATTACCGAAATGCGCGACGCGCCGGCATCGACGGCATTTTCGACCAGCTCTTTGACGACCGAGGCCGGACGCTCGATGATCTCACCCGCGGCAATTTGGCCGATGGTAACCGCATCGAGCTCCACGATTTTCACGACGCGACCGGTTCTGGCCCCAAGGAGAGGCGGCCTCTATCAATAAACGTCCCGCCCATGATTGCAGAAGGCGCAAAGATGCCGGCGATAACCCTGCTCGACGACGAGGGCAATACGGTCGACACGACGAGCTTGTTGGGTGGTCCGCTGGTGCTCTGGTTCTATCCGAAAGACGACACACCGGGTTGAACGAGCGAAGCTTCGCAGTTCCGGGACGAATACGCAAAGTTTCAAGAAAAAAACGCCCGGATCGTCGGAGTGAGCTGCGACTCGGTCGAGTCGCATCAAGCGTTCAAAACGAAATTCTCCATCCCGTTTATGCTGCTCGCGGACACCGATGCGGCGTTGTGCGACGCGTTCGGCGTCCCACACGAGAAGTATCCGCAGCGTTCCACGTTTCTCATCGACGCCGGCGGCACGATTCGTAAGATCTGGCCGAAGGTCGACGTCAAAGGGCACGCGTTAGACGTGCTCGCCAACCTCTAAGCTTCGTTTAAAGCGCGGTGCGCCTCGGAGGCGGTTTGTCGCTCGAGTTACTCATCGCCGCTACGGCAATCACCGCCATCGGCTGTTGCATCGCAATTCCAGGGCTGCCGACGTGCAGAGCGATCGTGCGGCGGATCATGGGTGGCGGCGTGTGCGCAGAACTTTGAGTATCTCGCCGTGATGTCGCAAGAGTGCCTTGCCGCCCACGATTCGGGCGTGAAACTCGGCGCTGGGTTGTCTTACGGCTTTGACCGATGCAAAACTGGAAAGGCCGGCGGCTCGGCGGGCGTGCTCACGATCGAACGCGCGTTGGGCTCCGCTTGCGCGGCCTCTGGCTCGGTGCCTCTTGCGTAGACGCGATAATCGAAGTCGAAGCTCCCCCGGCCGCCGCCGACTTCGTGGACGATGAAGCCCCTGGCGTATTTCCCTTGAACGTACAGCCCTCGCGTGTCGCCATCGGGAGTCAAGAACACCTGGTACCCGCGGCGCGCGTCGATCGCGCGCGCAAAGTTCGCGCTGAAATAGACGTTGGCTCGGCCAAATCCGAGATGCGCCGTTCCCGTTTCTTCTATCGCCGGCGTCATCGATCGCGGATTATATAACCGGACGCCCGGGGCGCGTTCCACAAACGATTGAAGCGAGCCGTGGTAGTACACGTTTCCCGATCCGTCCACGTAGAAGAGATTGCCGCCGCTCGCGTTGGTCAGGACGAGTGGGAAAGTATTGGAGCGCGCAACGACGCCAACGTATGTGCCGGTGACGTCGGCGCCGTTCCCATTGCCATTTGTGACGTAAGCGCCGACCTTGCCACCGGTGTGTGCTTCTAAGGCGAACCCATTAGTGCTCGACGCATACACGGCAGTTCCGCCGCTGCTGCTACCGTAGACGCCATACTTGCCACTTGTGCCATACGTTCCGTAGGATGCGCCGGAGCCGTACACGCCCGTGATGCCGCCGGTAACGCCTACAACCCCGTATCCGGTACTACTGGATCCATACACGGCATAACTCGGGCCGGTGGCGTAGACCCCTAGGTAGTTTGTAGAATTAGCATTCAGTGCAATCGAGTTGGTCGACGTAGCGCTCACACCGGTCCCGCTCGTGGACATGGCGCTGACACCCGTTCCGCGAACGGACAATCCGTAGACGCCACTATCGTAGGAGCCGCTCGCCGACGCGTCTTGGCCTAACACGCCGTACGATCCCGTAGTCGATGTGGTACTGACGTGCTTGGTGAAGGCGAATAAACCGCGTCCGTTTGCACTGCTCGCAAGCACACCGGCGCCGCTCGACGAGTTTGCTCCCCCGATGCACGGACCTGACGACGAGCAAGACGTCGTTATGAACGGCACGATCGACGCGCCGATTGCGCGTCCGTCGACGACCAGGACATATCCGGTAACGACGATGCCAAATCCGACGGCAACGCTAGTGAAAGATGCTGGCTTCATCATCGCTCTGCTCCATACGAGTCGAAAGTGAGGCAGGTTTCTTTTCTCCTAGAGTATAGGTGCCCACAAGGCCAACGAAAATGAGCTGCCGCTTGTAATGTTGCTTGACGTATGGATAAACGCTCGCTTCTAAGAGGGGTCGCCGCCGCCTAAGAACGTCAACTGGCGTTCCAGCGGCGGGCGCTTCGGCATCTTCTTTCGTAACGGTACTTGCGCTTCGACGTCGGCGTGCCCCGAGAGCGCGTCGGCGATTTCTTGCGCGCGCTCGACGACGGCATCGGGCAATCCCGCCATCCGCGCCACTTCGATGCCGAACGAGCGCGACGAGCTGCCCGGCTGCACGCGGTGCGAAAAAACGGGAGCGCCGCCGCGAGCGGTATTCTCAACCGCGGTGATGTGATAATTCGCGACGCGAGACCAGTGCTCGGCTAACGCGCACAGCTCGTGAAAGTGCGTCGCAAAGAGCACCATCGGCGAGAGTTCCTCGAGACCGAGCAAAAACTCGCAAATCGCTTGCGCGATCGAAAGCCCGTCGAGCGTTCCCGTTCCCCGCCCGACTTCGTCAATCAACAGCAGCGAGCGATGCGTGCTGCGGCGTAAGATATTCGCCGCCTCGGCCATCTCCATGTAAAACGTCGACTGTCCCGACGCTAAGTCGTCGCCGGCGCCGATGCGCGTGAAGATGCGGTCGACGATTCCCAAACGCATGCTCTTGGCCGGCACGAACGACCCGACGTGCGCCATGATCGCGAGCAAGCCCGCTTGACGAAGGTATGTCGACTTGCCGCCCATGTTCGGACCCGTGAGCAGAATAAAGCGATGCCCGTCGTCGCGCAGCTGCAGGTCGTTGGGAACGAAGTTCGTTCGCAGCACCGCCTCCATAACCGGATGCCGTCCGTGCTCGATCGACACGATGCTTTCGTCGACGAACTCCGGACGCGCGTAGCCGCGTTCGGCGGCGCACTGCGCGAGCGACGTCAGCGCGTCGATCGTGGCGATCGTTTCCGCCGCCTGCAAGAGATCGTCGATACGTACGGCGATGCGGTCGACCAGCGCCTCGAAGAGCTGCGTTTCGAGACGTTGCTGACGCGATTGCGCCGTTGAGATCGCGAGTTCGAGATCCTTCAGCTCGGGCGTGATGTAACGCTCGCCCGTGGTTAATGTCTGCTTGCGTACGTAGTCGGCGGGGACGCTCCCGGTTTGACTCTTGCTGACCTCGATCGCGTAGCCGAAAGCGCTTGCGTACTTGATCTTCAGCGTCTTGATTCCGGTGCGCTCGCGTTCGCGTTCTTCGAGTTCCGACAGCCGCGATCGCACGTCGGTGCGTAAGGCGATGCATTCGGCGAGCTCGGCGTTTGCCTCGGGTCGAATGACGCCGCCGTCGTTCACGAGAGCTGGCGGGTCGTCGACCAGCGTTGCCAGCAAATCGGTCAAAAGATCGGAAAACTCCGCCATGCCGTCGAGCATCGGAACGATCGCTTGCGGCAGCACGGCGCGCATCGGTAACAGCACTTCGAGTGTGCGTCGCAGCGAAGCCAGATCGCGCGGTCCGGCGCGGCGAAAGCGCACCTTTTGTGCGATCCTTTCGAGATCGAAACAGCCTTTGAGGATCTCGCGCACGGCTTGCCGGCACGCGTGCTCTTCCAGCAGCGTCGCGACGCAGTCCTGACGTTTGACGATCTCTGCACGATCGACCAAAGGTGCCACGATCCAGCGCGCAAGCATTCGCGATCCCATCGAGGTCGCGCACTGATCGAGCGTTGCGAGCAGCGTCGCGCGAGGATTCTGTCCCTGGGCGCGGGTCAACTCGAGATTCTTGCGCGTCGCGGGGTCGAGCGCGAGGAACGTTTGACTGCGGTAGAACTGCGGCGCGTTTAGCCCGCCGTCGCCGTTGGTTACGCCCGTACGGCGGACGAAACAACCGAGCGCATCGAGAGCGCGATGAATCGCCAGCGACTCGTCGAGCGAAAACTGCTCGATCGAGCCGCGCTCGCGGGCCTCGACCACGCCGAGCACGGGCGCCGCCAAGCGCGCACCGACGTTCTCGATCGCGGTTCCCAGCGCTGCGCGCAATCCCGCCGGTAAATCGGCCACCACCTCGGCGGGACCGATGCGGCCCAACTCGGCGATGACGTCTTCGTAAGCGCTTTCACCGCCGAACGCCGTTGCCGCGCAGTAGCCGGTGGAAACGTCGGCGTACGCGACCGCAAAGGTGTCTTCGATCGCGGCGATCGCCGCGAGGTAGTTGTTCTGCTTGCCGTCGAGCATCTGCTCTTCGACAAGCGTTCCCGGCGTGATGAGCCGAACGACTTCGCGCCGCACGAGCTTGTTGGGCTGCGGCACCTCGAGCTGCTCCGCCAACGCGACGATGAAGCGCTGCTGCACGAGCCGAGCCAGATACTGCGTGAGCGCGTGATGCGGCACGCCCGCCATGGCGACGCGCTTGCCGGCACCGGCTTCCTTGCTCGTCAGAGCGATCTGCAAGGCGCGCGCGATCGTCTCGGCGTCTTCACCGTAGGCTTCGTAGAAATCGCCGACGCGCGAAAGCAGAATTGCTTCGGGGTGCTTACCTTTCATCCCGAAGTACTGCTCGAGCATCGGCGAGTACTTCGCAGCGCTCACCACAGTTCGGCGCGGAGGCTCCGACCTTCAGGTCGGGGAGGAAGCGCTGCGGCACAATGCCATGCGTATGGCACTCTGCGATGATACGCTGAGTGGCGACCATGCAGCTCGCCATCCAAACGCAGCTCGTTCCCGACGCCGATCAGGCCGCGTCGCTTG
>DASRSM010000092.1:0-6721 GCA_035656415.1 Vulcanimicrobiaceae bacterium | reverse complement strand
GATTTGACCCTCTATGCGCGGGGAGACTTTACGCACGATCCGCAGACGCACCAGCCGTACGTTTACGAACGAATCGATGCGAAGAAGTATCGGTTATGCGCGGTATACGCGTTGCCGTCGGAAGATGAGCCGGGCGTAGGGAAGCCGGCAGGCGGATATTGGTCGCACGGAGCGGGGCGTAAATGCTACACGCTCGACGCGTCGTACGACTTTTTGTATCAGCCGCGATAACATAGGTTTGTCCTCTTATCGCGGAACTCGTAACGAGCGTCGCTCCGGAAGGTTTCGCTTCGTTCGCAACTATTCGTCATTCCGGAACTACGCGCACACACTGGCCTTAGAGCGCAGTAAAAACCTCGCGCGCTCGGCCGCGGCGGCACTGCGCGTGGGGCTGGCCGCGGCCGAATAACGTCGAGGAAGTGTTACGCTACCAAGCATCGGCGACCAGCATCGCCTTTCGAGGTGATGCGGCCTTCGCTCAGCCGAACATGTACGAGTACCTCGAATCAGAGGGCATCGAGTACGCGATCCGCCCCCGCGAATCAGATACTCCAGGCGGAGATTGCTCACTTACTCAAGCGGCCGGTAGGAAGGCCGGCGCATTACCTGCAGCGGTTCTATAAGAGCTTCCGCTACCATGCGGCGAGTGGCATTTTGGGGAGCTGTTCCCGCGCGTCGGCTTCATCGTTACAAACTTACGTCGCAAGTCGAAGCATGTCGTCGAGTGTTACAACCAGCGCGGAACGGCTGAGCAATGCATAAAAGAGTGGAAGGCGCCGATGGCGACGGCAACGTGAACGTTCCGGCGATCGTTTGCGCGGGGAAACGACGGGAGAGCCATCTTACGTGGGTTCCACCGGTTTATTTAGCGGGCAGAGACCAAAAAGCCGGCACATTTCGCGCCAAGGCAACCAAGACGGCCGCCAAGGTGCCCCAAAATCACCGGGATCATCCGGCGGCGACTCGAATACCACGATCGTATAGGAATCCCGGCTAAGATGGGTTCCGCCCCTCTATCATGCTTATCGCTCGATAGCCCCGGAGGTTCGACCGTGGCGTACTTTACCGACGACTCGCTTCTTCCCGAGAACATGGCCCCGCTCATGATCACGGCAGCCCCATACGGGCCGGTGTGGATGCCACAGGATGGGCCGCCGGGATACATACCCCTCACCTGGGACGAGCAGGTTCAAGCCGCCGTAGACTGTTACAACGCCGGTGCGACGCTCTTACACATTCACGTCCGCGATCCCAAGACTGGGCACATCTCGAAAAATTTTAAGGAATACGGCGAACAGATCGCTCGCGTACGCGAGGCCGTTCCGAAAATGATCCTGCAGATCGGCGGATCGATCTCATTCGCCCCGGAACCCGGCGAGGTCGGGGCATTCGGCTCGTACGAACAGCGGCACAAGCTCACCACGATCGATCCCAAGCCGGATCAGATCACCGTTTCGTGCGGCACCTCGCTCTTCGACTTGACCGCGTTGCACCCAATGGATGTCTTCGAGGGGACGCGCCTCTGCAACGAAGACGCGATGCACGGGATCCGCAACATGGTGGCCGACTCGACGCCCGATTTTTACGTCGAAGAGACCAAGCTGTGCGTCGAACACGGCATCCAGCCGTATTTCGCGCTTCCGCACATCCACGGGCTCGAGCTCGTCGAACGCATGGTTCGGCGGGGCGAATATATGGGGCCAATGAACGGCTTCTTCAGCACCGGTGGAGGTGGTATCTGCGGCGCGAACCCGTTCGATTTGATGGAACTCGTGCGCAGGACGCCGCACGGCTCGTTCTTCACGTATCAAACGACCTTTCGCTTAACCCACCCGATATCGATGATGATGATCGCGCTCGGACAGCACACGCGCGCCGGAATTGAAGACAATCTCTGGGACGTCAAAAAAGGCGTTCGGATGAACACGGTGCAGATGATCGAGAAGCACGTGCGGATGGCTCGCGAGATCGGCCGCGACATCGCGACGCCCGAGCAGGCGCGGCAAATGCTGAAGATCGGCGTGACGTACAACTCCATCGAAGAGACCCTCGCGAACCTCGGCCTGCCACCCAACCGAGAAGCGGGGCACCAGGGCTTCTTAGTTCACAGATCCGACGGGAAGCTGCGCGAGACCGTTTTTGCGGGCTCCGATGGACATTTGCTGGCATAAGTGCCGGCGGTTGCGGATGATGGAATAGTTCGTTTGGTCTCGCTGCTGCTTAGCAGAACGGCGCAGGCATCGAGCTGGTGGATGCGCGCGACTTGCGATCTCCCGTTTTGCACCGGCGGAACGCAAGATGCATCGGAAAATACACTCGGCTTGAAGCGTCTGCGCCAAAGCGTCGTGGAGCCTTGCGTATACTGCGATCGAGGAACGTCTAGAAGACGTCAGGCGAAAAGCGGCCCGCCTGACCCGCATGCTGACATAAAAAGGAAACGCGCGAACTCCTTCAATCCTGGGAAGAGGTGGACGAGTGACGACGACAGACGAAACCGGGCCGTGGGACGCGGCAGCCTTCGATCGACTGAAGCGTTGGGATCCGCGGATGACCGCAGCGCTGGAAAAGGTGACCAACGACCCCTGGACTGGAGCGCTCGACCGTAAGACCGTCGAGCTCGTTTGCGTCGCCGTTAATGCAGCGTGCACGAACCTCAACGAGGATGGAACGCGGCGTCATATCCGCAAAGCGCTTGCGGCGGGAGCGACGCGGGACGAGCTGTTGACCGTGCTAATGATGGCCTCGCTCCTATCTATTCACACGTGCAGTCTCGGCGCTCCGATTCTACTGGAAGAATCGAAGAATGCCGACGTAACCAGCAACGTGAAGAACGTCGCAACACCGAGTTGCGATCGGATGCGCGCCGCCGGACAATGGAACGCCGCATGGGACCCGTTCTACGCGCTCGACCCAGCATGGACCGACGCGGTGATGGCCTGCGGTGCCGCGGTCTACACCGGCGGTGTGTTCGAACCGAAGATCGCGGAGTTATTGAGCATTGCTTTAGACGCGTCGATTACGCACATGTACGCTCCGGGTACGCGCCGTCATATCAAGGCCGCGCTCGTACACGGAGCAACGATTGACGAAATCATGGATGTCTTAAAGCTTTGCGTCGCTCAGGGCGTTCAGGCACTTAACATGGGCGTACCGATTCTCGACGAGGAGCTCTCCCGAAGTCGCACGTAGTGCGACGGCAAGAAGATCGCTTCCGGCGGCCTTTGCTCAATCTGAGCACGACGAGAGCTTCAACGTCATTATCACGCCGACGAACGCAAAGAACGCGGAGCCGACAACGTCGAAAATCCAGCCTAATGCTTGCATACTGCCGCGAACCCGGGAAACTGAACGCTATACTGACCGTATGTGGCTGCTCCGACGGCGGCCGGGGTACCCGCTGTGAGGGCCCAAGCGTCAGCTCCTCCTCCGCTATTGCGCAGCATCCATGCCGTCGCGCTCCTTCTGTTTAAACGGGCTCCTCGTCGAGGACGGTTACGCGGCGCATACGGCGATAGTTCGGATAGTAATCGCCCAGCGCGCAATGCTGCGTCCACCGGTTATCCCAGATGACCAGAGTATTTGGTTTCCAGCGCCAGCGGACCTGGTACTGGGGCTGTTCCATGTGCTCGAATAGGAACTTCAGCAAGGCATCGCTTTCGCGTTTGGGCACGTCGAGGATCCGCGTCGTAAAGTCTTGGTTGACGTAGAGCGCGCGCCGGCGGGTCGTCTTGTTCGTTCGGGCAACCGGATGCGAAACCGGGGGGTGCTGGGCGTAGAGATCGGCCATGCGATCTTCCATACCGATTCGCGTGAAGCGTTCGGGCGTGAAGTTCTTCGCGAACGAATGCTCGGCGCGCAGGCTCGCGAGCATCGTCTGCATCGGCGCGCTGAGGTCGTCGAACGCCTGATACATGTTGGCCCACAGCGTGTCGCCGCCCAACTCCGGAATTGCTTCGGAATACAGCACCGCCATCTTCGGCGGCTTTTCTAAGAACGTAACGTCGTTGTGCCAGCGATCGGCGCTGGGCGGCCGCTTCGCATCGTTCTCGAGCACCATGACTTCGATCGCTTCGGGCATGCCGGGATAGAACGGATGCAGATACAGCGGACCAAATGCGCCGGCGAGGTCGCGCTGCCGTTGCGGCGTGAGTTCTTGGTTTTCGAAGAAGAGCACCAGATGCTCGTCGAGCGCGTTTTCGATGTCGCCTTTGATCGCGGCTGGGGTTTGCGCGGTGAGATCGATGCCGCGAACGACGGCGCCGAGGCTTGGGGCAAGCTTTTGGCACGTGATGGAACTCAATTTAGTGCGTTGCGGGCGTTCCGCCGGACCCCAGCCGACCGGTTTTCATAACATCAAACATAGCCTGCACTTCAGCGTTAATAGCTTTGCACGGCTCCCATGCGAGGCGGCTTCACTGGAGCAGCTGCACCATAGATCACCGTTAAGCCCGAGCCACCTCCCCACGTTGAAGTCGGATATGACGGCGGATTGCCGGCGGCACCATCGGGCGAGTTCCAATTGTTTGCTGCCCACACGTTTCCAGCTGGGTCAATCGATACGTCGGTGAGCATTTGGATGCTTCCGCCGCTAAAGACGTGCAGAACATCACCGGGCTTCGTGCCGACGCGGTGACCGGCAGCCTTGGCGCCGGCCATCAACACGACGCTCCGCCCCTTAAAGTTGCCGACCCAAACGTCGTCGTTGCCATCTATGTTTAAGCCCCAAGGCACGTTTATCAAGCCGCCGCCGGTGAAGCCGCCAGGAACCGGTTGTGAGCCGTCGGGACGGATCATACTTATCACCCCCATCGGTTTGGGATATTTTAGAGCCGCGCCACCCAAGATTCGAAACTGCTCCATGATGGACGCTCCCTCTGGAACCGGCGGCGCCGGGAAGTCCAAGGAGGCATTACTTGCAACCCAAACGTTGCTCTCCGAGTCTAGCGCCAATGCGCGCACGCTGATGCCGGCTCGGAACGATTGCACCTTTGTCGGATCGTCGGCCGGAAAACGCAAAACCGTATCGGATTGCGAGTTGCTTACCCAGACGCGATTCTGATGATCGATAACGATATCGAAAGGGGATTTTAGGCCGACAACCTTGACGATGCGGCCTTCCTTTACGTGCCCGCTTGGGAAATAGAGCAGTTGGTTATCTGAGCCATCGGCAATCCATACGTCGCCGTTCGCTGCTACGCCAATTCCCATAAGCCCAAGCAACTTCTCTTTAAATGGGAAGTCGCTCTCGCTAGCGATGGGGTGGCCGTCGAAATCCATCACGAGAATCTTCCCATTGAAACTCGTAATCCACACGGCATCGCGAGTTACCGCGGTGCCCCAGCCGACGCCGTCAATGCCCATACCCGTGAAGCCGGTGATCGGCGGCGAGAGCGGACTTCCGTTTGGCGCCATTTTGATAACGCCCCCGCCGATGCTATGGATGACGCCAGACTGTGATCCCGCCATCCAATTCTGTCCACTCCAGAGATTACCATCAGGGTCGAACATAAACCGGCCATTGGAGTACATGCCACCGCCCGCGAAGCACAAGGTCAATGCGAAATCGGGCGGGGACCAGGCGAGATAAGGCACGAATGGCGCAGCGCGTCGCGAGCCGTCTTTTGGTTGCGGGTAGGCCGCATCGAATGCGGCGTACACGCCTTTGGGGTCGGCCCAGGATTCACGCGCAATCCCGGATACCGCCTCGAGGGCATTCGACGGAATTGCCCCACCCACAGGCGTTGCAGACTTAAAGAAGTTTGCACGCCAGGTATCATTACCAACCGTGGCAGTCGCCGTTATGAGGGAAGCCAGCGTATCGAGCGTGGCGAGCGTTGCAGTCTGCGTGCTATTTATCGGATCGAGAAGCACGTTACCCCATTCGCCGGTCTCGAGGTTTACGAAATTGGGAACGTTCCCGGCGGCAATCCGAAGTCCGAGCGGATTTCCCGAGATCGCGTCGCCATTGATAAATTGTGCCGCGGTGAACGCCGAGGCAACCGTCGTGAGTTCATTAACAACGACGCTTTCGGGCGAGTTACTCCCTAACAGCGCAAGAAGGGTAAGTGCTGGGTTTTCCCCTTTGGTCTTGCTCGCGGCGGGCCGTCCCCCGGCCGCGACTACATAAAGAACGGCGTCCTTCTGCGCGCCACCAGTGCTGAGCGAGAATCCGCCGTCGGCCGAGCTCCGCGTTTCACCGACCTTCTTGGGAGCGCTCGCACTTGCCGACCAGAGCGTTACCGTAGAATTCTCAACAGGTGCGCCGGAAATCAGTACGCGACCGGCGATTCGTTCGGCCGCCGCCGTGGGCGCAGCGGTCGCGAATAACAGCACCGCGACTGACAAAGATCCACTCAACCAGTTTAATACGAACCGCATTAAAAAAAGAACCTCCACAACACGTGCGAGAGTTCCTCGTTCGAGGCAGCGCCAGGTGATTCCGTCGTTTTTCCGGGTTCCCGGCAAGCCAAGCCGTCGATTCGGCCGTTTTTCCCGGATTGGTCTGGGACTTAGTGGCTAATGCGTTGCGGGCGTTCCGTCGGACCAGCGGCCGGCCGGAATCATAAAAATCGTTTCCGGCTCGGGCCAAATGTGATGCTCCGTGTCGAGAAGCACGGGCGAGTGCGCGACGTTTGCGCCCCAGGCAATGCCGTCGTTCGCGCCGTCGGCCTTGGACGCGAAGAACATGAGATGCGGCTTCCACTGCCCGGCATCGGTGCCG
>DASRSM010000091.1:0-14238 GCA_035656415.1 Vulcanimicrobiaceae bacterium | reverse complement strand
ACTCAAGCTCGAGCTCGCGCAATACCGCGACCTCGCGGCCTTCGCCAAGCTTTCGAGCGATCTCGACAGGTCGACGCAAATGCAGTTGCTGCGCGGCGAGAAGATGACCGAGCTGCTCAAACAGCCGCAGTACCAGCCGCAACCGATGGAAGATCAAGTCGCGATCATTTACGGCGCGACCAAAGGTTACGTCAACGAGATCGAAACGTCGCGCCTGCAGAACTGGGCCAGCGGATTCATCGGTTTCTTGCACGACAAGCATCCCGAAATTCCCAAAGCCATCGCCGACAGCGGCCAGCTTTCGGACGACGTGAAGAAACAGCTCGACGCGGCGCTCGCGGAGTTCGGTAAAACGTTCTAGGATGCCGTCCGTAAGAGACCTTCGCGACCGAATCAAGTCGCTGAAGAACACGCAGCAGATCACCAAGGCCATGAAGCAAGTCGCCGCGGCAAAGATTCGCCGCGCCGAAATTGCTCAGAAGCAAGCGCGCCCCTACGCGGAGGCGCTAGCCGAGATGCTGCGCGATTTGATGGGTGCGGTATCGTCGATCGACCACCCCTTCATGAAGCCCGGCAAGCCCGGAACGCCGCCCGCCATCCTTTTAATGACGGCAGATAAGGGTTTGGCCGGTGCGTTCAACTCCAACGTGATTCGCGCGGCCGAAATCGCCGCACGCGAACGCGGAAACGTCAAATGGTATACCGTCGGCGTGAAGGCGCGCAACGCGGTGCGGCGTTTGGGATCTCCGGACGCGCCCACGTGGCCGCTCAACGCGCCGTCGAAACTCGACACGGCGCGCGAAGTCGCGCGACGCGTCAGCGACGACTTCACCAGCGGAGTCGTCTCGGAAGTGATTCTCGTCTCGCAGAAGCTCGTTTCGATGATGTCTCAACGACCGGAAACACGGCAACTCATCCCCTTTCAAACTTCCTCAGCGGCAAGCTCGCGAAGCGAGCGCAGTCCCGAGCGTAGCGACGAAGTCGCGAAGTCGAGGGGTTCCGTCGAGTTTGCGGGATCGCCGGAGTTCGTGCTTTCGCGCCTATTGCCGAAGTATCTCGAGTTCACGATCTTCTCGGCAATGCTCGAGACCGACGCGGCGTTCTTCGCCGCGCAGCTGCTGGCGATGACCAACGCAACGGACAACGCCAACAAGCTCGTCGACGAGCTGACGATTCAAATGAACAACGCTCGCCAAGCGGCGATTACCAAAGAATTGCTCGAAATCGTGGGCGGCGCCGAAGCGCTCGGCGTCGAGTAAAGACAACAACGCTAAGGGATGAGAGAGATGGCTACTGCTACCGGTAAAGTCGTGCAAGTACTCGGAAACGTCGTGGACGTGCAGTTCACACCCGAGACGCTGCCCAAGATCAACGATGCCCTGCGCGTTCGCGTGAACGAAGACGCGCATGCGGGAAGTAACGGGGCTGCGGCCGCGTCGGGGATCGAACTCGGCGGATCCGCGATGCAGCCGCGCGATCTCACGCTGGAAGTGCAAGACGAGCTCGGCAACGATCAAGTGCGCTGCTTGGCGCTGGGCTCGACCGACGGTCTCGTTCGCGGCGCGCCTGTTACGGCGCTCGGCGGTCCGATCGAAGTTCCGGTCGGCGAAGGCACGCTGGGACGCATCTTCAACGTGCTCGGTCAGACCATCGATAGCGACGCGCCGGTAACGGCCGCGGCGCATTGGCCGATCCATCGTCCGGCGCCCGAGTTCAAGTATCAAGATCCGACCCCGCGCATCTTCGAAACGGGCATCAAAGTCGTCGACCTCATGGCGCCGTATACGCGCGGAGGAAAGGTCGGTCTTTTCGGCGGCGCCGGCGTGGGCAAGACGGTGCTCATTCAAGAGCTCATCCGTAACATCGCCTACGTGCACAAAGGCTTCTCGGTGTTCACCGGCGTCGGCGAGCGCACGCGCGAAGGCAACGACCTGTGGCTCGAAATGAAAGAGTCGGGCGTGCTCGCGCAAACGACGCTCGTGTTCGGTCAGATGGACGAGCCGCCAGGCGTGCGTTTCCGGATCGCGCAAACCGGCGTCACGATGGCGGAATATTTCCGCGACGAGCTCGGCGCCGACGTGCTGCTCTTTATGGACAACATCTTCCGCTATCTGCAAGCGGGCTCGGAAGTGTCGGCGCTCATGGGACGCATGCCGTCCGCGGTAGGTTATCAACCGACGCTGAGCACCGACGTCGGTATTCTCGAAGAGCGTATCACGTCGACGCGCAAGGGATCGATCACGTCGGTACAAGCCGTGTACGTGCCGGCCGACGACTACACCGACCCGGCAGTTGCCGTTACGTTCGCTCATCTCGACGCAACGACCGCGCTTTCGCGTCCGATTTCGGAGCTCGGCATTTATCCGGCGGTCGATCCGCTGGCGTCGAGCTCGCGCATCTTGGATCCGCAGATCATCGGTGAAGAACACTACAGGGTTGCGCGCGGCGTGCAAGAGACGCTGCAGCGCTATAAAGATCTGCAAGACATCATCGCGATTCTCGGTGTCGAAGAGTTGTCGGAAGAAGACAAGGTCGTCGTCGGTCGCGCGCGTCGCATTCAGCGCTTCTTCTCGCAGCCGTTCTTCGTCGCGGAACAGTTCACCGGACGCTCCGGCAAGTACGTCAAGCTCGCCGATACGATCGCGTCGTTCAAAGAGATTCTCGAGGGCAAGGTCGACTCGCTGCCGGAAGGCGCGTTCTTCTACGCCGGAACGATCGACGAAGTGCGCGAGAATGCCGAAAAGATGGCGGCGGTCTAAACCGACATGGCCGGCACCGTTCCGTTCAAGCTGATCACCCCGACCCAGGTCGTCTACGACGGCCAGGCCGAGTTGGTGATCGCCGTGACCACCGAAGGCGAAGAGGGCGTACTCCCCAAGCACGCGCCGTTTTTGGCCGCGTTGCGGCCGGGTGTGGTGCGCGCCAACGTCTCCGCCGGCGGCACGTCCGAGCGCCTGGAACTGGCGACGGGCGAGGGCTTCATGCAGGCACTTCCCGACCGCGTGACCGTTCTCGTCGACCAAGCCCTGCGTTTCGAGGACGTCGACGTGGCGCGCGCGCGGGAAGAGCTAGCGGCTGCGACCGAACGCCAAAAGGCACAAACTATCGACTCGCCTGCGTTCGCGCGCGAGCAAGCAGCAATCGATTTTGCCAACGCAAAATTGCGCTTGACCGGGCACTAGCGCTTCGGGCGCAGGCCAGGCTCGAACGACTTCATAAGCGAAACAGGCCGTTCAATCATGCTCGACAGGCTCGAGACGACGCTCCGCGTACGGGGCGGCGTCCGCTTAGAAGGTTCGGTAGCGACGCACGGCGCGAAAAATGCCGCGTTGCCGATTATGGCTGCGAGCCTGCTGGCGAAGGGCACCGTAACGCTGCGCCGCATTCCGCACATTACCGACGTTTCGGTGATGTGGTCGCTGCTCGAAGCGCTCGGCGCGCGCATTCGTCTCGAGGGCCCCGACACCGTTACGATCGACGCCGGTAACGTGGCGTCGTATCGCGCGCCGTACGCGCTCGTACGCAAGCTCGCCGCGTCGTTCGATATCGTCGGTCCGCTGCTCGGACGTTTCGGCCGTGCCGAAGTCCCGCTTCCCGGCGGCTGCGTGCTCGGCACGCGTGCGACGGACATGCACGAACAAGCTTTTGTCGCGCTCGGTTGCGACGTACGCAACGCGCACGGCTACTTGATCGCCGAAATGAAGCATTCGCGCTTGCGCGGTGCGACGATCGATTTTCGCATGCCCAGCGTCGGCGCGACGAAGAACGCAATGCTTGCCGCGGTGCTCGCCGAAGGAACGACGACGCTCAAGAACGTTGCGATGGAACCCGAAGTCGTCGATCTCGCGAACTTCTTGGTTGCGATGGGCGCGAAGATGCAGGGACACGGAACCGACACGATCGTCATCGACGGCGTCGACGAGCTGCACGGTGTGGAATACGAAATCATCTCCGATCGCATCGTCGCCGGAACGCTGTTGCTGGCCGGTGCGGTGACGCGCGGGGACGTGACGGTTACGAAGTGCCAGCCGGAGCATCTGCGCTCCGCGCTCGAAAAGTTTGTAGAATGCGGAATCGTCACGGTGGCCGGCGACGACTGGATTCGCGTCAAAGCCGACGGGATTACGGGCGGAACCGACATTCTCACCGCGCCGCATCCCGGATTCCCAACCGATTTACAGCCGCAGATGGTAGCGTTTCTCTGTACGTGTCCGGGAACGAGCGTGGTCGAAGAGTCGATCTTCAACGCGCGATTCTCGTACGTGAACGAACTCGCCCGCATGGGTGCCGACGTGAAGGTTACGATGGAGAGCAACGCGGCGGTCATTAAAGGCGTTCGGCAGCTTTCGGGCGCGCCGGTCGAAGCCCCGGACATTCGGGCCGGAGCGGGCCTCGTCGTTGCCGGTTTAGCGGCCGCCGGCGAGACGGAAATCATCGGTTTGGAATACATCGACCGCGGTTACGAGCACTTGGAAGAGCTGCTCTCGGATTTGGGAGGCCAGGTACAGCGCAGCAGCGGCGTTACGCCGCTAACGGAGCCTGCCGGCTTCTTCGAAACTAGCGAATACCCACGCATTTCTGCTGCCGGATAGGGAGTCTTTTTTTTTGGATATCGGGATCGATCTTGGAACTGCCAATGTCTTGGTTCACGTCAAAGGCAAAGGTATCGTCTTGCGCGAGCCGTCGGTCGTCGCGAAGGACATGAACAACGGGCGCGTGCTCGCGGTCGGCGAGGAAGCGCGCCAAATGCTCGGAAAAACGCCCGCGCACATTCAAGCCATTCGACCGTTGCGCGACGGCGTGATCGCGGACTTCGAAGTGACCGAAGCGATGCTTTCGTACTTCATCAAAAAGGTAATGAAAGACCGTTCGTGGTGGTCGTCGATCGTCAAACCGAAGCCGCACGTAACGATATGCGTGCCGGCCGAGATTACGAGCGTCGAAGAGCGCGCCGTAAAAGATGCCGCTAAGCTGGCCGGCGCGCGCGACGTCGAAATCGTCGAGGAGCCGATGGCGGCGGCGATCGGTGCGGGACTTCCAATCGACGGACCGTCGGGCAGCATGGTCGTCGATATCGGGGGCGGTACGACCGACGTCGCGGTGATTTCGCTCGGCGGCATCGTCGTCTCGCAATCGCTGCGCGTCGCCGGAAATAAGCTCGACGAAGCGATCGTTCGTTACATCCGCCGCGTCTATAACCTGATGATCGGCGAACGCACGGCCGAAGAAATCAAAATCAAGATCGGCTCGGCGTACAAGCTCGAGCAAGAGCTTGCGATGGAAATTCGCGGTCGCGATTTGATCAACGGTTTGCCCAAGACGGTGAAGATCACGAGCGAAGAAATTCGCGAAGCGCTCAACGAACCGGTCGGCGCGATCGTCGAAGCGGTGAAGTCGGTGCTCGAAAAGACGCCGCCTGAGCTCGCGGCGGATATCATCGATCGCGGCATCATCCTTACCGGCGGAGGCGCGCTATTGCGCGGTCTCGACAAGCTGCTCTCGGAAGTGACCGGCGTGCCGGCGATCGTCGCCGACGATCCGCTTTCGTGCGTCGCGTTGGGAACGGCATCGCGACTTCACCTCTAAGCAGACCGCGGGTAGGATATGTAACGATGCCCGAAGCGAGTGCCAAGATCGGCCGGATCGTCGATGCGAACGTCGAGCGCCCCGAAGAAGTGCTCGAGGACGCCGCAAACGTGGTGTTCGCCGGCGGAACGGTCATCTTTCCGACCGACACGAGTTACGCGCTCGCGTGCGATCCGTATCGCAGCGACGCGATCGATCGCGTGTACGCAGCGCTCGGGCGTCCAGATCAACGCCCGCTGACGTTCCACGTGGCCTCGGCGGCGGAGTTCTTGGAATACGCGGGCGACAATAAGCTCGCGGTCCTCGTCGCGAAACGCCTTCTTCCCGGGCCGCTCATCATGCTGATCCGAAAGCCGCGGTTCATCAACGACGATTTGGCGGCGGGCCTGCAAACCGTAGCGTTCCGGGTACCCGACGATGCGTTGGCGACGTTGCTGTTGGAGCGCTGCGGACCGCTGGCGGGCGTATCGGCGAACCCGCCCGGCGGCCCGAGATATCGCGGCGACGGCGAGTGCGGCGCACTGCCGCCGGCCGACCTGCTCGTTCAGCACGGACCGACGCTCCACGACCGCGAATCGACCATCGTCGACCTTACCGGCTCGCGCGCGCGGTTGCTTCGGGAAGGCGTCGTGCCGGAGGGCCGCCTTGCGGAACTTCTCGGCCCAATCGAACGTCCTACGGTAAAGGTACGCACGCAACGATCATGATCCGAAGTCTTCTGGCAATCGCTCTTAGTTTGGCCTTTTTGGCGCCGACTCCGCGGCCGCATATCGTCGCGACGCCCGGGCAAGGACCCGTGCCGGTTTCGCCTCCGCCTTCGGCGGTGGTATTGCCGCCGCCGGTCGCGCCCGGAGCGAACGGTGGAGCGGCGTTCGATCTCGGCGTGTGGACCGTGCACGCGAGCTCGGTCGACGCGAACTTCAAGAACGGCGATTTCAGCACGAATCAAAAGGTGCTGATGACGCGTGCCGGCGGCGACGTGACGGCCGATAAAGCCAACGGTAACTATAAGAAGCAGATCGTGTATCTCGTCGGTCACGTCGTCATGCACGACACCAGCGGCAACTACGGCGGTCTGTCCAGCGGCTCCGCGGCAAAGCCGAGCGGACCATCGACGCTTACGGCCGATCGCGCCGAAATCGACGGTGCGGCGAAAATGTACAAAGCGATCGGCAACGTGCACTACGTCGAAAACGACACCGTCGTCGATTCGCAAAACGGCACGCTCAACGACGAATCGCACGACCTCTTTCTCAACGGCAACGTGCACATCACCCAAGGCACGCGCAAAGTCGACGCCGACAGCGTGGTGTACAACACCGTCACCGGCGAGGCGCACGCCACGGGTAACGTGACGATGCAGTTCCCCGGGCAGCTGCATCGCGGTCTGGCGACGCCCCGCCCGCTGCATCTTCCGAAGAATCCGGTCACCCAACCGGTGGAAAGCGCACCGCCCGCTACCCGGTAATTCGCATGGCATCCTACGAGCCGCCGCCATCGCTCTTCGCACGGCCCGAAAACGTGCCGCTCGCCGCGCGCATGCGGCCGCGTTCGCTCGACGAGTTCGTCGGACAGCAAGACGTGCTCGGAGCCGGCCGCGCGCTGCGTCGCGCGATCGAAGCCGATGCAGTGCCGTCGATGATTCTCTGGGGACCGCCGGGATCGGGAAAGACGACGCTCGCCGAAATCGTCGCGCAACGTACCGGTTCCTATTTCGAACGTCTTTCCGCGGTGAGCGCCGGCGTCGCCGATTTGCGCCGCGTAATGAGCGAGGCGAAAGCGCGTTTGCGCGCGGGAACGCGCACGGTGCTGTTCATCGACGAAATCCATCGCTTCAATAAAGCCCAGCAAGACGCGGTCTTGCCCTATGTCGAGGACGGGACCGTTACGCTCATCGGTGCGACCACCGAGAATCCGTCGTTCGAAGTGAACTCGGCATTGCTGTCGCGCGCCCGCGTTTTCGTGCTCAAGTCGTTGAGCGATGACGACGTCGGCTGCATCGTCGACCGTGCGGTGAGCGACGCGGAACGGGGCTTGGGAAATCGTGCGGTCGTGCTCGAGCCTGACGCGCGCAGCACGCTCGTCGACCTCGCCAACGGCGACGCGCGCGCGGCGCTCAATGCGCTCGAGTTCGCGGCCGGCACCGCACCCGAGCGCGACGGAAAGCGACTTATTGGAAAAGCGCTCGTGCTCGACGCGATGCAGCGCCGCTCGACCTCATACGACAAGGGAGGCGAGGCGCACTACGACACGATTAGCGCGTTCATCAAATCGATTCGCGCGAGCGATCCGGATGCGGCGGTGTACTGGCTTGCTCGCATGATCGACGGCGGCGAAGATGCGCTCTTCATCGCGCGACGATTGGTGATCCTAGCATCGGAAGACGTAGGATTGGCAGACTCACGCGGACTCTCAGTCGCGATGGCAGCGCAGCAAGCGGTGCATTTCGTCGGCATGCCCGAAGGGTTCTATCCGCTCGCACACGCGACGCTGTATTTGGCGCGAGCACCGAAGAGCAACAGCGTCGGGAAGGCCTACGGCGCCGCCATGCAGGACGTCGAAGGGACGCGCAACGATCCGGTGCCGCTGCATTTGCGAAACGCGCCGACCGGTCTGATGCGGCAGCTCGGTTACGGCAAAAACTACCATTACGCTCACGATGACTACGACGTCAAACAGTTGAATTTGCCCGATAACTTACGCGGCCGCATCTACTATGAACCGGGCGAGAATGATGAATAAAAAAAGGCGGCCTAGTTTTTGTCCTAGACCGCCAGTTTCCCGTTGCTACTTCTCGGAGTGTGCGTTGGAGCTTCGCACGAGTGTTATGGTAAGGTGTGTGCCTGGGAGCGACCTGTGAACTCGCGAGATTTTTCGCGCATCTATCTCGACTACGCGGCGACTACTCCCTTACGCGCAGAGGCAGCAGATGCCATGGCCGTGGCACATAGCGAGGGTGCGTTCAATCCCAGCTCGCTGCACGCCGAGGGCCGTCGCAGTCGCGCGATACTCGATGGCGCGCGCGATGGCGTCGCGCGAATTCTCGGCGTCGCGCGAAACAACGTTACGTTTACGGGAAGCGGTACCGAAGCCGACAATCTTGCGATCGTTGGAACCGCTCGCGCGGCAGCCCGTCGCGGCGACGGCCGGCATATCGTCGCAAGCGCGATCGAACATCACGCAGTTCTCCACTCCCTCGACGCCCTTGCCGAAGATGGCTTTGAGATAACGTTGATCGGGGTCGACGAGCGCGGCGTGGTAGCCTGCGAAGCGTTCGACGCGGCCCTGCGCGACGATACCGTCGTGGCATCGATAATGTATGCAAACAACGAGCTCGGTACGATTCAGCCGATCGAGAAGCTGGCGGCAATCGCCCGCGAGCGCGGCGTCTTCTTTCATACCGACGCGATCCAAGCACCGGTCTGGCTCTCCGTCGACGTGCCGGGTCTCGGCGTCGACGCGCTGTCGCTTTCGGCGCATAAGTTTTACGGGCCCAAAGGGGTGGGCGTTCTCGCCGTGCGAGATGTGGTGGGGATGGATCCGCTGGTGCACGGGGGCGGCCAAGAGTTCGGACGCCGTTCCGGTACCGAGAACGTTGGCGGCATTGCAGGGTTGACGCGCGCACTGGAACTTGCCGACGCGGAACGACCGGCTACCCGGGAGCACGTCGCGGCGCTGCGCGATCGCCTCGAGTGCGGAATTCTCGAGTCGATTTCCGAAGTGCAGGTCAACGGCGCCGGGGCGCCGCGCTTACCGAACATGCTGAGCGCGAGTTTTGCCGGCGTCGCGTCCGACGAGCTTCTGCTGCGATTGGATTTGGACGGCGTCGCCGTGTCGGCGGGCAGTGCGTGTACGTCGGGCGTACTGGAACCCAGCCACGTAATCGACGCGCTCGGCGCCGCCGCGCAATGGAAGAACGGAACGATCCGGTTTTCGCTAGGCATCGCCACGACGCAGGCCGAGATCGATCGCGCTCTCGAGGTGGTAACGCGCGCGATCGGCGACTTACGCCGCGTTCGCGCGCGTTCGTAGGAATCTACTATCGACGGCGTCGCCGCCGTGCGATAAGGTCAGCGGCAAAACGTTGATGGACCTGCTCGAAGCGAAACACACGACGTGGAAGGTTTTCGAACAGGCGATGCTCAGCGTTGGATACCTTCATAAGCGTCGGAACGGCCGACGAGCTCTTGCCCGCGTGGGCCCGCCCGAAGGCGTCTCCGATCGAGCGGAGCTCCGAGTTAGGGGGGCCTGATTGCGGGGGCTTGCTAAAGTCCCCGCGTAGCCTCGCACTCAAGAGGGGATATTCATGGCGCGGCCCGAACCGCGACCGACCTTGGAGGGCAGGCGAGCGTGACGACCGCAGATTACAGCAGTTTGATTCGAGACATCCTCGTTGGTGTGGGTGTCTTTTTGCTGGGCCTCGGCGTTTTCATCGCAATGGTGGCGCTGTCGAAGACCCTCAAGCGCCTCAACACGACCCTGGACGGCGTGGACCTGCAGCTCGAGAACCTCAGCGAGCCGGTCACCAAGACGCTCGGCCACATCGACGGTATCGCAGGCACCGCGGACGAAACCTTGGCTCGCCTCGGCGGGGTCGTGGGGTCGCTCGAAAGCATGGCCGGCAGTCTTTCCGAGACCGCCAGTCTTGCCAAGCGCGCCGTAACTCCGGCAATCGTTAACGTGGGAGCCGCGGTCGGAGGGGTTAGCGCTGGTTTACGGCGCTTGGTTACGGGAAAGAAGTCAACAGACCAACCCTAAGTTAGGAGTCGGTTTATTATGAGTAAGGGGAAAGGCGGAGGTGGCTTCTTCGTCGGCTTTCTCATCGGTGCAATCGCCGGTGGTGCCGCCGCCGTTCTACTTTCGCAAGAAGACACGCGAGACATCATGGTTGGAAAGATGCGCGAAGCGGGTAATTTCGCAAAGGACGCCAGCGAAGATTTGCGCGGAAAAATGGGGGACGTCACGACGCAATGGCAGTCGAGCGCTTCGGAGCTATACGAACGCGGTCGACAGGTCGTGGAGAACGCCCGTACGACGATCGACGCCGCCGTTGACGACGGTCGCGAAGTAGCCGAACAAACGCGAAACGAACTCGAAAAACAAGCCGGGGGATAAGACAGAAATTGGACATCAAGGTCAACGTACGTGAGGCGCCGGGTGACTGTTACGTAGTCGATTTGAGCGGCGAGATAGACGTCTACACGTCGCCGAAGGTCAAGGACGCGATCGGCGAGCTGATCGACCGCGGAGTGTACCATCTCGTAATCAATCTCGAGAAGGTTCGTTACATCGATTCGACGGGACTAGGCGTCCTAATCGGCGGTCTCAAGCGCGTGCGAGAGCACGGTGGCTCGGTCAACTTAGTTTGCACGAACCCGCAAATCAAGAAAATTTTCGACATTACCGGACTCGTGAAGATATTCGGCATCTTCGACAACGAGGATTCGGCGATGAAGGCACTGGTGTGAGTCAAGCGGCCGAACAGTTGAGCACCGATCTCGTCGAGCTGCGCATTCCGAGCCGGGCCGAATGGGTCGCGCTGGCGCGCCTGGCAATCGCCGCCGTCGCCAACCGCCTGCGTTTTTCGATCGAGGACATTGAGGATATCAAGCTCGCCGTGGCCGAAGCGTGCACTGCCGTGATACAACACGAACGGCACGGCGAGTTTATCGATTTGACGTGCGAGACGTCGTCGAACGGACTGCGCGTTCGCGTGCGCGATGCCGGCAGGCAGTCGTCGCAGCCGGAGAACGGCCGCTTGATGGATTTGGACGAAGCGCGCATCGCCGGATTAGGCGTCTTCTTGATTCGGACGCTCATGGACGAGGTCGCGTACGACGTCGATCCGGAATCGGGAACGGACCTCGTGATGGTTAAGAGGCTACAGGGCCAAACGGCATAGCGACGTGACCGAACGTGACGACTCGCGCCCGGACCGCGAACGGACGCGCGCGCTCTTTTCGCGTTTTTCCGACGCGCGCACGCGCCACGATGAACGCCCCGAGCCACACGACCCCGAATACGAATCGCTGCGCGACGAGCTGGTCGTAGCGCACCTTAATCTCGTTCGCTTTTTGGCGGTAAAGTTCGCCAACCGCGGCGAGCCGCTCGACGATCTCGTGCAAGTCGGTACCGTCGGATTGCTCAAGGCGATCGACCGCTTCGAGATCGATCGTGGAGTGGAGTTCACGACGTACGCGACTCCGACGATCGTCGGCGAGATCAAGCGCTATTTTCGCGACAAAGGCTGGGCGGTTAAAGTTCCGCGCCGGCTGCAAGAGCTCAACCTTGCGGTCAATCGCGCTAGCGACAAACTCGCAATCGAATTCGGACGTAGTCCGACGGTCGGCGAACTCGCAACGCATCTGAACGCCACCGAAGAAGAAATCCTCGAAGCGCAGGAACTCGGGCAGGCGTACAACCTGCTCTCGCTCGACAGTGAAGTCTCGGGTGAGACCGAGAAGAAATCGCAAACGTTGGCGGATACCGTGGGCGTAAACGACGCCGGGTTGGAGCTGCTCGAAGATCGTGCCAATCTCGAGCGCGCGTTCACCGTGCTCACCGGTCGCGAGCGCGTCATCATTTACTTGCGCTTTTACGAATCCGTCTCGCAGACGGAGATCGCCAAACGGCTCAACGTCTCGCAGATGCACGTCTCGCGCCTGCAGGCGAAGGCGCTCGAAAAACTCCGCGCGGTACTAGCCGAACAGTAGGGGTTCGCCGGGCCCAGCCTCTCGGCTGGGTCTCGTCATCCATGGCTCCGCGCCTCTCTCAGACGCCCCGCGCCGGGTCGCGGCACTCGCCTCGCGGTGGGGGGAGTGATTTGGGAGTAGGAACGTAAGGGGCGCATCTGCTATCATCTGTGGCTAGCCCATGAAATCTCAGGAATTACGTCAGGCTTGGATTGATTATTTTGTTGCCAAGGGGCATAAGCTGTTGCCCCCGGCGACGCTCATCCCGCACGAGATGTCGACGACGCTGTTTACCATCGCGGGTATGGAGCAGTTCGTCCCGGTCTTTCTAGGCGAGCAGCCGCCGCCGGCTCCGCGCGCCGTGACGGTTCAGCGCTGCCTGCGCGTCGCGGGCGCGAAGAGCGACATCGAAAACGTCGGTCGCACGGGACGGCACGGTACGTTCCTCGAGATGCTCGGGAACTTCAGCTTCGGCGATTATTACAAGCGCGAAGCCATCGAGATGGCCTGGGAGTTCGTCACGAACGTTCTCAAGCTCGATCCTAGCAAGGTGCACGTTACGGTGCACACGAGCGACGACGAAGCCGAGCGCATTTGGGTCGACGAGATCGGACTCGAGTCGTGGCGCGTTACTCGCTTCGACGAAGATAATTTTTGGACTATGGGCGCCACCGGGCCGTGCGGACCGTGCAGCGAAATCTTCTACGACACGGGAGAAGAGAACTCGAGCGGGCCGGAAGACACCGGACCGAACCTCGGTAATCGTTACGTCGAGTTTTGGAATCTCGTTTTTCAGCAGTATAACCGCACAGCCGACGGCAAGCTCGTCGAGCTGCCGCGTAAAGCCATCGATACCGGCGCGGGGTTCGAACGCGTGCTTGCCCTTGCCAACGGCGTCGCGTCGATGTACGAAACCGATCTCTTCACCGATATCGTCGCTGCGATGCCGCCGGGAGAAAGTACGCTTTTACCGGCCGAACGCCGCCAGCGGCAAAACATCGTCGCCGATCACGCGCGCGCCGCGACCTTTCTGATCAACGACGGGATTTATCCGTCGAACACCGATCGCGGCTACGTGCTGCGCTTCTTGATTCGCCGTGCGATTCGCAACGGCAAGCTGCTCGGCTTTCCGAACGGATTTCTCACCGAGCTCGTGCCGGCCGTCGTGAAATCGCTCGAAGCCGGCTATCCCGAGCTTCGTCAAAACGTGTCGCGCATTCAGTCCGCGCTGCGAACTGAGGAACAAACGTTCGATCGCACGCTCGAACGCGGCATGGCGATGCTCGATCGTTTGATCGACGACGCCATCGCGAACTGCACCCGTTTGGTCAGCGGCGAAGACGCGTTCATGCTCCACGACACGTACGGCTTTCCAATCGAGCTGACGCGCGAGATTACCGGCGAACAGGGCGCCGCCGTCGACACGGTTGCTTTCGAGCAACTGATGAACGAGCAGCGCGAGCGCGCGCGCAGCGACGCCGCCGCCAAACGCGCCGTCGTGTCACTCGCAGAAGTTCCGGCGATAAAAAGCGAGTTTACCGGCTACGACGGGCTCGCAGGCGAGGGCAACGTCGTCGCGATTCTCGCGGGCGATAAACCCGCGCAGACGCTCACTGCCGGCCAAGAAGGCACGTTGATTCTCGACCGTTCGTCGTTTTACGCCGAACGCGGCGGACAGATCGGCGATCGCGGCATCATCAGCGGCGAGAACGGCACCTTCGAAGTACGCGACGCGCAGTACATGGGCGAAGCCATCGCGCACACAGGCGTCGTGACCGGCGGCGAGATCGCTGCCGGCGATCGCGTGCGCACCGAGGTCTTCGACTGGTGGCGGCGCGAGATTCGCCGTCACCATACGTCGGCGCATCTGCTGCAGCGTGCCCTCAAAGACGTGCTCGGCGACGACGTCATGCAGGCCGGATCGTGGGTCGGAATCGATCGCATGCGCTTCGATTTCCGT
>DASRSM010000090.1:0-2275 GCA_035656415.1 Vulcanimicrobiaceae bacterium | reverse complement strand
CCTTCATCCACCGTTCCCCTCGAGGGAGAAAACTAGACGTATGGTACCGGCGACGGCGAGTCGCTTAGCGAGCGACTTCACGCACGCGATCGTATCCCTTACGGGCAAGCTGCGCGACGATGAGACGCTCTTCGATATTATCGAGGACGCTTCCGTCGCACTCTTTGAAGAGTCGATTCACCGCCGTCTGCGTGGAGGACGACTGTCCCGCCGCTTATCGCATCGACCGTTGCGTTCGCACTGCGAGCGACGATCCGCAGGCTCGCGCGGAAGCATATTATCGCGCGGCTCGACGGATCGGTCTCGGCGTGGAACTTGCGTGACGCGCACGTCCGAGGTTTGGCGAGCGCGCCCGCTCGATCGGTTTTTCGCCTATGCGGGCGGTGACCGCGGCGGCGCAGTGGCGCGCGGCCGAAGCGCCTCAACCAATCGCGCCGGCACGCGAGCGCGCGAACCGAACCCTCTCGGCTGATCGATCGCTACGACGCGCCGTACCACTTCGACGTCACGCGCGCGCTCGATTCGATCTAGCAAGCGCCCGGCCGCCGGCGCGGCAATGATTGGGTAGAAACCTTGGGTGAAAACGATTAGGCCGGACGAAATCGATACCACGACGACCCCCGTCGTCGACGTCCGCATGCGACCGGGACGCAAGCAAATCCGCGGTGCGGTCCACTACGATCCGAAGTACGTCCTAGAAGCCGATCCGTTGGTCTTGCCGCTTCCGCACGACGGACCGATCGCTATCTACGGCGATTCACAGAACGTCGTCGCGGCCATCGTCGACAAACTGCAGCGCAGCGGCTATACGGGCGCAGCGTCGCTCGACGGCGGCATCGAGGCTTGGCACGATGCGGGGTTGCCGCTCGAAGACACGACGCAGGAGCAGCCGGTTCCCGGCGAAACCGGCGCCGGCGTGCAACGCCTGTAGCCTAAGCAGACGAGCGTAGGCTCGCAGTGGTCCTGCATGGAATAGCTGTCCATGCAGAGCCGCTCCTATACCCTGCCGATCGTCGTAACGATCCTCATCGTGCTCGCGCTCGTCGTCGGGGGCACGTACAACTCGCTGGTATCGCAGAGTCAGGCCGTCGACGCGCAGTGGGGACAGGTTCAAAACGTTTATCAGCGCCGCGCCGATTTAATCCCCAACCTCGTAGCGACCGTAAAAGGTGCGGCCAACTTCGAGCAGAGCACCTATACGCAAGTCGCCAAGGCGCGAGCGTCGGTAGGTCAGATCTCTCCGCAAACGATCGCCAACGCGACCAAGGATCCGCAAGCGTTCGCGCAATACGCGCAGGCACAAGATCAGCTCGGCCTCGCGCTTTCGCATCTCATCGCCGTTGCGGAAAACTACCCGCAGCTCCGTGCGACGCAAAACTTTCAAACGCTGCAAGCGCAGCTCGAGGGTACGGAAAACCGCATCGCGTTCGAACGCCGCAAGTATAACGAGGTCGCGCAAGCCTTCAATACCAAGCGCGACACGCTGCCGACCGTGCTGTTCGTCGGGCTCTTCGGTTCGCGTTTCAACGAAAAGCCGTACTTTCAAGCGCAAGCGGGCGCAGAAAAACCTCCTACGGTGAACTTTTCGACGCCGTGACCTTGCTAGAGCGCCGGCGGATCGCGGACGCGATCGCGCAAGCCGAACGCGGCACGAGCGGGCGCATCGCGGTGCGCCTGATCTCCGACGATACCGTCGACGCGCTCGACCGGGCGAAAACCGAGTTCGAACGCATCGGAATGCGTCGCCACGAACCTCGCAACTCGGCGCTGATTCTCGTCGCGCCAAAAGCGCGCAGGTATGCCGTGCTCGGCGATCGCGCGCTGCACGAACGAGTCGGCGACGCCTTCTGGAACGACGTCGTTCGCGAATTGCAGCCGCTTTTTGCGCGCGACGATCTTGCCGGCGCGATCGTGCGCGGGGTCGAACGCCTCGGGTCCGCGTTTCAGGAACATTTCGCGAGCCCGGAGGCGCCGTGATCCTCGCACTACTGCTCGCCGCCAATACCGCGTTCGCGATCCCACCGACGCCCAATCACTACGTCAGCGACACTGCGGGAGCGCTGTCGGACACGACGCACGCGCAACTCGAGAACGAGCTGCGGGCGTACGAGCGCGCGACCGGTCATCAAATCGTCGTCTGGATCGGTGAAACTACCGGCGGCGTCCCGCTCGAAACGTGGACGGGCGATACGGCGCATCGCTGGAGGGTCGGCCGTAAGGGGAAGGACGACGGCGCGATTCTCTTCCTCTTCATGCGCGATCACCGCGTCCGCAT
>DASRSM010000089.1:0-9641 GCA_035656415.1 Vulcanimicrobiaceae bacterium | reverse complement strand
ATCCCATTGGCTGTCGACATTCCTTTATCGGTGATGGTGCATTCGGAGAGGATGCTTCTCTGAAGCTGGCTTCCGCGCGCCATTTGCATTTCGGTCTGAACCGCCTTACCGCCGACGGTATACGATTGCCAACCCCCGCCCATATTCACCCACGTATCGTTCCCGATCATGACGAACCGGATTCCTTCGGGAGTCGTGCCGCGCATTTTATTCGGTTCGACCATGTCGATCGCGAAGGTTTGGCCGTTACTCGAGGTAATCACTGCGTGAGCCGATTTTTGCGCGCCGAAACTCTTCGCCGCCGCGAGCACGTCGCTCGTGGCGTCGGCTCGCGCGTTGGCAATGCACGACGAAGCGATGAAGAGAATCGATACGGAAATTGCAACAAGATTGCGCACGGATGATACTCCTTTTCTCAGTCTTTCAGACGGGTTATGGCGAGATAGGTAACGACGTCCCACGCGTTTCGAATGCCGGTGAATAAGAGCAGCAGCACTCCGCCCGCGATCGCGAACAGCGCTTGCAGTGCGGCGTGCGGCAGCGCGATCGAACCGCCGAGGATCGCCAGATACGCCAGCAGCGGAACGCAGTTATACCAGATCCAGTCTTCCATGTCGGGGGTATAGTTATTTCCGTCGCTATTCAAGCGCAACGTACGGAGGATCACGCGCGAGACGTAGATGACGCCATAGATTCCGCAGAGGCCCACAAGGACTGCGACTCCCCCGTAAGTGCGCCACGGTACGATGAACACCGCTGCGATATACAGCGCCGTGCAAAAGTGGATCACGATTGGCGTGGTGAAGGTCGCGATCCCTTCTTCCTTGGGCTGCAAGGACGGAGCGTCGCGCACCAGCGTGATAACGACGAAGACCAAACCCGTAAGCGTCGCCGCAGCCGTGGCCATCGTCACGTAAAATGTCGACCAAGCGCTAAGTTGCGAGGAAACGGTTTCGCCCATTAACTCGACTTGGCCGCCAACGCAGCGGCAGCCTCCGCAGCCGCGCGCGCCCCCGAAACGAGCGCGCCGTTGACGGTGCCGCCTTGACCGTTTGCTGCCGTCGCCTCGCCGGCGAAGAAGAGCGTGGCATCGACCGGCTCGGCTAGTGCCGCGCGTGCCTGGGCGCCCCCGACCCGTACGAAGCTATAGGCACCGGCAGCAAACGGATCGTTCGCCCAGTCGTGGACGGCCGCGCCTTCTAATTCTGCGAGCCCCTGGCCGGCATTTCCAAAAATCGCTCCGAACTCGCGCGCGGCACATTCGACGAGCTCGCTCTGGGTTTTGCCGCGCAGCTTGTCCGCTTGGGGGCCGCCGGCCCACGCCACGATCAGCCGGCTGCGCTCGGGGAACTGCGTCCAGTACGCGACAAACGGCGTTTCGGGTGCGCGGAAAGAGCCACTGTCGCGGTAACGTCCGCGGTCGGCGTGCTCCCAGAACGGCGTGCGAAACCACATCGCGACTTTCACGACGTTCCCGGATTCGATAAACTTCAGCGCTTCGTGCTTGTCGACCGGAAGGTGCGGATCGAACGCGATCGATGTCAACGGTGTGACCGGCACGGTAAGGATTACTGCGCGCGCGCGCAGCCCATCGACGGCCACCTCGCCGCGGCGCCACGATATGCGTCGTACGGGCACCGACAAACGCAGTTCGACACCGCCGGTAACGCACGCGCGCAGCAGCAGGTCGAACATCGGCCGGTACCCGCCGCGGGGCCGCGTCGCGGTTTCATCAGTTCCCGACGTCCATTCTTCGGCAATGCTGCGCGCGCTCGCGATGGCCGGATCGGCGGCGTCGAAGCCTTCGACGAACGCGCGTGCCAACTCGACGTTGCCGGCCATCGCGGGATCGTCCGCGAACCGTTGTAGGAACTCGTCGACGCTTCGATCCGGATCGAGGTCTGCTGCGTGTTCGAAGATCGCCGCCCACGTTCCGAAGTCGTCGCTGTCGCGCTCGAGCCGGCCGTTGCGATAGGTCCACGACTCGTCCGAAAGCGGTTGCGATCCCGACCCCGCCGCGCGCAGGAGTTCGTACGTTTCGGGCGCGCTGCCGTGAATGAATTCGGCACCCAGCTCTGCAGGTGTCGGGAGTCCCGGTACGGCTTTCCACACGACGCGGCCGCCGATTCGATCGCGCGCTTCGAGTACGACGGTGCGCAGCGATCGTTCGGCGAGCGTTCGTGCCGCGTTCAAGCCCGCGGCGCCAGCACCGACGACGATGACGTCGGCATCCATACGCGTATTATCCACGCTTCAGCAATCGCGATAACGCGCGATCGGCGAGAACTTTGCCGCCCGTTTGGCACTGCGGACAATAGTTCGTTTCGTTGTCGGCATACCGGATGCGCTGCACGGGCGTGCCGCACACGGGACAGGGCTTGCGAAAGCGGCCGTGCACCGCCATCCCTTGGCGAAAGGCCGTGACGCCCGTCGGGAACTCCGTTGCGGCTTCGGCGCGAAAGCGATCGATCCAAAGGTGCAGCGTCGCCTGGGTCGCGTCGTACAACCGTTTCCACTGAGCGTCGTCGAGTTTCTGCGTTAGCACGGTCGGTGACAACCTCGCCGCATGCAGGATCTCGTCGGAATACGCGTTCCCGACGCCGCTGATGACGTGAGGGTCGGTGAGCGCGCGCTTGATCGTATGATTTTCCGCTGAAAGCGCCGCGCGAAACGTTTCGAAGTCGCTCTCGAGCGGCTCGATGCCGCCTGGGTCGATCGAAGCGACCGCCGCTTCGCCCCCAACGACGTGAATCGACGCGCGCCTCTTCGCACCGGCTTCGGTGAGAACGAGCGTTCCGTTCGGAAACGTGAACGATGCGAGCGTGGCGCGGTTGACGCCGAGATTTGCGCCGGCCGCGCGCCACTGCAAACGTCCGGCGATCATGAGATGGATGACGATCCACAGATCGTCGTCGAATCCGATCGCGATGCGCTTTCCGATTCGCCGTATCTCCCGTACCGAATGCCCGGCGAGAGTCGAGATCGGCGGGTCGGCCGTGCGCAGCACGAACGGTTTGGCAATCGAGACGCCGGTCAGCGTCTGGCCGGCGATTCGTTCCTCGAGCGCGGTGACGTACGCCGCGATATCGGGCAGTTCGGGCACGCAGCTATTGCGAGGCGGCGACGATCGCGTCGACGACGTGAGGATCGATGGACTGGTCCGGCGGATGTTTGAGCAAATGATTCATGCCTTGGACCACAACGAGTTTCGCGCTCGGATCGCCGGCTTTGAGGGCGTTTGCGTCGTCCATCGTCACTTGGACGTCGGCCGTCCCTTGCACGATCGTTACGGGTAGCGAGAGCTTAGCGATTTCGTTCGCAGGATCGTACTTCAGGTACGAAATGATGAACGGCTGCACGGAGGGCCGAAATAACGCTGCGAGTTCCGGCGGCGGATCGGCGACCGCCTTGCCCTGCTCGAGCTGCGCGACGACCGCTTCGGCCTTCTTGTCGAGGTCCGGGGGGACGTTGCGTTTGAGTTGTTCGTCGAGCACCACACCCGCCGGCCTACCGGCACCTTCCAAGCTGACGAATGCCCCGGCCGTTACGTGCTGCAAGGCCAGGATGCCGAGGAGCGATCCTTCGCTGTGACCGGCTACGATCGTTCGCGAAAAGCGTTTATCGGCGTTTAACTGTCGTACCCAAGCCGCGACGTCGTTCGCGTACGTTTCGATACGAACGTCGTTCTCGGACGTCAGCGCTTTCGCGCTGGCGCCGACGCCGCGTTTGTCGTACCGTACCGAGGCAACGCCGCGCTGCGCGAGCGCTGCGGCGAGCAAGGCGTAGGCGTTGGTTTGGAGCATCGCCCCCGCATTACCGTTGCGATCGACGGGTCCCGATCCCGCGACGATCAGCACGACCGGTGCCGGCATCTTGGCGGGTAACGCGAGCGTTCCGAAGATCGTGCCGGTCGGCGTCGGCAGCGAAATGCCCGTCTCTGCCGCCAACGCAGCGCCGCGCATTCCCGTAGATGCAACGCAGGCTCCCGCACTCGCGAGAAAAGTAGAACGCTTCATCCCAACCTTCCAAGAGGATTACGCCTCGAAAGTTTGCATCGCCAGTTCCCGGGCGCCTTCCGACGCCAGGTTTTCGCCTGCGCGAGTCCAGGGCAAAGGGCCCATGCAGGGAGCGTCGCAACCACCGCGCAAACTACGTCGCCTCTGCCCGCGGAGCCCAATCTTACCTTCACGCGCTAGGACCAAATGTGGCCACCGTAACGATTGACGACGGGACGCTCAATATCAAGTTGTCGTTGATGGACTCGCTGTTGGCGTTTCACGGTTCCTTTCATATTCCGCTCGCGCACGTCACCAACGCGTACGTAAGCGATTTCGAGGACCTCGAGCTGCAGTACGATATCAAGGGCACGAACTTTGGACTTTTGCAGACGGCCGGAATTTTTGCCAATCCCCAAGGGCTGATTTTCGTCGACATCGGCGATGGCGATTGTCTCGTGATCGAAACGCGCGGCGAACGATTTCCGCGCATCGCCGTACAGTTGCCTGACGGTCAAGACCCCAACGCCTTAGCGCACGAGATTATGCGCGCGGTTCCCGATAGCGGCCCGGTCGACTAGGGCGCTCGGTCGCTTGCGCCCGTGGCCTCAGGGTGTACCCTTAGTAGAAGCACACTCGCAACCGGAGGGCAGAGATCCATGGCGACTTTCACGACTCGCGACAACGTTGAAATTTACTACGACGATTGGGGCTCGGGACAACCGGTAGTCTTTAGCCACGGCTGGCCGTTGAGCGCGGACGCTTTCGAAGACCAGATGTTCTTTCTAGCCTCGAACGGCTATCGCTGCATCGCTCACGACCGCCGCGGACACGGCCGGTCCAGCCAGCCATGGAGCGGCAACGACATGGACACGTATGCCGATGATTTGGCACAACTCGTCGAGCATCTCGATCTCAAAGGCGCCGTGCACGTGGGCCACTCGACGGGCGGCGGCGAGGTCGCGCGGTATATCGGCCGTCACGGCACTTCGCGCGTTGGAGGGGCGGTGCTCATCGGCGCCGTTCCACCGGTAATGCTCAAGAGCGAAGGGAATCCGGGCGGCCTGCCGATCGAGGCGTTCGATCAGCTCCGCAGCGCCGTGCACGCCGACCGCTCGCAGTTCTGGAAAGATCTGTCGATGGCGTTTTACGGCTACAATCGACCAGGAGCGAAGGTTTCCGAGGGCGTTCGGGAGTCGTTTTGGCTGCAGGGCATGCTGTGCGGCATGCCGGCGTCGTACTTCTGCATCAAAGCGTTTTCCGAAACCGACATGACCGAAGACCTCAAGAAATTCGACGTGCCGACGCTGTTTTTGCACGGCGACGACGATCAGATCGTTCCGATCGCCGATTCCGCGGAGCTCGCCGTAAAGCTGGTCAAGGACGCGACGCTCAAGGTCTATCCGGGCGCGCCGCACGGCATGTGCACGACGTTGAAGGATAAGGTCAACGCCGATTTGCTCGAGTTCGTGCGATCGATAAAACCGGTCGCGATGAGCGCCAACTAGGGCGGATTCAGCATCTACTAAACTCTTAGTTGACAAGCCGGCGGTGAGGGGCTAGAATCTACTAAAACCTTAGTAGTTCGAGCGAGGATCGCATGGCCCGAAAGAAGCCCAAAACCCTCACCAAAGCTGAGTTGCGCGTAATGGAAGTTCTGTGGCAGCGTCGCAGCGGCACCGTGGCCGATGTCGTCGCAGCGCTGCCCCCACCGCTGCTGGCGTATACTACGGTTCTGACTATGCTGCGCATCCTCGAACAAAAGGGCGTCGTTCGGCACAAGGCCGACGGCCGTGCGCACGTCTATTATCCTTGCATCGAACGCGACGACGCCGCAACCTCCGCGGTAAGCGACGTCTTGCGTTCGTTTTTTGCCGACAGCAAGACGGCGCTTGCGGTTCGCTTGATGGCCGAGGAAAAGCCGAACGCCGACGAGCTCGCGTCCATCAAAGCGCTGATCGCGCGTTACGAAGAGGAGGCACCGTAATGCCCGCCATCGATACTATCATCCGTTTCATTATTGCGGTCCTCTTCAATGGGTTGTGGGAGGCCGCGCTTCTCGCGATCGTTGCGTGGATCGCACTACGCGCGATGCCCAACGCTAATGCCACGACGCGTCACTCGGTGCTCGTCGCCGCATTGCTTGCGAGCCTGATCCTTCCGGTCGTCACCGCCGTCGTCACGACGTGGCATCCCACGAACGCATCGCCGGCATCGCGGGTGCAAACCGTGCACGCAACCGTTCCCGTGAAGCTGCCGAAGGTTACTTCGTCCGTCACGCCGGCGCAAGCAACGCCGGAAATCGCGGCGCCGTCGCGCGCCAACATCGCGCTGCCGCGCCCGGTCATGCTTGGAATCGTCGCACTGTGGCTGCTGGGCGCGCTGTTCGTGCTCGTTCGGTTGCTCGTCAGCCTGCTGCATCTCGAGCGATTGAAGAAAGACGCGTTGCCGGTAGCGGTCGAGTATCGCGCGCAGCTCGCGCGCTGGAACGCAGCCACTAAGGGTTCGCGCACCGTACGCCTGTGCCGCTCGGGCGAGATCGCGATTCCAATCGCGGTCGGCTTGTTCGACGCGATGATTCTGATTCCAGAACGCTTTCTCGACGAGCTCGAACCCGCAGACGTCGATAGCATCGTGCTGCACGAGCTCGCGCATTTGCGCCGCGCGGACGACTGGATCAACGCCATCGAACGGCTCGCCTCCGCGCTGTTGTTCTTCAATCCCGGTATCGCCTGGCTGGTCGCGCAGCTCGATTTGGAACGCGAAGTTGCGTGCGACGACTGGGTGCTGCAGCAGAACGATCCGCTGCCGTACGCGAACTGTTTGGCGAAAGTCGTCGAGACCGCCGTATGGCCGTATCGCGCGATGTCCGCTCCCGGCGCCTTCCTGACGCGGCGCGCCATGTCGGTGCGTATCGAACGCCTTCTCACCGCGCATCGCGACGTCCGCGTTCGTACGTCGCTCGGCCCCACCGGAATCGTGGTCGCAGCATTAGCGGTCTTGGGAATCGGCGCCGCGCTCGTCTCGCCGTCGTTCGCATACACGGTGTCGTCGCCGGCGCAATCCGCCGTCGGTCCGCCGGCGCGTCGGCCAATTGCTCACGCGGCTTCGCGTCAGATTGTACGGCTCTCTCAACCCAAACCGCAGACTCCCGTAATCACGGCGTTCGCAACTGCAGCGGCGAGCGAACCGCCGGCCGCAAAACCGGCGGCGCACGTCGCAACACATACCCGCGGGACCGCAGTCGTTGGCTCGACGGAAGTTGCCGCGAATTCGCCGGCATACATCGACGAGCTCGCTTCGGCCGGATATACGAATCTCACGGTCGACCAGCTCGTGCAATTAAAGGCAGTCGGCGTTACCGCAGACTACATTCGCGGGGTCGAAAACGCCGGACTATCGCATCCGTCGGTCAACGATCTCATCCGGCTGCGTGCGATGGGCGTACAGCCCGACTATATTCGCTCGATTCGTCAGCGCTACGGAGCGACCGACGTGGAGCAAATCGTCCGCATGAAGGCCGTGGGCGTGACGCCCGAATACGTTGCGCAGCTCGCGCAAGCCGGTTATCCGAATCTGACGGCCGATCAGCTTGCGCAGTTGCGCGCGGTCGGCGTCGACGGCGCGTTCGTCCAGCGCGCCGCCGCGCACGGGTTTCGTAACCTCAGCGTCGAGCAGCTTATTCGTCTAAAAACGAGCGACGTGCTATGACGTGCAAACGCCTCGCGTTCGCGATCGTGTTCCCCGCACTCGCATTGGCAACGTACTGTGCTGCTGCCGCGGCCGATCTCAGCGGAACGTGGGCCGTGACGCCCTCCACCGCCAGTGGCAAGATCTACTTCGACCTGACGATCGAGGACTCGAACGGCCACGATCGCAGCCACAGCGGAAACGACTACACGCCGTCTGCCCTCGGACTCACGCAGCAGCAGCTCAACGGTCCCGGACATCACGTCAGCTTCACGATTTCCCGCGACGCGGGTTCGTTCGCCTGCGAGGGCTGGGTGACCAACGGCCGCGGCGGAGGTTCGGCGGCCTTCAGCCCGAGCGCCGAATACATTTCGAAGATGAACGCGCGCGGCTACGATCCGTCTTCCGAGCAGATTGCCTCGGCCGCGCTCGTCGACCTTTCAAACGCTTACGTCGACGGCTTGGCCGCGGCTGGTGTCCAGAAGCCCCCGTTCGAAGATCTCATCGCGATGCGAGCGCTGAACGTCGACGGTTCGTACGTCAACGATTTACATTCGGTCGGTCTCAACGTTACGGTCGCACGCGACTTGATCGAGCTCAAAGCGCTCAACGTGAACGCCGCTTACGTGAAAACGCTCGCCACTCTCGGCTATACGGGGCTCTCGTCACACCAGCTGGTGGAGCTTCGTGCGCTTAAAATCGATGCGGACTTCGTGCGCCGCGTGAAAGCCCACGGCATAGCGCATCCCACCATCCAGGATCTCGTCCGCCTCAAATCGCTCAACGTAATCTAACTCGCCTTTTGGCGGACGACACCGGCGAGGTCGGCGTTTTCATCGAGAAAGTCGCGCAACTCGATCAGCGCCGGCGGGCGCCGCGGTCCGACGTCGTAGATGTTGACGAACGTTTCAAGGCTCGTCAGCGCGTCGTACCAGCGCTCGTCGTTGGGTGCGCCGGCAGCGTGGTGTAAGGCGTCGGCTATCTCGCGCGTTGCGCGCGCTGCGGCAAAGGTCGCACGTTTCGTCGGCCGGCCCAAGTGGATCAACAGCTCGGCGATGTTATCGCAGATGCGGTCGCAGGCAGCTTCGTATTCCAATGGAGGATCTCCTAAGCTCGTTTGCGTGCCAGCAACAGCACGCCCGGTGTAATGAGCAGCGCCAAGGCGCCGGTAACCAAAAATGTGTCGGCGTAGGCGAGCGCCGTGGCTTGTTCGACGACGCTCGAGGCCAGGACGGTGCGGCTCGCATGCTGTAAGAAATCGGCGACGGGCAGACGCGACAGGGTGGTTTCGGCAGCCAGCACCGTCTGATGAAACTGAAGTCGCCGATCCAAAAACGCGACGATCGATGCCGACGAGATCGATCCGCCGAGTTGAAAGAAGAGCACGATGAACGACGACGCCTTTGCCGCGGCTTCGGGCGCGACGGAGCGCATCGTGGCAACCAGCAGCGGTGAGTACACGAACGCTGCACCGACGCCGATGAAAAGGAGCGGCGGGACGAACGTCCCGATTGCGCTCGTGCTCGTCACGCCGCTCGCCAGCCACAGCGATCCTAGTCCCGCCATGGCCAACCCAATGCCGATCGGCCAGCGCAAATCCAAACGCGGATTGCTCGTGAGCCGTCCGACCGGAATCGTCAAGAATAGCACCGGCAGCGCGCGCACGCCGATTAACACGCCGGCTAGGGTGCTCGTAAATCCCAGGTCCTCTACGGTAAACTGCGGCAGCAGAAGAAGGCTTGGGAAAATCACCGCCGCGTATGCGCCCGCGATCGCCAGCGCCGCCATCACCGCAGGCGTTCGCATCACTCGTAAGTCCACGATCGGTTGTGCTACGCGCAGCTCCCACCAAATGAAAGCCGCGGTTGCCGCCGTCGCGATCACGGTGCAAATCTGAATCGTTTGATCCGAGAACCAATCGTCGTGTTGTCCCTGATCGAGCACGTATTGCATGCA
>DASRSM010000088.1:0-12816 GCA_035656415.1 Vulcanimicrobiaceae bacterium | reverse complement strand
AGATGCCGAGAATCCGGTTCCCGGCCGCGCCCAAACCGACGATGAGCGCGCCGGAGATCATCATCGGAACGATCGAAGCGCAGCGCAAGATCAAGTAGGTGCCGCTTGCGTGCGCGCTCGCGAGGTTACCTACGAGCAAGGCAATGGCCGGCGTCGCGAACGGAACGCTCAACCCGAAGCATACGAAACCGCACAACACGGGCGCGAGGACTCCAGCGCGAACGGTCCGTGCGAAGCCGTCGAGATCGTGCGCGCCGATGCGCTGCGCGGCGACGATCGACAGTCCGGTGAGTAAGCCCGTGATCCCGAACGCGATCGCGACGAAAAGCGTGGATGCCGCGGTTGCGCCGGCGAGCGCCACGGTACCCAGCGTTCCGATGGCGATGGTGTCGACGATGCCCAGCAACTGATCGCCCAGCATCTGCACGGCCGCAGGAATCGAAAGGCGCCGGAATGCGGCGCCCACGTTGGTATGGTCGACGACCATACTCGTCAAGCGCGCAGTTTGTCGAGCTCTGCGAAGAAGTTGTCGATTTCCGCGTCGGTGGTGTAAAAATGCGGGCTGACGCGGATGCCGCAGCCCGGACGGTAGTCGACGAAGACGCGCCGCGCGATCAGCTTGCGGCAGACGTCGTCCGATCCGTCGAAGTCGATTCCGATCCAGCCGGTCCGGCGTTCGGGCTCGAGCGGCGTGTTGACGCGCAGGCCGCGCTCTATCGCCATGGCAGCGAGCTTGCTCGTCAAGCGCACGTTGTGCTCGCGAATGCGTGCGACGCCGACTTCGCGGATGAGATCGTGACCCGGTCTCGCGACGACGTAACCCGGTATCGTCGGAGTGCCGGTTGAAAATCGATACATGGAGACCGCGTGTTCCATCGGCGCCGGTTCGAACGCGAACGGTCGCGCGTGTGCGAACCATCCGGTGACCGCCGGCCGGAAGTACTCGAGCAGCGCCGGCTTGATATAGATCCAGCCGCAGCCGGGACCGCCGCACAACCACTTATGCGATCCGCCCGTGACCATATCCAGATCCCACTCCGTCACGTCGTAGGGATATACGCCAGTGGTCTGATACGCGTCGACGCAGAGCAGCGTTCCGTACTCGTGACAGTGCGCTTGAATCGCGCGAATGTCGGCTACCGCGCCCGAAACGTAATACGCGTGCGAGAGCACCGCGATGGCCGTCTTCTCCGTAATCGAGGAAAGGATGCGCTCGAGCGGAATCGTCCGTCCGTCGTCGCTGGGAATGACGCGCGTTACCGCGCCATAACGTTCCCACTCTTTCCACACATACGTGAGCGACGGAAACTGAATCGATTCGAAAACGACTTCGTTGCGATCGTGCCCGAAGCCGATGCAGCTTGCGATTGCGGCTTGCAGAACCGAAACGTTGGGGCCGAGGAAAATGCTTCCGGCAGGTGCGCCGATAATCGAGCCGATTCCGTCGGCGATTTCGCCGATGCGCGGAATCCACGCCACCCACGCCTCCGGACCCTCGGTCGCCCATTCGTCCCAGTACGTTTCCAGTGCGGCCTTTGCGCGCCATGGAGCCGCGCCCATCGAATGGCTCACCAGATACGTCGAGGTTCCGAGAATAGGAAATTGATCGCGGTAGAGCGCTTGCGTCATCGAACTATGCATAGGTGCTGCTCGTTCCTAAAAGGGTGCGGACTTCCCACAGCTCGGGGAAGAGTTTATAACCCAGCGTGCTTTGCAAGTAATCGACGCCCGGCGAACCGCCGGTTCCGCGCTTGTGGCCGATCATGCGCTCGACCATGCGCACGTGACGGCCGCGCCATAGCAGAAGGCGCTCGTCGAACTCGATCAGCTCCTCGAGAAGCATGTAGAGGTCGTAGTAATCGCCTTCGCCGCTGTAGATACGGCGGTACGAATCGACGAGCGCTTCGGACGGCTCGACGGCGAGTCCGCGCCGCTTCAAAACGCCTTTGAGCTTGTCGTACAGCGACGGCTCGGCGGCGCGGCGATCCAGCCGCGCACGTTGTTCGTCGTTGAGCTCGACGTACTTGAGTACGTCGGTGCGTCGCAGTCCGGCGAGAAACTCGACCTCGCGGAACTGGATCGATTGAAATCCGCTGGCCGGATTGAGGTTGTCGCGAAACGCGTTGAATTCTTGCGGGGTCATCGTTTCGAGAATGTCGACCTGCTGTTCCAGTAGCCGCTGAATCGTGTCGATTCGCTTGAAATGTTTGGCGACGCGCAGCAGATCGTCGCCGTCCATCGCGCGCATGGCGGCTTCGAGCTCGTGCAACAGTTGCTTGAACCACAGCTCGTACACTTGATGGATGATGATGAACAGCAGCTCGTCGTGGTGCGCCGGCTGCGAGAGCGGCTGCTGCAACGCCAGCAGCTGGTCGACCTTGAGATAGGAACCGTAAGAGAGGCGTTCGCTCATCGACTTATTTCACCGTGACGTTGAACGTCGTGGTCTTGGTGGGCGGAACGTTCGGCTCGAACGGCCGCGAGTAGGAGAAGTGGATCGTCGTGCTGCCGCTGCGGTTGGCGTGGTAGATGAAGATTTGCTGGCCGCCACCGCCGATCAATCCGCTGCTGGGGCTTTGATAGACGTTGCCCTCGTAGGCCAGTATCTTTCCGTCGTCGATCGCCTGCTTCCACGTATAGCCGGTCGTTTCGTTGGAAGCAAGCGCGATGAAAAACTCTTCGCCGGCGTCGACGCTGACCGTCTGCGAGGCGTCGGTGAACACCGGCGTATGCGGCGACAGACCCAATAATGCCAGCGCAAAGAATCCAACGCGTAGAATGCGCCGTGTCATTCTGAGCGCAGCCCGGAGGGCGGAGTCGAAGAACCGATGGCGGCGTATTGCTCGTCGATGGTGCCGCGCAGCACGTGCCACGCCATCAGATAATCCGCGGCGAGCGAAGAGAACGGCGCGCGAAACGTCTCGGGCTTGTTTCGCTCGATCAACGCATGCGAGATCCAGGCGGGAGCGTATCCCGCCACGAGGCCTACCGCTGCGAGCCACGGTTTTCGCGAAGCGACGGCGGCCGTGACCAGCGTTGTGCCGGCGAGCGTTCCGGCCACGTGGCAGGCGCGCGTCGCGGGGCGGCTGTGCGCGAGCAGATAGCGCGGCCAGAACTCTTGGAAGCTCATGGGCCACCCTTCGACAGGCTCATGGTGAGACATGCGACAGGCTCATGGGGACGAATTCTGGAAATCGGGGGGCCAGTCATGAACGTTTTGCGCTTGAGCTGGGCCGCTTGCGCCGCCGCGGTGGCGTTGGCCGCATGTTCCGGCGGCCACTCCGGCGGCGCCGGGCAGCCGTCACCGAAAGCAACCAATCCCGTGAATTTCCCGCTCTTCGACGGCGCGGCGGTGCTGTCGTCGCGCGCGTGGCACGAGACCATAAAGTCACGTCCCGGAGTCGCCGACAGCGCGTTGCTTTCACAGGGGGCCGGCACCTACGACGGTCACGACGTCGTCGCGGGTACGCAAGCGCTGATGCCTTCGCTCGAAGCATGGCTGCGCGATCTCGACGCGCACCCGCCCGACGGATACTCGTCCGCGCTGCGCGGCAACGGCGTCGATGCGGTGCGCGATCACACGCGCGATCTCGGCATCGACTTCGCCGTGTTCGAACGTAACGAAAACGGGAAGCGGCACGGCGTCGTCGTGCTTGCGGTCGATCCGCAAACGCTCGACCAAAAGGCGGGACCGATGCTCGGCATGCTCGGGAAGTTCAAGTCGCTGCCGCAAACGTTTCGCGACTCGATCGACGGTCAGGCCAAGAAGCAGACCGGCTTTACGGTGACCGAGCTCACGAATGAAAATTCGCCGATCGGTGCGGCGATCGGCGCACTCGGCCAGCTGCGCGACTTCGGCGGACGCGGCATCGTCATCATCGACGCAACCAAGCATTGACACTCCCCGGCCTAAGCCGAGGATTCTTGGTGAAGCCTCATGCCGCAGATGCAACGGCGCCGGGCGCCTCGCTCGCCTTGTCGTGAGCGCCATCCGCAGTACGGGTCGTACCAAGCAACGTCGCTGGAACCATTGCGCCGGGAGTGATCGTCCCGGTCACGCCTTTATTCCGGACAGGTTTGCGACGTGTGGGCTTCGTAGCCGATCTGCAAGGTGCAGCCAACAGCCGCGAGCCTGTACGTGAGATACTCGACAAGCTGCCCCAAGGGCACGTTCCCCAGCTCTTGATTCAGACGGCGGGATCGTTTCCCACGTTTACCCCGATTCATCTCCGTGACGTCACCGACGTGGAAGATGCCGATCTTGGCAATCTTGCCGCCGGGCAGCCGCGCGACTCGAACGCGCAGCGGTTCGCGCCCTCTGCCCATCGGCAGAATGAGTCGGTCGCCGTGCATGCGGTTGGTTCGTGTTGTGGCGATATTCGCCATGAACTTCTGAATGATGGCTTGAACGGTCTGACTATGCAGCGCGAAATGGCCCTTGAAATGCCGCTCGAATCCTGCGTGGGCCAGGGACGGTGATGCTTGCGAAACCATCGGTGCAGGCGGACCAGGCGATTCCAGAGCCGTGCGCACTCGGCTCGGACCGCCGTATGGCGAGGTGTGACGGTCGGCGACGCGATGGTGATGACTCGGTGAACGTGCATTTGCCGCAGCAGAATGGTCCGACGCTGTGCCATATGCCTGGCATTGTGTTTGCGAACGCTACGCGTCCGGCGCCTTATATCCCCGGCCTGAACGCCGGCTTTACGGCGCGTTGAGTAACGGAACGTCTCGCTGGCGCGAGTACGGGCAGTGGACGCTGCTCAACGCACTTTGGATTCCGCTGTCGTTTCAAGACGCGGCGCTGATGACGATTGCGGTTCCGGCGGCGCTGTTGAATCTCGCCCCGGAGCAGCACGTTGCCGCGCTTTCGGCGCTGGCCAGCATCGCGGCTTTCGCCGCGATGATCGTGCAACCACTGGCGGGATGGCTGTCGGACCACATGCGGCGCGGCGGCGGCCAGCGCAAGATGTTCGTCGCGGCCGGACTCGCGCTCGACGTCGCGGCGCTGATCGCCATCACGTTTACGCACTCGCTGCTCGCGTTTAGCCTCTGTCTCGTCGCCGCGGTCGCGGCGTCGAACGTCGCGCTGGCCGCGTATCAAGCGCTGCTGCCCGAGTTGGTCGAGCGAACTCACTGGGGAGCGGTGTCGGGCGTCCGCGGGGCGCTCACGCTCGTCGGCACCGTCCTCGGCCTCGCCACCGCCGGCAGTGCGCCCGATCCGAGAATAACGTTTCTCGCCGCGGCCGGCACGGTTGCGATCTGCTCGCTGTCGCTCTTGGGCGTGTGCGAGGTCGAGTACACGGATCCGGAGCACGCGCACGTTCGCGATTGGCACGATTTCATGGTCGTGTTTGCCGCACGCACGCTCGTGTTCTTTGGACTGGTGCTGCTGCAGACGTTCGTGCTCTTTTACTTTCACGACGTCCAGAGGTTGCCGAACGCTTCCGCCGGCACCGCCGTAGCGGCGTTTTGCACGATGCTGGGAGCGACGGGATCGTCGATCTATCTCGGCATTCTTTCAGATCGTGCGCCGCGCAAAATCGTGACCGCGATCGCAGGCATCCCGATGGCACTCGCGGCGATCGGCTTCGCGGTCGCGCCGGCGCCGCAGTGGATCTTCTTGTACGCGTTTCTCTTCGGCGTTGGTTTCGGCGGCGTGTTTTCCAGCGGCTGGGCGCTGGCGATGGACAGCATTCCTACGATGCGCGACGTCGCACGCGACCTCGGACTCTGGGGCATCGCGACGAATTTGCCCAACGTCGTCGCGCCGCAAATCGGCGGTTGGCTGATCGGCGTCTTTCACGGAACGCGCGACGGCTATCAAGCGGTCTTCGGGCTCGCCGGATTCAGCTTCGCGCTGGCCTCACTCTCGGTGTTGCGCGTCGGCCGGCGTCCGCTGTCGTCGCTGTGGGGGTTGCCGGCTCGTTTCGCCGCGGTTGCGACGAACTACGTTTGGAATCACACCGCAAATCGCATTCGCGTTTTTGGAACGATTCCGCGCGCGCGCGGTGCGACGCTGATCGTCGCCAACCACCAACACGAGCTCGAAGGCCAGATACTCGGTTCGACGACGACGGTGCGCAGCGGTCCGTGGCGCCACCCGCTCTACATGATCAACGGGCGCCGCATGTTCGAACCCGGTTTCTTGGCCGTGCGCCTTCCGTTTTTGCGCTCGATACTGCGCAACTACAATCCGGGGCCGCTCTTCCTTTCGCTAGGAATGATGCCGATCGAGAACCAGTTGGGTTCGCGCGAGATTGCGTCGCTGGCGTGGTCGCTGCAGCGCGCGCACGGTCCACAGCCGGTAAGCGTCTTTTTCGACGACGGCATCGCGGCAACGTTTGCGCCCGGTACGAAAACCGACCAGCTGCTCGAGCCGGGGAATTTCGAAAAGGCACAGACCGTCGTGAAGCTTAGTGCGCTGCGCGAGCCGTACCGCCGCGAACTGCTCGAGGAAACGCGACGGTTGGTCGATCGAGACCTCGCTGCGATGGAAGACGTCGTGCGCCGCGGCGCGACGTTTTACGTGACGCCCGAAGGATTCTATTCGACCGATGGGCGGCTAGGCCGAATGAAGGGCGTGTACGATCGCCTCGCATCGTACGCCACCGTTTATCTGTTTGGGGTCAGTTACGATTCCTTCGTTTCGAAGCGCCTGTCGATACTGTATCGCATCGTGCGGCTCGACGATAAATCGAAGCTCAAAGAAGTACTCGCGGCGGCCCGGCCGATTACGATGAGCCACCTGCTCGGCGCGTGGCTGGAAAACCGCGCGACGCCGTTTAGCACGCAGGAGGCGATCGACGGCGTCACAGCGCGCATGCGCGATCTGCCCGCGCAGCTGTTCGTCGATCCCGAGCTCAAGCGGGATCCCGCCCGCCTCGTGCGCGCCGCGCTTCCGCTCATGGTGGAGTGGGGAATTTTGCTTCGGGACGGCGACCGCTACGCACTAACCGAAACGCGGCGTCATCCGCAGTTTCCACTCGTCGGGGACGTCGTCGCGTATCAAGCGCGGTTCCTGGAAGAGAGTATCGCGAACGCGCCCTATTCGATGATGACGGTCGTCGAGTAAGTCAGATCCGCGCGCGCGGGCAGTCGCGGTCGCTGCGTGGTGTTTCCCGGCGGCCCGATGGTGAAGTCGTCGTAATCGAATCCGATCACCTGAATGTTGAGCAAGTCGCCTTTGCAGAACGTCGCCGCTCCGCCTTTACCGTAATTTCCGAGATTGTCGGGTACCGATTGCGTGCCGCTGCGATCGAAACGCAGCGTTGCAAAACCTAAACCCCTGTTGCACGGCGTCGACGACGGTGCGGGCGGAACGTTCGCGTCGATGATGTTCACTAACGCCTGCTTGACGCCGCGAGGGAATTGTAGGCTTACGACCGCGCCGCCCTTATGGTCGGAATGCGCGGTCACGTGGGCGAACGCGGGCAGCAAAGCCGGATGAAAATCGGCACTCGCTCGTTGCGCCGTCGTCTTGCCGTTTTGCGAGTACGACACGGTCAGGGTGTACTTTCCGGCCGGCGGCAGCTTGTTGAAGGCCATAATGTAGAAACCTTCCGACCAGCTCGAGGGGATCTGCACGAGCGACGACAGCGCGCTGGGGGCAAGCGTCGTCGGCGGATACGCCGGCGGTCCGCCATAGAATGGCTCGGTTCCACCCGAGAACGTCAACTTTGCGGCAGCGTCGGCAAACTGCGGCTGGAACGGATAGAAGTTGATGCCGGCGCAGCTGCAACCCGGCGGACCGATGCCGAATCCGTCGGCGGCGGCTAAAACGCTCGTCGTTCCCGCGGCGCCGATCGAAAACTGATTCGATGCCGCACCGATCGGAATCGCGCCTTTGCCGCTTCCGGGATCTTTCGAATGCTTGGGTCCTTGCAATCCGGGCGGTCCCGTCAGCGTTGCGGTGGTAATCGGAATCGCGGTATAGCCTTGCGTGCCGCGAAACGTTTCGAAAACGTTGACGCCTTGGTTGAGTCCGCTGAGGTTTGCGGTGCCCAGCGATAGCTGCAAAACAACGCTTCCGTTACCCGGACCGCCGCCGGTCGTCACCGGCGGGGTCGTATTCGCCTGTCCGGTCGTACAAGCGGTAAGAAGAAACACGAGCAACGCACGGCGTTTCACAGCGTAAACCTCGAGAAGAGCGTGAACTGGCGGCCGAATCCCGACGGAATCGTGAAAAACGGGCCGGCGGGATACGCTTTCACCGCGCCCGGTAATCCGAAGACCGGATTTGCCCCCGAGCCCGGACCGAACGCGCCGTAGCCGTTATTAACGTAACCTGGATTGTAGTACGGATAGTTGGCGTAGTTGCCGAGCAGATTCTGCAGCTCGAGCCCGAGCGTCACGTGACCGTTCTCGAACGAGCGCGCGACGAGGAGATTCATAAACATCGCGCGGTGCGTCAACGCACCGTTGAGCGTGGCGCTGCAGCCGCCGCCGGTCGAGCCGATGATATGCGGATGCGACGGCGTTCCCGGCGTTTGCGGATCGACGTAATAACAGAACTGGCTGCCGAACCCGCCGTACAGGTTCGTGTTCGGAACGAACATTGGCGTACCGTTGACGTAGACCGGATCCATCGCCCAAATGCCGATCGGGTAGCCGTTCTCGAACCGGAAGATCGGATCGACCTCCCATTCCTTGTGATGATAGTCAAGCGTAAGCGCGGCGGTCAGCGGCGAGAGATACGGCGGATGGAACAGCGCGCCGGTTGCCAGCAATGCCGGCTGCACGGAGGGACGAAACGCGTTGTTCGTGACGTAGTTGACGAACTGATTGGTATACGTCGCGTTGAATTGCACCGAAAGCCCTTGCGGCACTTGCCGTGAGAGCTGAAACTCTAAGCCGGCCGTTTGAGCGCGGCCTTGATTGGTAACGGAGATCGTTCCTGGGATTACCGCGCCTTGCGGCGTTACCGTCACCTGCTGGCTGTTGACGATAACGTCGTAATCGCGGCGTTCAAAGTAGGTGACCTTCAATCCAATATCCTTCGGGAACGCGTGCTCGAAGGAAAAGTCGTAACTGTCGGATTGCTGCGGGCGTGAAAAACTGACGGGATCGATGCCGAAGCCTTGCCACCACGCGTTGACGAGCTCGTCGTAATAGTTCGGACACTTCGCCTGGAAGTTGGCGCTCGGGCCGCCGCAGATCGGGAGCGTCGCCGGATACTGTTTGTACCCGATCGGCGGCGTGTATTCCGAAACGAGCTGAAACAGCGGCGCGAAGGTTGCGGCATGTCCGTAGCCGGCACGCAGCACGGTATCGCGTTTACGTCCGATCGTCCAGGTGGCATAGACGCGCGGGTCGAGTGCGTTGGCCTCATAGGTTCCGGCAGACGTCGGAACGAGCTGTTTGTCGTAACGCAACCCGGCTTGCACCATGAAGCGATCCGTGGCGTTCCAGTCGTCGGTCGCGTAAAACGACGTTCGGTACATGTCGTTGTCGATCGACTCATTGAACGCCGGATACCGTTTCCCGTAAAAAGCGCCCGGCGTCCCGCTCGAACCCGTGGCCGGCAAGTACGGATCCGCCGGCAGAAAATCCGCGATCGTCGGGCCGGCGAAAAACATCGTCGGCGAAACGACGTAGCCCACGAGGTTTGCACGCGAAAAGCGGTAGTCGTAACCAACCGAGATCATGTGGTTGTTGCCGACGACTTGCTGTAGATCGAGGGCGAAGCCGGTGTTCTGCGTCGCGCGCGTTACGTCGTTGTCGGAGAAGCCGACCGCCGGCAGGCCGTAACCAAAGAGCACGTTGTTCGGATCGTTGAAGACGTCGACGACGTTATTCTGCGTCCGGTAGACACGCGCGTTGAGGTAGGCGCGCGACCCGATCGCGCGCGAGTACGCGATCTTCATGAGGTTGTAGGTCGTCACTTCGTTGGGAACCGAACCGATCGGCTCGTTCGGCCCGGTCTGGCCGGGAAAGAACGGCATCAGCGCGAGCGTGTCTTTTTGCGATAGCGAGGAGTTCGTCGCGTTCGAGTTGAGGATCGGAATACCGAACTTCTGCGCCTGAACGCCGAGAAGCTGAGGTGCTGCCGCGTAGATCTGCTGGTACTGCGACTGGCCGGTGTAATAGGGATACGTTAAGGGATCGATGCCGTAACCGCCCGTCAATTTATTCGCGCCCCAAACGCTCCACAGCTGAATCGTGTTGGCGTCGTTGCGGCCGAAGTGGATGAGTCCGTTCACGACCGTATCGTTGGTGGTTTCAAACTGGGCTTGTCCCACCGTGTCCGGAAACGACGTGGACGTCCCCCCATACGTGTTGCCGAACGGCGGCGCGGTGACGCCGCCGAAGTCGCGTCCGTATCGACCGCTGACGAATAGCGAGTAGCGCTTGTTCGGCGTCGCGGTGCCGTATTCAACGTCGAGGTTGTGTTCGAATGCGGGACCGCCGCCTTCGAACTGCACGAAGCCGCTGGACGGATAGCTTCCGGCTTTCGTGACGATGTTCACGAATCCCGAACCCGAGCCGCCTTTGCTGGCGTCACCCGGACCGGCCGTAAGGTCGACCGCCTGCGATCCGTTGAGAATGGTGTTGTTGATAAAGTAGCCGGTAACCGGATCGGTGGCGTCGATGCCGTCGAGCTGATAACCGAGTTGATTGGCGAGACCGCCGCGTACCGCCGCAAAGCCGCCGATCAGCCCGCTTCCCGACGCGCCGCCGACGAGCGTCGCGCCCGGCAACGTGTTGAGAAGTTGTGCCTCGTTATCGAACGCGGGCAGGCCGCCGAGCTGCGACTGCTCGTGCGGCGTTACGACGTACACGTCGACCGGCTGATGCGCTTGTACCGGAAACGACGCCGAATGCGCGGTCACGTGACCGATCTGACGCAGCGCTTCGCGTTGCAGCGCAACGTCGAAGGCGATGTTGGAATCTTGCGTGATCGTGATGCCGGCCTCGTGAAACGCACGATAGCCCTTCGCGCTTGCGTCGATCGTATACGTATCCGGAATGATGCCGACGATCGCGTAGAAGCCGTGCGCGTCGGTAACGGCCGAATACCTTCCTGAGGGTGCGGTGATCCCGACTTGGACGCCCGCCAGCGGGCGGCGGTCGGCGAGGTCGACGGCGACTCCGTGCATCGATCCGACCGTGGCGGCCCTGGCCCCCGCAGCCATTGCTGCGGCGATGAGAAATGTCACCCCGAGCGCAACGCCGTAGCCGCCCCTCGACATAGCTCGGGATAAACTCCGTCGAAGGGTCATGCCATCGGCACTTTGCCCCTGGCGAGCGCTCGCCCCTTGCGCTCGAAGGCTACCAGCGCCGTCCGCGGTCCGCCCGGAGTGGCGCCTTTGACCCTGCCGTCGGCACCGACCACCCGGTGCGCCGGTACGAAGAGATCGATCGGGGTGCGCCCCATCGCCATCGCGACGCCGCGGTGGGCCAGCGGGCGGCCGATCGCGCGCGCTACGTCGGCGTACGAAACGAACTCACCGAAGGATAACCCCGCAACGCATTCCCAAACGGCCCTAGAAAACGGCGTCCCCTCGAACTTTAATGGAAGATCAAAGCGGCGCAAGCGGCGCGCGAAGTATGCTCGCACCTGTGCGGCGGCTTCGAGCAGCAGCGGGTCGACGTCACGGCGCGCGGCGGGCGCTCGCCTGCGTCGCACGAATTCCGCCGCCACGATGGCACCTTGCTCGCTTCGTACCTCAAGAACGAACGGTAAGGGTGTGAGAATCGTTAAGCGCATAGGTGATGGACCGAATGGCATGCAAAAGCTCCTTTTCCTGGAGGCCCCCTTCGTGATTCGTTTGACCTTACGCGCCGTTGCCTTTTCGTGCATCGTCGCGTTAACTGCCTGTTCCGGCGCTATCCCGGGATCGGGCATCGTCGCACCAAACTCCGAAGGGCTCGGTCCCGACGACGGCTACTATCCGCTAACGCGAATCGATGCCGTTCGTCCGGTGTGTCCGCCGGTCGAAGCGCCCGGCGAGATGCGCTGCTTCGCGTGGATGCGTACCGATTTGCGTCCGCAGTCGGAGCTCCCGAACGCGATTCCCAAAGGCGTCGGTTATACGCCCGCGCAAATTCAATCCGCGTACGGGCTCGACACGAGCAAAGGCGGCGGTCAAACGGTTGCGATCGTCGACGCGTACGGTAACGACACCGCCGAATCGGATCTCGCGACGTATCGTAAGGCGGCGGGGTTACCGCCGTGCACCATCAAGAACAAATGCTTGCGGATCCTCAACGAAAACGGTCAATCGTCGCCGTTGCCGCCGCAGCCGAAAACCTCGTCGAATAAAATCGGATGGACGTTTGAAGAAACGCTCGATCTCGACGCGGTATCGGCCGCGTGTCCGAAGTGCAAGATCGTGCTGCTGGAGGCTTCGAAGCAAACCAGCACCTCGTTATATGGAGCGGTTGCGTCGGCCGCGCGCTTGGGAGCGAACGTCATCACCAATTCATACGGCGGCGGTGAAGCGCTTCCGGCGGCCCCCGCGGCGTTCAACCAGCCGGGCCATTTGATTATTGCGAGCTCCGGCGATTCCGGCGGCGGCAAAAAGTATGGCGGCGGTCCGCAGATGCCGTGCACGTACGCGAACGTCGTTTGCGTCGGAGGCACGCGATTAACGCATAAGAAGGGCAAGTGGCACGAAGTCGTGTGGAACGACCTCGCAAATCAAGGATGCGGCGGTCCGTGCGGCGCGACCGGTAGCGGTTGCAGCGCTATCGTTGCAAAACCCGCGTGGCAAACCGATAGCGGCTGCACGATGCGCAGCGAAACCGATATCGCCGTGACCGCAAGTCCGCTGGCGCCGTTTGCGATCTACAGCGCGCTCTTCAAGTCGCTTT
>DASRSM010000087.1:0-18315 GCA_035656415.1 Vulcanimicrobiaceae bacterium | reverse complement strand
GCTTTGCTGGGAGTCTTGGCGTGCGCTACGCCTGCCTTCGCTCAGCAGGCGTCCGATACGAAGTTCAAAGTCGTCCTAAAGGTCGTACGAAAGCCCTGCGTCGTTCAGGTACCGGCGACGGTGTCTCTGGATACGATGGGTAAGCCGGAACTGCACCTGGCCTCGCTGCTGTCGGATTGCCAGCTCGACGGTGCGCCGGCCACCCTCACCGTTCGCATCGATCCGGCCGACAAACGTACTAATGTGGCAACCATTAATTTCTAGGACCGCCATCGTGGCTGCCCTGGCGGCAGCGCTTTTTGTCCCGTCGCCGGCGAGAGCCGCGACGTTCTCCGTCGAGCCGATCATCGTCACTCTCGCCAAGGGCAACTCAAGCGCGACCATCGCCATTACGAACCAAAGCGGCGACAAACTGCGGCTGCAAGTCTCCGGGTTCTCATGGAATCAAAGCGCTTCGGGGGAGATGCAGCTCACCCCGACGGACGATCTCGTCTTTTTTCCCGCGCTTTTAACGCTCGACGCCGGCGAAACGCGGCGCGTTCGCGTCGGCGTTACGGCCGACCAAGCGGCCGCCGAAAAGTCGTTCCGCGTTTTCGTCGAGGAATTGCCGTCGCTCCAGTCCGTCGTTACTCCCAAGACCGCTGCCATCTCGATCCGTTTGAAAATCGGCATTCCCGTCTTTATCAACCCGATCGGAGCGCCGGTCATCAGCGGAAGCGTTCGAAACCCGGCCGTCCGCGATAACGCGTTGAGCTTCGACGTGGTCAACACGGGAAACACGCACTTTTCGATTCAGCAGGTCAAGGTCGTGGGCAAAAGTGCGGCCGGCAGCGACTTGGTTTCGCACGACTTGAACGGATGGTACGTCTTGGCAGGCGGCACGCGCCACTTCTCGGTGCCGATTTCCAAGACCAACTGCGCGGCGCTTTCCTCGCTCGCCATCCAGGTGCACGCAGACACGGTCTCGTTTTCGAATTCCTTCCCCGACCTCAGTAAGCAATGCGGCTCCGTCTCGCGGCGATGAGTACCGCGCTGGCTATTGTGTTTTCGAGTCAAACGATATCAGCAACGCCGGCACAGGCGGCGGCTCCTGCGGACGTGCGCACCTTTGTGACGCTTCACATCAATACCGTCGACGATGGGGAAACCGTCGCAATCTTGCGCGGCTCCGACGTGCTCGTCCCGATTTCCGCGTTCGAACAGGCCGGGGTTCACGGACTCGAGGGTGCGCGCGAAACGATTCACAACGAGATCTACGTTTCGCTGATGTCGCTGGCGCCGGACGTGACGTTCAAGCTCGATCCCGACTCCCTTTCGCTCGACGTGACGATCAGCGCCAAGCATTTCGGCGGCACGTCCCAAAGCCTCACACGCGCACGGCCGCGCAATATCGACTACACCAGTACCTCCAGCGCGTACACGAACTATGCGGTAACCGACGCCGGCGGCGCGAGCAACGGATATTTCGAGACCGGGATAAGCCACGGTCAGGATTCGTTTCACTTTTCGTTTACCGCGTCGAGCGATTCGGCAGTTCGGCGTGGACTGATCTACGACGAAATGGACGATAGGCTCGCCGAGGTTCGCAAGGTTGCCGGCGACTTCGACGCGGCAAGCGGCGATCTGGGCGGCTCTATCTTCATGGCCGGAATCGGCGCCGCGCGGGCGTTCGATTTGGATCCATACGCGATTCACTACCCGTTGCCGAGCTTGTCGGGCGTGGCCACGACGCCCTCGATCGCCAACGTCTACGTGAACGGTCAACTGGTTCAGCAGGTCGATCTGCCTCCGGGATCCTTCAACCTGAATCAGTTGCCGGTTACGACCGGGAGCGGGAACGCAACGGTCGTGGTCACCGACGCGCTCGGCAACTCCCACACGTACGCGCAATCCTACTACGCGACTCCGGAAATTCTCGCGCCGGGCACGACCGACTATCAGTACGCCGTAGGCCTCTTGCGACGAAACGAGTTCTCTTACGGTGACTCGTACGGACCCGGCGCGGCCGTTGCGCGATACGTCGTCGGTCTCACGAACGCGTTGACTTTAGGCGGGCGGTTCGAAGCGACTCCTTACCTCGTCAGCGCGGGCCCCGTGTTCGATTGGAGCTCGAGCTTCGGCAGTTTCCACTTTGCCGCTTCCGGAAGCGACCAGCAGGGACTATCGGGCGTCGCGGCTTCGTTCGGCTATGCGTACAACGCGCCGCGATTCAACATGGCGTTCACGTTCTTGGCGCAAGGTCCGTACTACGCGAACGTGAGCCAAGCGCCGGATCTCGATCGCGCGACGTCGTCCGTCTCGGCATTTGCGGGGACGCCGGTCGGCGTGACTTCACTGGGCGCCCAATATTCTCGCCGCCATATGCGCGACAGCGGAACCTTCAATCAGCTCACCGTCATCGAGACGTTTCCGGTGAGCCGCGGATATTCGTTCGGGTTGAGCCTTCAACGCAACACGAGCACGACGTCCGCGCCGAGCGATGGCGTCACCGGAACGCTGAATTTTGCGGTCGGGCGCGCCAGCGGTTCGGTGACCGAGCAAGTCGGTACGACGAGCCAAGCCAACGTGGAAGTCCAGCAATCGCCGCAAGGCCGGTACGGTTTAGGATACGCGGCCAGCTATAATCCGTCGTTCCACGCGTTGAGCGGCTCGCTAGGCTATCAAAGCCAATACGGCAACGGCGAGCTCGATTATGCGACGTCGAGCGTGGGATCGCTGGGTCTGGCGGCTCGCGTCGCCGGCGGCGTTGCCTTCATCGACGGCGGTACGTACCTCAGTCAGCCGATCACGTCGTCGTACGCTCTGGTCGACGTCCCCGGTATCCCCGGTGTCGGGGTTTATCTGGAGAACGAGTTCGTCGGCAATACCGACAAGAACGGCAAGCTGCTCGTTACCGATCTATTGCCCAACTACGGCAACCCGATCCGCATCGACGACAAGAACGTTCCGCTCAACACGAGCATTCAGACCGTGGAAAAGCTCGTCGCGCCGCCATCCTCGGCGGGCGCCGTCGTCACGTTTGCTGCCACGCATCTCTTAGCGTTGACGGGCAGCGTCGTGGTCGAAGCCAAAGGGCAAACGATCGTTCCGAAGTTCGGCGAACTGGATCTGACCGGTAAGGAGTTCCATACCGAATCCGCACTGGGCGCTAACGGCGAATTCTACCTCGAAAACGTTCCCGCGGGAACGTATCCCGCGCGCGTTCTGTACGAGGGCGGCGAGTGTGCGTTCGAGTTTAGCGCGCCGCAAACCGAAAAAATACTCGTCAAGATGGGGACGCTGCGGTGCACGCAGCAGTGAAACTCGGGAGGTGGCTGTTCGCCGTCGCGCTTTGTTGCGGTGCGCTGTGGGCTACGAACGCACGCGCGATAGCGGCCCCGTCGAACTGTACGGCAAATAAGGTCACGTCGGGCGGCACTACCGGAGCCATGGCGCTCGGCGCGACCTTCGAGCCGACAGCTCTCATGCCCGGCGGAGTCGTTTCCGCAGTGATCACGGGCACGTGCAAGAACCTTTCAGGCGCGTCGCCCGGGACCGTGACCCTTACATTTAACGCCGGAACGTACTACTCGAGCGGTTTCGGCTATCGAGGTATCCTGTGCGCGTTATGCGCCGGACCGAGCCCCTATAATACGCTCTACTATCAATTATTCAAAACCGACGGCATAACGCCGCTAAGCTCGGGCGGAACAGTGGTTCTTACGTGCAGTACCGGCGATTGCACGAGCGGCGGAGCGGGGACGTACTCGTATACGTTTTACGGTCAGCTGGCGCAGCCGGTGGCGACGACGTCGCTCAACGACTCGCAAGTCGGAAGTTACACCGATACCGCTATGACGATAAACGTCACGGGCGCGGGCGATACGTCACCGGCAACCGTGACGGTATCGATGAGCGGTTCGGCAGCCCAGAGCTGCACGATCGGCACCGGATCCAACATCGCCTTCGGCGCGTACAATCCGGTGAGCCTCGCCGGAGTCACGAACGCAACGGGCAGTGTAGTCGTTACGTGCACGCGTTCTTCGAGCGGAGTGACGCTGACGTTGAGCGGCGGCAATAACGGTGGGAACGCGACGGCACCGTCGACGCGCGCGATGAAGGGTGCGAGTTTCTCGAACTACATTTCGTACGACGTCTTCGAAGATGCAGGTTACGCGACGCGGTTTCCGACCACGGCCGTCGCGGAGTCGATCGCGGGCGGCATCACGGCGCCTTCCTCACTCAGCCTCTTCGGACAGATTCCGTCGCTGGCCCAAGACGTGAACGTCGATGCGTACAGCGACTTGATTACCGCGACGGTCAACTTCTAGGCCGGGAATTAGAAACGGCCGCTCGAGCGGCCGCTGACGGTTGGTGCGCGCGAGCTAGGCCCGGCGGGTGACCCGCTTCGAGCGCAAGCATTGCGTGCAGACCTTCGCGGTGCGATGAACGCCGCGATCGTCGACGCGCACCGACTGCAAGTTGGGCAGCCAGCGGCGTCGCGTCTTGTTCATGGCGTGGCTGACGTTGTTACCCGCTCTGGGTCCCTTGCCACAAACGTCGCAGCGCTTTGCCATTAAAAAATCCTCCGGGAGTTGGACAACCGGGACATCATATCACGGCCTTGCCATAGCGGCAAGCGTGCCGAGAGCGCGTGCCGCGACCCGCAAATCGGCTTCGAACTTGGCCAGGTCCCGGCGCCGGGCGGACGCGTCGGGCGCCCGTAGGATCGAGGACGGGTGGACCGTCGCGATGACCGCCGGAGCCAGCGCCAGGCCCTCGAGGACGCGTCCCCGGTTGGGTGTGAGCTTGAACTTGGGGCCGAGCAGCGCCTGGGCGGCCGTGACGCCTAGCACGACCAGGACGGCCGGCTTGACCACCTCGATCTCGGCCCGCAGCCAGGGCTCGCAGGCGCGAATCTCGATCGTGCGCGGCTTTGCGTGGATGCGCCGCTTTCCGCGCGTTACGAACTTGAAGTGCTTGACCGCGTTGGTTACGTACGCATCGTCGATCGCAATGCCGGCCTTCTCGATTGCATCGCGCAGCACGTGCCCGGCCGGTCCGACGAAGGGGTGGCCAAGCCGATCTTCGCTGTCACCCGGCTGCTCGCCGACGAACATCGCTCGCGCGCGGGGCGGACCTTCGCCGAATACGGTTTGCGTCGCGTCTTTGTACAAATCGCATCCACGGCATTTTGCAGCCGCGTCGCGCAAGGCTCGTAACGACAAGCGTTCCGGAAGATACTGCGCCGCCGAACGGACGTTCATGCGCACGATCGTACCCAGCATAGCGCATTGGGTAGCACCCGATGCGTATCGTAAGTTCGATCAACGTATTGGCGGGTATACCAAAGTTCTGTTAAAGCCGCGGCAACGCGCGGCCTAAGGGGAGACGATACACGATGGATGCGATTGCATTGCTCAAGCGCGACCACGACGAAGTAAAAGAGCTCTTCGAGCAAGTCGAAGGAACCGGCGAGCGTGCCGCGGCCACGCGCGGGAAGCTCTTCGAGAAGATCGACCAAGCGCTGGAACTTCATACGAAAATAGAGGAAGGCATCTTTTATCCGGCCTTCCGTTCGCGCGCCGAAGATGCGCAGGAGCGCGACCAAGTTCTCGAGGCTCTGGAAGAGCACGCGGTCGCGAAGACGCTGTTGAGCGAGCTGCAGAGCCTCGATCCGAACGACGAAACCTTCAAACCGAAACTGACGGTACTCATCGAGTCGGTGCGACATCACATCAAAGAAGAGGAGGGCAAGCTTTTCAAGATGGCCCGCGACCTTTTCGACAAGGACGAACTCAACGAGCTCGGCGAGGAAATCGAAACGGCGAAAGCCCAAGGCGGCGAAATGCCGGTGCGTCGCACCTTGACGGGTGAAATCGAGACCAAAGGTACCCGGCGTCCGTCCCGGCGGTAGCTTCAGGACAGTAGCAGCGTAGCCGCGAAGCCGTCGGCGTGGACGTTATCGCGCTCGACGGCCGCGGCTATGCCAAGTTCCTAGCCGCCGGTACCTACTTCCTGAGGAAGTACCGGCAGGTCCTCAACGACCTCAACGTCTTTCCCGTACCCGACGGCGACACCGGAACGAACATGTATTTAACGGTACGCTCGGCCATGCTGGAAGCTGCGAAGCTGCAAGACGCCCCAATCTCCGAAGTCGCGGCGCGCGCCGCGGAGGGCAGCCTTATGGGCGCGCGCGGGAACTCCGGCGTCATCATCTCGCAGATGCTGCGCGGTTTCGCGCATCACGTCCGCCATCGCTCCGAGATCGACACGTTCGTGCTGGCGACGGGCATGCGCGAGGCCTCCGGCGCCGCACGACAAGCGCTGATGCGGCCGGTCGAGGGCACGATTATCTCGGTGGCCGACGCCGCCGCCGATGCCGCATATCACCTTGCGATCAAGGAGCCCGACTTTTATCGTTTCACGGCCGGCGTGTTGCGCGCCGCCAACGATGCGCTCGATCGCACGCCCGACCAGCTTCCGGTTTTAAAGGAAGCCGGCGTGGTGGACTCCGGCGGCGCGGGTTTCGTCTACTTCCTTGAGGGCATCTTGAGTTTTCTTCCCGACGTAAAAGTTCGCGCGACCGCGTTTCCGCGCCGGCCCGTGCGTCAAAAGGTCTTTACGCCGCATCAAGTCGTCGGCGAGAACAAATACTGCACGGAGTTCGTCCTCGAGCAGGCGCAAATCAGCGTTCACGAGCTGCACCACTTACTCGAACCGCGCGGTGAGTCGCTGCTCGTGATCGGTGCGGAACCGACGATCAAAGTGCATCTTCACACCGACAATCCCGACAAGGTCAAAGAAATCGCCGGCAAGCACGGCACGCTTACGCGCGTGAAGGTCGACAACATGGAACAACAGCACAACGTGCTCGTGGTCGACAAGCCGCAGCGTGCGTACTCGATCGTCGCGGTCGTTCCGGGCGACGGGTTCGAACGGATCGTCAAAGAGCTGGGCGCCGAGGTCGTCGTCTCCGGCGCGAAGAACCCGAGCGTTCGCGATCTGCTTCTGGCCGTCAACAAATGCTTGAGCGATGTCGCGTTCCTATTCCTCAACGACAAGAACGTGGCGCTTGCCGCAGCAGAGGTAACGAAGCTCACGGACAAGACCGTGCACGTCATTCCCAGCCAAGACGTCGTCGCCGGTATCGCCGGTCTCTTTGCGTTCCGTTCGATGGCCGGGGGTGTCGCGCCGAGCGAAGAAGCGATCGCTTCTGCAGTCGCGGCCGCGCGTAGCGCTCAGGTGTTTATCGCCGGCAAAGACGCTGCGCTCGACGGCGTCAACGTTGCGCGCGGAAAGCCCGCCGCGATCGCGGCAAACCGCTTGGTCGGCGGCGAGACGCTCGGCGAGGTTTCGCGGGCCGCGCTCGAAGCGATGGGGGCCGGGTCCGGGGGCCTTATCACCGTCTATTACGGCGGCGCGCAGAAGGAGCGGGACGCTCAGCGCGTTAGCGAAGAACTCCAAGCGGCATTTCCGGACGCTGACGTCGAATACTATTATGGCGGTATGAAGAACGCCGAACTTTGGCTGTCATTGGATGAGTAGACCGAGAATTGCGGTCGACGCGATGGGCGGCGACCACGCACCCGAAGAAATCGTTGCCGGCGCGCTCCTCGCGGCGGCCGACTCCGACGCGTCAATTACGCTGGTCGGAGACGAAGCGGCCGTTAATAAGCTTCTCAAGGGTCCGGCAGCCGCCCGCATAGCCGTCGTTCACGCGCCCGAAGCGGTTCCGATGGATCAGGCCGCATCGGCCGCGCTGCGGGCGTCCGAAAGAACCTCGCTCGGCGTCGCGGTCGGCCTTATAAAAGAAGGCAAAGCCGATGCGGTCGTTTCCGCCGGGAACAGCGGCGCGTTCTTGGCGATCGCTCTCGTACGGCTGCGCACCATCGAGGGGATCTCGCGGCCGGCTATTGCAACGGTTTGGCCGGCGCTCAACGGTCCGACTGTGATGCTCGACTCCGGCGCCAACGTCGATTGCCGTCCCGAGTGGCTTGCGCAGTTCGGCATCATGGGGTCCGCTTACGCCAAAGCCGTCTTCGACATCGCAGAACCGCGCGTCGCGCTGCTTTCGAACGGCGAAGAGCGTAACAAAGGAAATCAGCAGGTGCACGAGGCTGCCCGATTGCTCGAGGCCGCGCCGGTGAAGTTCACAGGCAACGTCGAAGGCCGCGATATGTTCCATAACGTTGCCGACGTCATCGTCGCCGACGGATTCCTCGGCAACGTAGTACTCAAGACCGCCGAAGGCTTGATTGGCGCGTTCGGCGGCGTGATGCGCGACACGCTCCTCGGCGGAAACCTGCTGACGAAGTTCGGCACGATGATGCTCGCGCCGGCGCTGCGCGGCCTTCGCCGCAAATACGATTGGGAAACCTACGGCGCCGCGCCGCTGCTGGGCTTGCGCGGAAACTGCATCGTCACACACGGGCGCGCGAGCCGAAACGCGATCAAGCACGCGATCCTTGCCGCCGTTAGGGAAGTCGACCGCGACGTCGTCGGCAAGATTACCGAACTGATCGCTCCGCACGTCGCCGCTAAGGAAGCCTAATTGGCGGTAAGTATCGTCACCGATTCCACGTCGGATATCGAACCGGCGAAGGCGGAACAGCTCGGCATTACGGTAGTTCCGCTTTTCGTGCTCTTCGGAGAGCGCAGTTATAAGGATTACGTCGAGTTGTCGCGCAGCGAGTTCTATCGCAAGCTGCAGACCGAGTCCGTCCTGCCGATCACGTCGCAGCCCACCGCCGCGATGTACGAAGAGGCGTTCAAACCGCTGGTCGAGGCCGGCGACGATATTCTCTGCCTCGCGATCTCGTCGCATCTTTCCGGAACGATGAATGCCGCGCGCGCCGGAGCCGAACGATTTCCGAACGCGAAAATCACGATTTACGATTCGGAGAGCGTTGCGAGCGGTTTAGGCATGATGGTTCTGCACGCGCGCGATCTTGCCGCCGGCGGTGCGATCGTTCCTGAAATCGTCGCCGAGCTCGATGCCTGGCGCGCGACGCAGCGGCTCTACGCATGCATTCCCGACCTTTCGCACTTGCAGCGCACCGGCCGGATCGGCAAAGCGCGCGCCGTGCTGGGAACGCTCATGAAGATCGTGCCGGTGCTCGCGCTCAAAGACGGCCAAGTCGGCGCCGAAGTGCAAGTGCGAACGTTCGCCCGCGCGCAGGAGACGATGCTCGACCTCATCGTAGCCGCCGCGCCACAGCCCGCCGAGGCCAGGTTCGTCGTCGTGCACACGAACGCGCCGCATCTCGCCGAAGCTGCAATGACGAAGCTACGCGAGCGTCTGCGCGGCGTGCTACCGCGCACGCTCGAGATCTGGGAAGCCGGCCCGGTGATCGCAACCCACGCGGGGGCGGGAGCCGTCGGCGCCTTCGCCGCACAAGGCGAATAGCGTATCCATCCCTCTGGAGTTTGATTGCTCGGCGTCTACGTTCACTTACCGTTCTGTCCGTATTTGTGTCCCTACTGTGATTTTGCGAAGTGGCCGCTGCGGACGAGCGCGGCAACGCAGTATCTCGCGGCACTTTACGCAGAGCTCGACCGAACGCCTCGCGAAATCGCTGCGACGCTGTTCTTTGGGGGCGGAACGCCCAACGCGTACGATGCGTCGTCAATCGCAGACCTCACCGATCGCTTCCGCAGTCATTTTTCGATGCGTGACGCCGCGGAGATCAGCATCGAGATCAATCCCGAGCTCGTGCGCGACGGCGACTTCGAGCGATATCGCGAAGCGGGCATTACGCGCGTTTCGATCGGCGTCCAGTCGTTCGTTCCCGCCGAGATCGCGGTGCTCGGGCGCAAGCACGCGCCGGACGATATTCGCAGCGTCGTCACGGCTGCGCGTCGCGCGCGCATTCCGTCGCTTTCCCTCGATCTCATCTTTGCCGTTCCCGGTCAGAGCCCGCGAACGTGGCGCGACTCGCTCGAGCGTGCGATCGCGCTCGACGTCGACCACATCTCGACGTACGGCTTGACCGTCGAACAAAGCACGCCGTACGCTGCGTGGCAGCTCCGCGAGCCCAACGCATTTTTCGACGACGTCCGCGAGGCGGAACTCTACGCGATCGCGCTCGAGACGTTGCGCGGCGCCGGATACGAGCAGTACGAGATCAGCAACTTCGCGCGTCCCGGCCATCGCTGCGTCCACAACGAGAATTACTGGGCGAACGGCGAGTACGCCGGTTTGGGCGTCGGTGCGGCCTCGTATCGCGCCGGCGTCCGTTCCGTGCACGTGCGTTCCTTGGAAGCCTATGCCGCTGCGGCGCTGGCCGGAGGGGAGATCCCCTCCGAGAGCGAGCGGCTGGATGGCTTGCGCCGAGCCGGCGAGGCCGTCATGCTCGCGCTGCGCACGACGCAAGGGGTCCGGCTGGGTGAGTTCAAAGAGCGATACGGCGTCGATGTCGTCGAGCACTACGCGCCGGTGCTCGCGCGCTACTCCGAGGCGGGACTGCTCGAGCGTACCAACGATTCCATGCGGCTGACCGAGCGCGGGCGGTTCGTCGCCAACGACGTTTGCGGGGCATTCGTAACATTCGATTAACGGGGAATAACTTGTCGGCGACGGTTTTGCGCGCCGCGTTCATCGTGGTCTTCGGCGTCACCGGCTTTTTGCTCGGGCGTGAGGCCTATTTCAATGTATTCTCGCTGCACTTCGCAAGCGAAGGTCTGCAGCTCACGTTTCTCATCCTCTCGCCCGTCATCGGCGCGATCGTCGGTGCGCTGCTGGCTCCGTTCGCGCAGACCCTTTTCGAAGGCGAACTCGAGCTTGTCGAGCGCGCGATGGAACGCCTATCGCCGGCCGAAATCGCGGGCGGCGCGGTGGGACTCATCGTCGGCTTGGTGATCGCCTATCTCATCAAGAGCATCGCGTTCGAGTTCGTTTCGGGCGGCGGCAAAGCCGGAACGTACGTTGCGATCGTTTTGTATCTCATCGTTGCCGTCTTCGCCGCATACCTCGGCGCTCGCGTTGGAGCGAAGACGCGTATCGTTCCCGTTGCGCGATCGGCGGCCGGCTCGACGGTAGCTCCGAAACTCGTCGACACGTCGGCCATCGTCGATGGCCGCATCGTCGAAGTCGTCGAGAGCGGCTTCTTGGACGGCAGCTTGATCGTGCCGCGCTTCGTGCTGCGCGAGCTTCAGGCAATCTCAGACTCCGTCGATCCGCTCAAGCGCACGCGCGGACGCCGCGGATTCGACGTGCTCTCGAGGCTGCAAGAACTCTCGTCGTTCGAAATTTCCGAGCGCGACTTCGCCGACATGGCGCCCGGCAACGTCGACGCGCGCCTCGTGCGCCTCGCGCAAGAGATGGGCGCAAAGCTAATTACGAACGACTACAATCTCAATCGCGTCGCGCACGTCGAAGGCGTGGCGGTGCTGAATGTCAACGAGCTCGCCAACGCGGTCAAGCCGGTCGTTTTGCCGGGCGAAGAGCTGCACGTCGCGGTCGTTCGCGAAGGTAAAGAAATGCATCAAGGCATCGGCTATCTCGACGACGGCACGATGATCGTGGTCGAGCACGGACGCCGGTTGATCGGCGAGGAGACCGACGTAATCGTAACGAGCGTCCTGCAGACCGCCGCGGGAAGAATGATTTTCGCGCGTCCCAGGCGCGATAACGCCGCGGAGGCGCGGCATTGACCGCAGCCGCGTCGTGGGCGGCGGTCATCGTAGCGGCCGGTCGCGGCTCGCGATTCGGACGCCCGAAGCAGTTTCTCGAGCTCGCGGGACTTCCGATGGCCGGATGGTCGATGCGTACGTTCGCCGGGATGCGTGAAGTCGCTGAAATCGTCGTTGCGACCGAGGGCGAATGGATCGACCGCATGCGCGAGCTCGGCGCGAGCGTGGCGCCGCATCGAACCGTAACGGTCGTTGCGGGCGGGAATTCGCGTCAGGCCAGCGTTTTTGCAGGCCTGCGCGCCGTTTCGCCGCGCTGCGATGGCGCCTTCGTTCACGACGGCGCGCGGCCGCTGGTACGCGAAGACGACGTACGCGCCGGAATGGCCGAAGTTCGTGCGGGCCGCGGCGCACTGCTGGCGGCCCCGGCCGTCGACACGATCAAAGTCGTCGACGCGGCGTCGCGAACCGTGCGCGAAACGCTCGATCGATCGCGCTTGTGGGCGGCGCAGACGCCGCAGTTCGCCTTGCTGAGCGATCTCATCCGCGCGCACGAGCGGGGGCTCGCCGAAGGCGTCGAGGCGACCGACGATGCGGCCCTGCTCGAGCGCATCGGCATCGAGGTCGTCGTCGTACCGTCGACGACGGAGAACTTCAAAGTGACCTTGCCGGAAGACGTCGCGCGCGCTGAAGCGTTTCTGCGGGAGCGCCCTTCGACAAGCCCGGGACGGGCGGGATGAGAGTCGGACACGGATTCGATGCGCATAAGCTCGTCGAAGGACGCGAGTTGATCTTGGGCGGGGTGCGCGTGCCGTTTGAGTACGGCGCGTTGGGACATTCCGACGCCGACGTTTTGGCGCACGCGCTTGCGGATGCGATTCTCGGCGCCGCGGCGCTCGGCGATTTGGGCGGCCGCTTCCCCGATACCGATCCGCGCTGGAAGGACGCCGATTCGATGCAGTTGCTCTCGCGGTGCGCGGACGACGTCAGGGATGCCGGTTTTCGCGTGATCAACGTCGATGCCACGATCGTCGTCGACCGTCCGAAGCTCGCGCCGTTTATCGCGGCGATGCGCGAGAGCGTGGCGACGCGGTTATCGCTGGACGTCGACGCGGTCAGCGTCAAAGCCAAAACGAGCGAAGGCATGGGATATACCGGCGACGGCACCGGCATCGCGGTCTACGCCGTCGCATTGCTCGACGACGCAAAATGACTCGCGACGAGCTGGCCCGCGCGATGCAGCGCTGGGGCATTCTCGAAGATCCCGCACCGCCGGCGGCGTTGCGCTGGATCGACTCGTTCCTCGAAGCGTACGGCGCGCAAATCCAAAACGTCGACGACGCAAAACCGTACGTCGCCGCGCTGCGCGCCGAGTCGTGCGTCATTCCCGCGCTCGAACTCGAACGTCTGCGCTCGCGCGACGTTCTGTATTTTCTCGACTCGGTGGGCCAGTACGTCGATCATCAAGCAGAGCTGCGCGGTCTGCCGCTGGAACACGACGTGCCGGTCATCGCTGCGGAGTTTGGAATAAGCGCCGCCGACGCGTTCGCCGCTTTGCGCGTGGCGCTGAGCGGTGCGAAGGACGGACCGCCGCTGGAACTGCTCTTCCCCCTGCTGGGGCACGACCGCATCTTGATCCGGATCGGAGCCGTCAACTCGCGATTGCTCCACGGCCGCGGCCTCGAGCCGATTAAGTACGGCCCGGGCGGCGAGCCGTTCGAACCGATCAAGGGTAAAAAACCCGGCGTTGACGAGACGGGTTAGGATACTTGAGTATGGGCAATCCCGTGGCGACGTTCTTGGAGGACCTCCGAGCGCCCCTCGACCGCGATCCGGCCTCACGCGGCTGGCTCGACGTCGTGTTGTCGTATCCGGGCTTCCATGCGGTCGTCGCGCACCGGCTGATTCATCCGCTCTATCGCGCGGGGCTACCGCTATTGCCGCGCTTTTTGGCGCAGGCGGTTCGCTTCTTTACGGGCATCGAGATTCACCCGGGCGCCGAGATCGGTAGAGGCGTGTTCATCGATCACGGTATGGGCGTGGTCATCGGAGAGACTGCCGAGGTCGGCGACGGCTGCACGATCTACCAGGGCGTGACCTTGGGCGGTACGAGTCTGACGCACGGAAAGCGCCACCCGACCCTCGGACGCAACGTGACCGTCGGCGTAAACGCCGCGGTACTGGGCGCGATCAAGCTCGGCGACAACGTGAAGGTCGGCGGCGGCTCGGTCGTCGTGAAAGACGTGCCTGCCAACGCTACGGTCGTCGGCGTTCCGGCGCGAATCGTCGCGCAAGACGGAAAACCGTTTCGCGCCGTTCCCGATCGACCGCAGGTCGAGATGCCCGATCCGAACGCCGACGCGATCGCTCGCCTAAATCGCACGATCGACGCGCTGGAGCACCGCGTTGCCGAACTCGAGCAGGGCGACGGCGAGCAAGCCGAAGCGTGGAGCTGGGTCATTTAAGTTCCTAGTGAAACTGTATAATACTCGAACGCGTTCCGTTGAGGAATTCACCCCGCTGCGCGACGGCGAAGTGCGCGTCTACGTGTGCGGTATGACGCCGTCGGCGCAAGCGCACTTGGGTCACGCGCGCTCGTTTCTGTTCTTCGACGTGCTGCGACGCTACCTGACGCATAAAGGCTATCGCGTCACGTACGTGCAGAACGTCACCGACATCGACGATCGCAGCATCCGCGAAGGACAGGCGACGGGCCAGGACTACCACGCCGTCATCGACCGTTACTACGGCGAGTTCAAAAACTCGATGCGCGCGCTCGGCGTGCGCGACTACGACCACGAGCCGTACGCGACGCACTACATCGAGCCGATTCAGACGATGATACGCGAGCTGATCGATCGCGGCCACGCTTACGCGACCGCCGACGGCATGTACTATCGCGTTTCGACGTTTCCGAACTATGGTAAGCTTGCCAATCGCAACATCGACGAGCTCGAATCCGGGGCGCGCGTCGAAGTGGACGAACAGAAAGAAGATCCGCTTGATTTCGCGCTTTGGAAGTTTGCGAAGCCCGGCGAGCCCAAGTGGCCGTTTGCGCCCTACGGCGACGGCCGGCCCGGTTGGCACATCGAGTGCTCGGCGATGTCGCACGCGCTGCTCGACCCGGATGGGCTCGGATTCGACATCCACGGCGGCGGCGCCGATCTGATCTTTCCGCATCACGAGAACGAAATCGCGCAAAGCGAGCCGCTCATGGAGCGGCCCCCGATGGCCAACGTTTGGGTGCATGGCGGCCTGCTGCTGTTCGACAACCGCAAGATGTCGAAGTCGCTGGGCAACTTCGAGCCCCTTTCGGAGCTGTTGCAGCGTCACGACCCGCAAGCGATACGTCTACTCTTTCTGCAGACGGGTTATCGCAAAGTCATGAACTTCACCGAAGGGTCGATCGCCGCGGCCGCCGTCATGCTGCGCCAACTCAGACGAACGTATCGCGCGCTTCGCGCCGGCGAACGGAGAGATGCGGGGAACACGACGTTGCTTTCGAAGATCGAGGCAGCGCTCGACGACGATATGAACACCGCCGTTGCGCTTGCCGAAGTGCTGGGCGATAAAACGGCGTCGCTCGAGACGTTTACGGAAGCGCTCGCGCTGCTCGGTATCGAACCCAATTCGTCGTGGGTCGAACAACCGAGAGGGGAGTTACCGCCGGACTTCGTTGACCGCTTGAGTGACGCCGTTAAAGACCCGTCGTTCAACGGTGCGACACCACAAGCCGCGATCGAGCGCGTGATCGCGTTGCGCGGCGAAGCCCGTGCGCGTAAGGACTGGGCGGCGTCCGACCGGCTGCGCGACGCGTTGCTGGCGTGCGGTGTCGAACTCAAGGACTCGAAGGAAGGTACGACGTGGACCGTCACCGTCAGCCAGTAAGGCGCCGCGGCAGTCTGCGAACGCGCTTCGACTTCGACGACGTCGTCTACGGCATTCACGCCATCGAAGAGTCGTTGGCGGCCGGAGAGCGTTTGCGCGCGATTCACGTCGCGTCCGATCGGAAGAAGGACGCGATGTTGCGGCAGCTGCTGGGACAGGCGAAAGAACTCAACGTTCCCGTGCGGTTCGACGATCGATCGTTTTTCGCGCAGTTTCCGTTCAAGGCGCACCAGGGGGTCGTGGCCGTGGGCGAGCCGTTTCAATATCGCTCCCTTCACGATGTGCTTGGCGCGCCGCGCCGTGACGGTTCGCCGCGGTTCTTCGTCGTGCTGGATCATCTCACCGATCCGCACAACGTCGGCGCTATCGTTCGCACCGCCGAGGCTGCCGGCGCCGACGCCCTCCTTTTGCCGGAACGCCGATCGGCCGGCATGAACGCGACGGTACGTAAAGCGGCAGCGGGAGCCGCGGCGCATCTTCCTATTGCGCGAGTCGCCAACGTGGCCGATGCGATTCGGGTGATGAAGAAGAGCGGCATTTGGATCGCAGGAGCCGATGCCGGCCCGGCTTCGATTGAGATGAGCAAGGCGGACATGACCGTGGATTTGGCGCTGGTGCTCGGCGCCGAAGGCAGCGGCTTAGCGCCGCTCGTCAAACGCGAGTGCGATTATCTCGTGCGTATTCCCATGCACGGTAAGATGGAGTCGCTCAACGCGTCGGTGGCGTTCGCTATTCTCGCGTACGAAGCGCTGCGTCAACGTTCTCGCACGCGTTCAACTGCTCGGCGAGACCCGTAATCTCGAAGATGCGGTGAACGGACCCGTTTCTGGGGACTACGACGCGGAGGCGATCGTCGATCGTTTTGTGCGCGATCGCCAGCACGCGCAAGCCGCTCGAATCCATGTACGTGCAGGCGGTTAGATCGACGATGACGTTGCCCGCTCCCTTTGCGACTTCGAGAACCGCGCTCTGAAACTCGTCGGCATTGGAAAGGTCGACTTCACCTAAAACGTGGAGGATGCGGCCGCGCGGATCCTCCTCGCGGATGAAGGCCGCAATCAACAGCTCTTTATGGGTGGGCGCCCCCTGGGGTGCTTTCATAGTCATAAGTATGAGGGGTAAAGCGCGACGTTGCAATGGTGATACCGGCTGGGATGTGAAGGGCCTAACGCTCCGTAAAACTGGGCGAGCATCGTGGCGTGATTTTACTCGTCATCGCGAGCGGCAAAGGTACGCGCAGCCGCCATGAGAGGTCCCTGAATTTCTCCCAGCGGCATGCTCCGCAAAAGCAACGCCGGAGAGCGGTCCTCGAGCCCCGGGTTCGTGCCCTGGAACCACGCACGGATTATCGTGACGTCTTCTTTGAGTGCGATCATTCGGGCGAGTTGCAGAGCGAACCGTAAAACGTGCGGGCGCTGGGGTTTTCGGCCATTGAGCCACTGCATGACGGCCCGCGTCTCGTTCACCCCGCCGATCGCCGCGACAACCGTGGGGCCGAGAACGTCGATGAGCTCCTGCACCACCTGCTTGAGTGGGACCGAAATCGCATGGTTATACGAATCGACATCGTTCAGCACCATGGCTCCGGTATTCCCTACACGGGGTATTTCACCCCTTCAATCCCATGGAAGACCGCGCAACAATCCCAGGTAGGACCACCCAGGGTTTCACAGGTACCCGAGTCAAGGGCACGCCCCCTGAATTCGTCCTTGACGCGGGAGGGGCGCCCTCCTATAATCACGGTTGATGTGCCGCGCCCGATGGGCCACGGCCTGCGCATGCGGCACACGGACCCAGAAGGCAGACAACATGGCAATGACCCACCCCATTGCGGATGGTGTGGAATATCACGACCGGGCTGACGAAGAGCTCGTCGCCATCGCGAAAACGGGCGACAACCTCGCGATGGAGTTCCTCCTCAACAAATACAAGAACTTCGTACGAATCAAGGCCAAAAGCTACTTCTTAATCGGTGCGGACCGCGAGGACATCATCCAAGAAGGTATGATCGGCCTCTATAAAGCCGTGCGCGACTTTAAGGCCGACAAACTCTCGAGCTTCCGGGCATTCGCCGAGCTCTGCATCACCCGGCAGATCATTACGGCGATCAAAACCGCGACGCGTCAGAAGCACATTCCGCTCAACCAGTACATCTCGTTGAACAAGCCGATCTACGATGAAGACAGCGAGCGCACGCTGCTCGACGTCATGGCGTCACAAAAGACGTCGGATCCCGAAGAGCTGGTAGTTACGCAGGAAGTTTCCGACGACATCCGTCAGCGCATCCGGCAGAATCTGTCGGAGCTGGAGTCGCAAGTGCTCGAATCGTATTTGGAAGGCAAGAGCTACCAGGAAATGGCGCGCGATCTCGGCCGCCACGTGAAGTCGATCGACAACGCGCTACAGCGCGTGAAGCGGAAGATCGAGAAGAACCTCGCAGAGTTCGAGTTTCAATAGAGCCGATAGCGATAAGAAGGGGAGGCCGGCTAAATACCGGCCTCCTTTCTTTCGCTCGGTGGAACGTCCATAACTCCTTCAACTATGGACCGTTTAACGATCAGATATCCCCGTCTATGGAGAACGATCTCGAGTATCTCGAGCATGATCTGCCAAAAATTGCGGTCCTCGCATAGCCCCGGTATGAGCGCACGAACGTAGGGTCTCTCCGTCGCCTCCCGCTGAATATCGGAAGCAAGCCCCTCGATTTGTTTCGAAAGCAGCACCAGTTTCCGTTCTACCGCGGCCCGTTCATACTAAACCTGGATCGGGTCATTCCGCCTGGGTCATTTGGACTGCCCGCCGATAGACTTCATCCCG
>DASRSM010000086.1:0-6563 GCA_035656415.1 Vulcanimicrobiaceae bacterium | reverse complement strand
TTCGGGAGCACCGGAGCGGGCTGCGGAGCAGTTCCTCTCGCTCGCCCGAACCTACGACGACCCGCTGTCGCGCATCGCGGCCTACTGCGACACCGCCATGATTCATATCGAGCTATACGACAACGAAGGTGCGCGACAACTGGTAGCTTCGGCGATAGCGGAGTTGGAACGCGCCGAAATGTTGCCGTCGACGCGAGCCGAGGCCGAGAGCTTAATCGGATTTGCTCAAGCCCTCGGCCTCGGGGACACGGCGAACGGAGTCGAAGCGCTTGGTTTGGCGCGACACACGATGCAAAGCGCGCACCGCTACATGGGTGAGTTGTCGGCGTCCGGGCTTCGCTTTCAGGCCGGCGAGCGAATGCGTTACGCAAGCCGCGCTTTGACGACGGGCGACGCAATCGGCGCGTTAAAACTGCTGCGCGAAAGCGAGCCTTTCATCGATCTGTTGGGTCAGCGCGTTCCGTATCTGCGGGTCGATTACGCGAACATTCGCTGCGGCGTCGAGCTGCGCGGCGGCGGCGATTGGGAACAGGCGACGCGGCTTGCGACGACGGCTTACGAAGAGTCGCGCAAACAAGGGTATCTGGTCGGAGCCGCTACCTCGGCCAAAGCGCTGGCGTACATGCTCGCGACGAACGGAGACCCCCGATCGATCGATCTGGCCGACGCGGTGATCGACTTGGCGCGGTGCAACAACTCGCCGCGTCTCGTGGCCTACGCGGAGATCGGCGCGGCCGAGATTTACACCCTCATGAAACGGTTCGCAAAGGCCCTGGAACTTACGCGAAGCGCGGCAGACGCGCTGCACGGGGAGAGCCTGCAGCTGGAGCGGCTTAAAGCGGTCGAAGCACGGGCGCTGCGCGGTTTGAAAAAATTGCCACGTTCCTGACGCGGTTCAATGCCGCGCCGCGCGCTTGTGCGAAAGCGTGCGCCATGAACGTGCTATCCCGTTGCGTCCTCGCCGGTACGCTGATACCGGCCTTCGTGCTCAATTCCGTCGCTGCAGCGCCGGCCCGGCCGATTTCGCCGCATCCCCTTACCCGGGGCATGCACCTGATGTATGCGATGAATTTGCGGGACGGGAGCCGGGCTCGCGTCTACAGCAACGGCATCGTTCTTGCGACAAAAACGGATAAAAAATCCGGCAAGAGCACCGCGCGCGTGATCGAGGTGCCGGTCCGGCCCAACGACGGCGCCCCCTTGGGTGCGCAGATGGCATTTCCGAGCCGCCAGCAGATTCAGATCGCCTACGATCGCAAGCCGGTGCGGCCGTACGCTCCCGGCCGAGTCGTGGTGGTCTTGCGCGGCGGCGCGATCGTCGCCGACGGCCGCAGCACCGACTCGCAGTTGAACGCGCTCATGTCGAAGCTGGGCGCCTCGCGGATGGAGCGTCTGTTTCAGAAGATTCCTCAATCCGCACTCGAGTCGATGCGAGCCGCCGCGCAGTCCAAAGTGCGTCAGCCACTGCTCGATATCGGCAACGCGTACGTCGCCCAGGTGACGAAACTGCCGGTTCCCGAGGCGATCGCGCGACTGCGCAGGCTTCCGCAAGTAGCGTACGCGTCTCCGGATTGGTCGGTCGGTACGTTTAACACCGGCGGCATTCGCGTGGAGCGCCACGCTGCGGTGTACGGTCGCCGGCTCGGCGAGTTCGGGCGCATGCAGCGCTTCGGCGCCGCCGCGCCGATTTTGCCGTCCAACTATACGGTGCAAAGCAGCGAGCAGAGCATGCTCAATGCGCCCGGCGTGAACGCTATCGTCGCTTACGACGAGATCGAGCGCAAGCTGCACCAGCTGCCCGGCGCCGGCGTCAGAATCACCAACGTGTCGATCGGCGACATCATGGATGCAAGCGACGCGACCGGGCCGTGCGCCTACTACGAAACCGGTAACGGCCCGACAACCGTCGTTCAAGGCAGTCAGCGATACCTCGACCTCCCGTCGATGCCGCTCATTCCGGTTTGGACCGCGGGAGCGGATGGCAGTCTCGGACAGCAATCCGTTTGCGGTACCGGCGATCCCGCGCTCGATGAAATCGGATTGGACTTTAGCGTCATGGCCCCGCTGCCCGACGGACAGCAACGCGGCGACGCAACTGCGAGCGGCTTTAGCGACTTGCTCGGCATCGCGCCGGGTGCGTCGTACCGGCTCGTCGTTCCCAGGAGCTCGACGCCGGCGCTCACCGACATCGACGCGGCCCTTTTTGCCGCGGCGCAGCAGTATCCGCGTCCCGACGTCATTACGGCGAGCTTGGGCATCGGCGCCGATTCGTACGGTTTTCCAGGCCGCTATCTCGGCGACGATCCGCTGAGCGCCGCCGTCATGGCGGCAATCGTGAACGACGGTGTGACGCTGTGCGTTTCGGCCAACGATGGGACGCGCACGTTCACCAACGCGGCAATCGGACCGTCCGGCGGCGCCGCGCCGACGAATTTCGCCGCGTCGCCGTCAAGCGCTACCAACGCGGGCGACGACGCCTTTTCCACCGCGCCGTCGGAAGACTTCGACAGCGGGAACATCGTCGCCGGAGCGACGACGCTCGACGACATTTTTTCCGCGCAGCCGCAGAATCCGCAGATCGCGCCTGCGCTGCGCGGACGGCAAGCGTTTCCCGAAACCCGCTGGAACGGCTTCACCATTTTTGCCAGCGGCTTTGGCTCGCTCGTCACGCTCTCGGCTCCGGGTGACAACATCGTCACGCTGGAGCACTTGATCGGACAAAACGCGCAGTCGGCCGGCGTTTTCATTAACGGCGGCACGTCGGCATCGGCGCCCGAGATCGCAGCGGGAGCCGCGGTGGCCATCGGCGTCGCACGAGCGACCGGAAAACCGTTTGTTAATCCGCTCGCGCTGCGCAACTTCTTGGTCGCAACGGGGGCTGCCGTGCCCAGCGTGCCGCAATCCGACGTTGCCGGCACCGTCGGACCGCAAATCGATATCGGACGCGCGGTCGAAACGCTGCTCGGGCGCCGGGAGCAACTGCAAACGCAAATCGCGCGCGTCGCAATCGCGCAGCGTCGCGACCTCGCCGAGCTCGACGGCGTCTTCGAAAGCGATACCGACCCAAGCAATATCGACTTGCAAGGCCCGGTGTCGAGCATCGACAACCAGCAGACCGGCGCTAACCAAAACGCGCTGATCACGGTCGCCCCCGATTGGGAGAATATTCCGGTCGTCGCGCACTACCAGTTGGTCGTCGCGGGCCATCCGGGTGCCGTTCTCTCGACGGCTCCCTTCGCGCGGTTGTTTCCAGCGCAAATTCTCACCGCCGCCGCGCTGCCGCTAGCAAGCTCGTCCAATCGCACGGTTACCTTAACGTACCGCGCGACGATCGGCATGCACGTCGTTGCGGACAACACGTTCTCGCTTACCTTCGGACCCGCCGCGACGTCGGCACGAGCGGCACTCGCACCAAACGTGGCACCGGTAACGCAAGGCACGTCGATTGCGGTCTCTTACGATCTCACGCACGTGAGCGACGTGACCAGCCCGACGCTGCTCGTCTCGGAGCCGGGCCGATTCAATCCGGTCAGCGGTGAAATCTTCCACCCATCGCTTACGATGCCGTTGGGCCAGCTCAAAGGCACCGTGCACGTGCCGGTGAGCTCGCTTCAGGGAGGCGGCGTCTACGGCATCGGCATCCAGTTCGGAAACGTCAACGGCAACACGCTATACAGCGACTTCGCGTACACGCGCATCGATGACGGGTCGGTGCAACGTCCCCCGGCGCCGCTCGTCGGCCCCACGGGCTACGACGCGACGTTGGGACATTACGCCGAGCTTCCGTACGGCGCACCCTACCAGCTGTCGTGGAACGTCAACGGCATTCGCGGCGCTGCCGGCGCCGTGCTGGAAGTCAGCGTCGGCGGACCGAACAACGACAACCCCTTCGCCTATAACGTTTTCAACAACCCGAACGGCTCCGAGCGCGACGACAACGGCGTCGACACGGGTTCGGTGTATTACCAGTCGTTGAGCGGCCTCAACGGTACGGCGACGTTTACGCCGGCACAGCTCGGGCTGGTCGCCACGCAATACGAGCAGGTTCGCGTGCTGGCCGTCGGCGGTAACGGAAACGTCGTCGGCGAGGCCGGCGACGTGAGTACCGTTCGTGAAGACGGCATCGTTCCGGCCGACGGTTCGTACATTCCACCGGGACAGTGGGCGATCACGAGCAACGGCAACGAAGGCTACTTTGCCGGCAACGTCAACCTAACCGGCGGTCTCGTGGAGACGTCGATCGAGCGCTTCGATCAGTCAAGCAATGCCGTTACCGGCAGCGTGCTTTCGAACCTGGGAAGGCAATTCTACGCGCTCCCGACCGGCGTTCTCTACGGGAGCGACGTCGGGTTGTACACCGACTGGCTATGCGATCCGACCATTCCGGAAGTTCCGCCGAATCCGATTTGCGCCGGAATCCAAAATCCCAGCAACTACATCGTCAATTCCATCGCGGGCGGTTCGATCGGCGCGCTATGGAACATGCCGCCCAACTTCGCCCTGACGACCGGTGCGTCTAACCCGGTCAACACCGAAGCGCTGCTCGAAGGCGTCGCGCTGGGCGGTCCGCCCGATATCACGGTCGCGCTTTCGAACTTGAGCACGAACGCGATCGACAAATCGTTCGACGTCAATACCGCGATGCCGCCGTGCGGCTATTGCGTGTGGCCGCCTGGCGCTCAGAACATCGCAGCCGTCGCGGAAAGCCCGGCGCAGAACTATGCCGTGCTTGCGGCCTTCAACGAAGGCAACCCGGTGCTCGCAGTCCTCAATACCGCAAGCGGGAGCGTCGTGCAGATCCCGGCCGGGTCGCCCGGAGGGCCGCCGTCGACGCTGCCGGGCTCGGGATTCCCGGAAGCAACGGCGTTGGATACCGGCAACAACGAAGCGATCGTCGTGCCGATGTTCAGCAACGCGGCGAGCATTTGGAACGTACAGACGGGCACGCAAGTCGGTTCCACGTTCTACCTCGGGCAGCCGCCGGGATACGGTCCGTCGCCCACCTTCGAAACCTATGCTGCCGCCGACCCCGTTCACCACGTCTTCCTGGTGCTGCAAAACGTGACGCCCGATTTGTTCGTCGGCGACAACAACGCCCACTCGTATCTGTACGAGATCGACGCCAACGGTCACACGATCAAGACCATAAAGACGATGGCGCTGCTGCCGGGAACGTCGGGATTCCCACTCAACAACATGCAGCTCAATCCGGCGCTGCGTGAGGGATACGTCAACGACGTCGATTTCTCGCAGCTCATGCCGTTTACGTATTAACCTCCGAGCGACGTTAAGACAAACACGTCACATTTGTGGCACTAAATTGGTGCTTCGCTCCGAGATAAGCGCTCGCATACAGGGAATGCACAAAACATAGCGCTTACCTCGGAGGAAGCATCCATGTTCGTTTTCAGGCGTCCGTGGGCTTCGTTGCTCGCTTTTTCGTTATTAGCCCTCCAAGCATCGCCGGTCTCGGCGATGCCATTGAGCAGAGCGGCGATTGCTTACCAACTCAAACTTCCCAACGGCGAAACCGCAATCGTATTTCATGGCGGCGTCGCGCAAGTATTCACGAAAGACCATAAGAAGGTCGAGACCGAAATTCTGCAACCGGCTCCGCGTTACGACGAAGACGGAATGCGAGCCGCCGCGCTGCCGGATCGCGGCCGTGCGACGGCACAGCTTTCCGTCGGACCGCAACACCCCTACGCGGCTAACGAAGTCGTCGTCGCGTATCGCAACGGCGTGGCGGGAACGCGCGATCTCGTAACCGTCAATAAGCCGGTGCTGCGCGCCATGCGTGAAGGCGTGGCGCATCACGCGCTTGCAAGCAGCACCGTTCCAGCGTATACGACCGACTTCACGCTCAATCGGCTGCTCGGCACGATCGGCGTCGATCGCAGCGAGCGTCTCTTCCGTCATCTGAATCAGTCGGCCGTGCAGGCATTGAGCTCGCGCGCACCCAGTTTCGGCCAGCGCACGATCAACTTTGCCAACGCCTACCTCTTGCACGTCAGTGCGGCCTCGGTGCCGCAGGCGGTGGCCTTGCTCGAGAAGAGCCCGGCCGTCGCGTACGTTTCACCTAACTGGACGGTCGCGCCGATGCATGCGACGGCGATACCGCTCAAAGAGCGCGCCACACAGGAGGCGCACCAGCGGGACATGCAAATGAAGTGGCGGCCGGCGGAGCGCACGCAGCGCTTGTTGACCGCAGCACTGCCCAACAACTACACGCTGACCTCGAGCGGCCAAAGCATGCTCAACGCACCGAGCATGGATGCCGCGGCGGCGTTCGACGAAATCGATTCCAAGTTCCATCAGCTTCCCGGCCAAGGCGAGACCATTACCAACGTCTCGCTAGGCGATCTCGACGACGCAAGCGTCGCGAGCAATCCGAACGATCCTTGCAGCTTCTACGCCAGTGCGTACGGGCCGACGACGATCCTTCAGGGCGGACAACGGTACTTAGATCTCCCGTCGATGCCGTTGATTCCGACCTACACCACCGACGTCAACGGCAACATCAGCGGTACCGGCGAAGTGTGCGGAGTCGATCCGTACATCAC
>DASRSM010000085.1:0-3943 GCA_035656415.1 Vulcanimicrobiaceae bacterium | reverse complement strand
AGCCATTTCCGGCTCCTCGTCACTAGCCCTTGCGCCGGGTGCTCGGCCGCGCAGTAGGGCATCGATGTACTATACCAAGCACGCCCTTCGGCGAATGAAGGAGTTCGGGGTCTCCAAGGCCGAGGTCGCTGGGACCGTCATCGGCTACGATACTTGCGTTCCTGCCCGTCGCGGTTGCGCCAACCTTTGGAATGACTTCGGGGAATATCGCATCCGTGTGACACTTGAACCGACTCGCCGGCTCGTCGTCACCGTGTGGAAGGAGATCCAATGAAACCGCTTATCGAAGTCACGCGCGAAACCGAGTGCGCGAATCATTCGATGTACCTTCGCTATGCGATGGAACCGGTGGCAAAGACGATTTCTCTCGACGACGAACACTACGTCAACGTTGACGTTGCATCGAACGGCGATATCGTTGGGATCGAGATCGTTTTCCCCGACGACGAGAGCGTAGACCTCGTAGCCCAGTTCGCCCACGCCAGAAGTCTGAGTCTCGCCGGAGTCTTCGATCCCCCTATCGCGTCTTAGGCCAGAGCACGCGTCCGACCGCCCAGAGGCTCGACACTACGACAGCCGTGATGGCGAAGAATAGGACCGTTTCCAACAGGACGATCCCCGCCGTCTGACTGCCTCCGCACAGGGCAACGACGCCCCCAATGAGCGAAAGGCGCCAGCGTTCGAACGGATTGCTCGACAGCCCGGCCACCGCACGCGCCTGCGCGATCGCCGCCTCGGGATCCCAGCCCGCGGTCTGAATCACGTCGGCGATTCGGCCTTGCGGCGAGACGATGTATAGCCGGTCGTTATGAATGAAGTTCGACGTGCTCACGCGCATCGATTCGATTCCGAACGTATCGAGCAGCCGTTGGACGATCGCCCCTTTGCCGGTCATCAAGGTCCAAATCTGCGAATGTGCACCGTACTGATCGCCATACGCGCGCAACACTGCCGGCGAATCGTACGGCGGATCGAGCGTCACTTCAGCGAGCGCGAAGCGGCTGGGATCGAGCCGTTGCTGCATGTACGCAAACTTTCCGCTGATCGCCGGACACAGCGTGCGGTCGGGGCAGCGCGTAAAAACGAACGACAGCAGCAGCGTCTTTCCGGCGAAGGCGCGATTTAACCGGACCATGCGGCCGTCTTGATCGACCAGCTCGGCTGCCGGCAACGCTGCGTTCACGTCGACCGGAACGACGCGGCCGCGATCCGGCAAACCGGGCGCGAACGGCGGCGCGGGCGCGGGCTTGCGCAACGTCCACGGCGTCGTGGATCGATCGAGGTATGCGTCGATTCCGACGCCGGGCTCGAGTCGAATCCCGGGACGCAAGGCATAACGCCGTATCACCGGCGGCAACGTCATCGGTATCGCGTCGGTGCGCACGATTGCCTCGTGCGTCGAAAGCGCGTCGATGACGATACCGTGAACCGGAACCACCGAGAGGGCGGCTGCTGCGACCAGGATAAAGAGCATCAGCTTTCCGCTTCGCGAAGGGCCGTTGAGAGCACTGCATCCGAATCGTCGTCGTCGCGAACGCTGCGCGTCGTGCCGTGCGCGTCGATGAAGTATACGACGGCGCTGTGCGCGACGTCGTAGGCGGCGTGAGGCTGCCGTCCCGGAATGCGCTGCGCCCACACGTGATACGCGCGTTCGACCGCGTCGATTTGATCCTGCGTTCCGGTCAATCCGACGACACGCGCGTTCGCGTCGCCGAATCGCGTGACGAATCGATGCATCGCCGTCACCGAATCGCGTGCGGGATCGACGGTCACGAACGCAATTTCGACCGGCGTCTTGGCGCCGGGTCCGGAAGCGAGTCGCGCGAGTTTCGCCAGGATCGCGGGACACGTATCCGCGCAGTGCGTGAATCCGAACGTCAGCAGGACCGGAGTTCCGCGCTGCGACGACAACGTCCAGGCGTGACCGGCGTCATCGGTCAGCGTGAAGTCGGGCGCGGACGGCGTGCGGCCGCACGCCCAAAGCAGCAGGGCTGCCGCTAGCGCGGCGAGGTTCCTAGTACGGCCTGAGAGGGACATCGGCTTCCTTTATGACACTCGTTGGACGTGAACGCTGCCGTTTTCGTCGTTCGGATCATCGTGGGCGGATTGCTCCTCGCGACCGGTATTCTCAAAATCGGCCATCCGGCCGAGCTCGCGTCCGCGATCGCCGGCTTTCGCCTGCTCCCCGCCGGGGCCGTCGGCCCGATGGCGCTCGCGCTGCCGTACGTCGAGCTGGTCTTGGGCGCCTATCTCGTCGCCGGTCTCTTTACCCGCGCCGCGGCCGTGGTGTCGGCGATACAGTTCGGCGTTTACGCCGGGGCGATCGCGTCGGCCGTCGTGCGGCACATTCCGGCCAATTGCGGATGCTTCGGACCGGGTGACGCCGCCGTAGCCGATTGGCCGCACGTCGCGTTCGATCTCGTACTCGCCGCCGCCGGCGCCTTCATCGCCTATGGCGCACCCGGCGCATTTTCCGTCGACCGGAGGTTCGCTCGCAACTCGTGAATCAACGTCAGCTCGCCGCCGTCACCATCGGCGTCTTCGTTCTCATCATCGCCGGTGCGATCGCGTGGTACTTCGCGCATCCGTCGCGGCAACTGCAAACGGCGTCGCAATCGCCGATCGTCGGCAAAGCGCAAGTCGGGCAACCCGCACCGCAGTTCCAAGCGTCGACGACCGACGGATTATTCGATCTCGCGAAAACCGATAAGCCCGTCTTTCTGGAAGTGTTCGCGACGTGGTGCCCGCACTGTCAGCGCGAAACCGCCGTCATCGACAAGCTCTACGCGGCGTATGGATCGCGCGTCGCGTTTGTCGCGGTGTCGGGCAGCGGGACGGCAATGGACGGCACGTCGGAATCGTCGCCGCTCGACGTCTTGAACTTCGCTCAGCAATTCAACGTGCGCTATCCGATCGCGTACGATCCGTCGATACGCGAGCCGAACGATCCGAAATCCGTCGCCAACCTTTATTTGCAGGGCGGCTTCCCCAGCTTCGCCATCATCGGCAAAGACAAGAAGGTCGCGTACCTCAACAGCGGCGAGATATCGTACAACGACCTCGCCGCGCAACTCAATAACGTTTTGCGCTAATCGCCAGGCGGGAATTTATAGTTTGGCGGCGGCACGACGGGCTTGCCGACCTCCAGCACGATTTGCTGATGTGAAACCAGCGGGATGTCGTGGAGATCGCCGGTGTACGGCTGTCCGTTCAGATACGCCGTGACCGGTCCGGTGAAGCCTGCGACGCCGTTGGGTCCGACCGGTTCGCCCCAGATGTCGAAGAGATTGCCAAGCGTGTAAAAACCGTTGCCTTCGGGCGACACGACTTGCGGCGACTCGACGTGGATGATACCGCTCCCGTCGTGCGTGTGAATCCAGTAGAGACAACCGCCGGTGGGCGTCGGCGTTCCGCCGAGAAGCTGCGGAATTTCATACTGCTTACCGTTGGCGAAGAGCGCGAGATGCGCGTGAATGTGAAGCCCCTGTCCTTCCATCCCGAGGCATTGAATGCCGTCGACCGGATCGCCGTGTCCGCCCGCCGGCGAGTTTCCTTGCTGAAAGTGCGGGATACCAAGCTTTCCACCGTCCTTGAGCGCGATCGGCTTAGGAGACGGCGGGGGCCACGGCGACGGCGTTGCGAGATCGGCCTTTGAAATACGATCGGTCTGCGCGTTTTGCTGCCAGCGCATGATCCCAAAGATGGCGATGATGAGCACGATGACGGCGCCGACTCCAATGTAGAGGGCGCGCATCGGATCGCGCGGCGGCGGCGTTGCAGCCGAGCCGCGGTCTGAACGCCGCCGCTCGGCACGAGAGTTAGACAAGGACACCTTCTTTCGGATCTAAACAGCGCTGCGGCACGAGGTAGTTCGTAACGTAGTCGGCGACGGCGTCCGCTAGTGCGGTCGGCGCGCGCTCGTATCCCGCCGCGCGCAGCCGAT
>DASRSM010000084.1:0-28009 GCA_035656415.1 Vulcanimicrobiaceae bacterium | reverse complement strand
ACCAATTTCAACGGCTTGAAACTGTTCACCGGAGAGTTCCAAACCGGAACGCTAGGCGCAGCCAATCCCGCAAATCTCGGCGTACTCATTTCGGAAACGCCGCCGTTCCCCAACGTCGCGACGCAAGCGACCGGAAGTAACGTCGCGGCCGCAGGCGGCAACTTCTTTACTCCGCAACAAAACACGGTCGGTTCGTTCATACCGACGTTCACCGTATGGTCTGTGATCTCGGCAAGTTCGAACATGGTCGATCCCGACACCGGAACCAACATCGGCCCGGGCGTGCTGTTGCAAGAAGTTGCGTACAGCCTCCAGGGGAACGCGTTCGGACCGGCACCGCTGTTCGTCGATTACACCGCGATTCCGCAGGGAAGCGCGCTCGGTCCGGTACCGATCGATACGCCCAGCACGTATTATCCGGGCGGAACGCCCAATCTTATTTACAACACGGTGATCCAAGCGCTGTCCGGAGCGGACGTCGGCGCGCAAGCCGCGTTCATTACCGAAAATCCCGTGCAAGCTCCGGTGGGAAGCCACCCGCTTACCGTCAACGATGGAGGTGACGAAGGAACAACAGTATCGATTAGTCTTCCCAACATCAGCACGAATGCGCTGAACGTTTCGAATGTCAGCGTACTCGACCCGATGATCTCCGGAATCGAAAACATCGGCGGAGTGCCGACCACGGTCGTGCAAGGCATCTCTTCGAGCAACAACGTTCCGGCGAGCTACTCTGAAATCGTGGTCGATGCAGCTCTCCAGCAAATAAACACGGCACGTGCGCAGATCGGTGCGCAGACGGTAGCGCTGCAGCAGGATGCAGGCAGCGATAACGTCACCATCGTCAATCTCACCGCAGCATCGTCAAACATCCGCGATGCTAATATTGGTGCAACGGTCACCGATTTCACGAAACAACAAATCCTCGCCAACGTCGGAAACAGCGTACTAGCTCAAATAGAAGTGAGTGCAACTCAGCTCACCGCACTTCTCTTGAACTCGTTCTCTGGTTTGGGAGCCGCGCAAGGCGCACCGGCGGCGGCGGCAAGTGGATAACGGGTGGAGGATAGGCTTTTAACGGACAGATGACCATCGTCTAACGCCGCCAGCGAAAATCACGTCGCGCCGCCACGTCTTCGACTTCGCGTCCTTCGGGCGCTTCGCTCGGGATGACAAGGCGCGGCTAGGGCCCGCCCGCCAAGGATGGCGGCGATGGCCCCGGTGGATCTTTGGTGTATACTCAATTTAAAGACAACCTCGCTAGGTGAGGCGTCCACGCGATACATAGGCCGCTGCCCCGAAACGTCGAGAGACGCCAAGTGGGTACACCAGGCTCCGCCGAGACAAGGCGATGCCTAACGCGGCTGATCGCTCCCCTTCGATAAACTCAGGGGCGATCTACGAGGCGTGGTGCCAAAGCTTGCCGCGAAAGGGGTACGACGATGGCGTTTACGGAGGGGTTCATCTCGGAGTTGGTCGGTCGCCGCGCGACGATCAACGACCTTCCCATCGGTAAAGTCACCGACTTCCTCGTCAAAAAGCCCGACGCGACCTTTCCTCAGATTGACGGCCTGGTCGTAAAAACGGCTCAGGGGCCGCGATTTGCGCCGATCGAGACCGTTGCGGACGTCGATCGCAACGGCACCATCGCCCTCACCATGGCGCCCAAAGATCCTGCTCCCCCCGAAGGCGAGGAGCTGTATCTCGTCGCCGACCTGCTCGACAAACAAATCGTCGACGTCGACGGCCGTAAGGTCGTGCGCATCAACGACATCGAAGTTGCTAACGCCGGCGGCCGGCTACGCGTGGTAGCTGCGGACGTCGGAGTCGCGGGACTGTTGCGGCGGCTCGGGCTGCGCTCCTTCGGAAAACGCTTTACCCCGGCAATCTACAAACGCGTACCGCGATCCATGATCGCGTGGGATTCGGTCGCTCCGATTCGCGAGCCGAACCCATCCCAAGTTCGCCTCTCGGTCACCGAGAGCAAGCTCTCGCGGCTGCATCCGTCGGATCTCGCCGAGATCATCGGCGATCTGTCCGCACGCGAAGCGGTCGCCGTCGTACAGCAGCTCGACGACGAAACTGCCGCCGACGCGTTCGAGCACCTCGACGCCGAAACGCAAAAGAGCCTCATCGAAGACATCGGCACCGAACGCGCGGCCGACATCATCGAGGAGATGGATTCCGACGACGCGGCCGACCTTCTCGCCGAGCTGCCCGAAGATCAGCAAACCGAGCTGCTGGCGGAGATGAACGCGTATACCGCCGACGAGCTGAGGACGCTGGTGCAGTACGCCGAAGACTCGGCCGGCGGATTGATGACGCCGGATTATACGTGGATCTATCCGCACCGCACGACCGAGGCGACGATTCGCAAGATTCGCGAGATCGCGCCGACGTCGGAGTTCATCTATTACCTTTACGTCGTCGACAAAGACGACATGCTGCTCGGAACGCTCTCGCTGCGAACTCTGCTGCTGGCGTTGCCGACCGCCTTCATCGATCGCATCATGGATACGGATTTCGTTTCCGTGCATCCCGACGCGCCCGCGGTCGACGTCGCAGCGACCATCGCTAAGTACGACCTGTTGGCCGTTCCGGTCGTCGACGACCAGGGCAAGATGCTCGGCATCGTCACCGTCGACGACGCGATCGACGCTATAATGCCGCCCGACGTCGCCAAGAAGCTGCCGCACTTCATGGCGCGCCACCATCATCACGCCGTCGGAGCCTGACACCGGTGGTCGAGGCTCCGCGCAAGCGCTCGTTCGGACGAACGCTGGTGTTGATTGCGGCCGTTCTCGGTCCGGGATTCATCACGGCGTCGGCGGGAAACGACGTCGGCGGCATCGCTCAATACTCGTCCGCGGGCGCGCAGTTCGGCTACAGCCTGATTTGGATCATGATACCGCTGGCGATCGCGCTCATCGTGGTGCAAGAGATGGCCACGCGGATGGGCTGCATCACGGGCAAAGGCCTCGCATCGCTGATGCGCGAGACCTTCGGCGTACGCATCTCGTTTCTCGCGATGGCCGCGCTGTTCTTCATCAACACGCTGCTCGCCGCAACCGAGTTCGCCGGCATCGCATCCGCGTCCGAAATTTTCGGCGTTTCCAAGTACATCGCGGTTCCGGGCGCGCTCGTCTTCGTCTTTCTGCTCGTCATGCGTCTGGAAAGCAAAACCGTCGAGCGAATCTTCGTGGGATTTTCGTTGGTGTACCTGACGTACATCGCGTCGGCAGTGCTGGCACATCCCAACTGGGGCGACGTCGCACGCGGCCTCGCTCCGACGATTCATCTGCAAACTGCCGGATGGTTAGTCGCGGTCGTCGGTTTGATCGGTACGACGATCTCGCCCTACATGCAGTTCTACTTGCAGTCGGCCGTGGTCGAGAAGGACCTGCGTCCCGAAGATCTTCCACTCGCGCGTGTCGACGTCGTCAACGGCTCGGTGCTGGCGATCGCGTTAGCCGCCTTCATGATTATCGCGAACGGTGCGACGATCTTTCTCGCCAATCAGCACGGCGCGAATCTCAACCCGCAGCAAGCCTCCGACTTCGCCGAAGCTTTGCGGCCGCTTGCTGGAAAATTTGCGGAGGCGATCTTTGCGTTCGGTATCTTCAACGCGGGCATCTTTACTGCGACGGTGCTCCCGCTCTCGACCGCTTACGTGGTGTGCGAGGCGTTTGGATTCGAAGCGGCGATCGATCGCAAGTTCTCCGAGGCACCGGTCTTCTTCTCACTCTTCGCGGTCGGTCTCATCTTGGGCGCGGGAATCGTGCTCGTTCCCGGCATCCACCTCCTCAAAATGATCCTCTTCGCGCAGGATCTGCAAGGCATTCTCTTGCCCGGCGAACTGGTGTTGATGTTGATCATCATCAATCGCAAAACGATCATGGGGACGCATACGAACTCGCGCCTCGCCAATATCATCGCGTGGACGACCGTCGTCGTCATCGGCTTCCTCTCGACGCTCTACGTCGCCGGCCAGTTCTATCCGCGACTGTTCGGCGGGTAACCCGCACCCCTGTCATCGCTACGATTTTTTGTTCTTAAATCCCGCGCGAGCGAGGTCTGCGTTGGCGAAGAACCAGCGATTGCGTCCTTCGCGCTTCGCGCGATAGAGCGCGCCGTCGGCGGCTTCCATCAAGCCTTCGATCGTCGTCGCGTCGTTGGGAAAGAGCGCGATCCCGATGCTGATTTGCACGTTGTGTGAAACGCCGCCCACGACCACCGGCTGCTGGAGCGCATTGTGCAGCTTGCGCGCGAGATCGGCCGCGTCGGCCGGTCCGTCGACGACCGGCTCTAAAATGACGAACTCGTCGCCGCCGAACCGCGCGACCGTGTCGCTTTCCCGCAGGGTCGACCGAAGGCGCTCGGCAACGCCTTTGAGCACTTCGTCGCCCACTATATGTCCGTACGTGTCGTTGATGGTCTTGAAGTGATCGAGGTCGAGATACATCACGGCGAAGCCCCGGTCGTAGCGTCTTGCGGTCGCCATCGTGTTGGCGATACGGTCTGCGAACAGGACGCGGTTGGGCAATTCCGTGAGCGCGTCGTTAAACGCCAACTGCTCGACGCGTTCGTTGTGCTCGGCTCGCTCGAGTGCCGCCGAAACGAACAGCCCCATCAGCGCGATCAGATCGCGGTCGCGCGCGGCGAGCTCCGAATGCGCCTTGAGCGCGGCGAAGACCAACGCGCCGAAGACCCGCGGTCCCGCGGTCAACCGAAACGCGACGTACGACCGCCAGTCGACCGTTACTCGTGCCGGATCGTCGCGAAACTCGCTTTCGCAAATGTCTGGAATGACCAGCATTTCGCTCTCGTCGCTCAAATGCCGTGAGAAGGCGGCGCTCGTTGGATAGACGGCGCCTTTGGGAATCGGCGAGTTTTCGCCGACGGAGTTACGAATCGACGCGCGCTCGCCGTCGAAAATAGCGATGTAGGCGGCGTCGAAGTGGAAGAGCTCGAGACCGAGCTTCAGGGTCGCGTCGATCTGGTCGTCGATGGACTCGCTGCGCGCGGCGGCGACCATGTAGAGCCGCGCGACCCGCTCCGCTTGCAGCGCGATCGTTCGCTCGGCCGTTTTTTGCGCGGTGACGTTCTTGAAAACGGCATACGCGCCGGCGATTGCGTCGCGCGCGTGGATCGGCACGAGCTTGAGCTGGACGTCGATACGATTTCCCAACCGGTCGAGAAGCAGGGAATCGTGTTCGGCCGCTTCGCCGCGCATCGCATCGCGAAGACCTTCGGCGGCCTTCTCGCGCTTTTCCGGCGCGAGGAGATCGGTCCACGGTTTACCGACGATTTGCTCGGTGTAGAATCCCGTTTCGCTTTCGAACGCCACGTTGACGCGCGAGATTCTTCCGTCGCCTTTGAGTTCCATGATGCCGTCGGGGTGGTACTCGAACAGCGACCTGAAGCGCTGCTGATTCACGGCGAGCGATTCTTCGGCGGCTTTGAGGTCGCCGATGTCGTGCGCCTGCACGAAAATTCCCGCCATTTCGCCGTTTTGGTCGCGCGCCGGAAACACGTAACACTCCACCGCGAGGGTGGAACCGTCTTTGCGCCGCGCCGCGCATTCGAAGTGATCGCGCCCCCCGGCCAGCGCCGTGCGCACCGCGACTTCTACGCGCTCGTCGCCGGCTGCCATCATGTCGCGATAGCTTTTCCCGCCCAGCTCGTCGAACCGGTAGCCGCTCATGGCGAGCGCGGCATCGTTGGCCGCCAGCACGCGGCCGCGTAAGTCGTAAAGCACGACGCCGTCCGGCGTCTCTGCATAGAGCGCGGCGAGGACGGAGTGTACGTCGGAGATGTTCATTGCGCGAAGAGCCGCTGCTTTATTCGCCGAAAGACGCGGCATGACTCCCGAAGAGCTCGTGGAGTTCGCCGAAGCACTCGCGCGCGTCGCGGCTTCGGGGGGCGGCCCCAAAGCGCTTGCAGCACATCTCGCCGAGGCGAGCGGCGCCAGCGTGCTCGTCGAGGACGCGCAATGGCGGCACGTCGCGTCGGCCGGCGCGGGCCCGATGCCGCCCAGCGCTCGCAGCGCCCCGGAACGCGCGGTGCCTATATTGGCTGGAAACGCGCAAGTGGGGTGGCTTATGTGTTCGGCGGCCCCTCGACAAGCTCAGGGTGACACGGACTACCTGGCGCGCTTGACGGCATCTGCGATCGCGGTCGAGCTGGCGCGAAACGGCGAAACCGGTCGTGGACGGCGTCGAACGTTTTGGGAGCGCCTGATCGGTCGCGCCTACCACGATACGACCGCGGTTCGCGACGACGCGGCGGCGCGCGGAATTGCTATCGCGCCGGCGTACGTGACGGTCGCAATCGAGGCCGAATCCGAGCCCGACTCAGCCGGCGCGCTCGCACCGGCCGACGTTCGCGCGCTCGCGCTGGAATCGTTCCACGGCGGCGATTGCGACGTCGGATTTCTCGAGCGCGGGCCCACGCTGTTAATCTTCGTTCCGGCAACGCGCGAAATCGACGCGAGCAACGCACGCACCGCGGCGACGCTGCTTCCTAAAAGCGTCGCGAAGAAAAAGGCTCAACTGCGCATCTCCGGCGGCATCGCCCGCGTCGAAGCGCTATTATCGCTGTATGCCGGCGTAGAGAACGCCGAAGCCGCACTTGCGATTGGGCGGCGCGTTTTCGGTCCCGGACGTGTGGCGGCGTACGACGAGCTGGGCGCGTATCCGCTGCTCTACGAGGGCGCCGACGTAAGCCGGCTGCAAGAGTTCGCGCGCGCGACGCTCGCGCCGCTTCGCGCGTACGATGAAAAGCATCAAACCGAACTGGAACGAACGCTCGCGCTCTATTTCGCCGTCGGACAAAACGTCAAAACGGCGGCCGAAGGATTGAGCGTTCATCGACATACGGTTTTTTATCGCTTACGGCAGATCGGTGAAATCTGCGGCCGCTCGCTGGAAAGTCCCCACGACCAACTCACGCTTCGACTGGCGGTTGCAATTGACGTCCTTCACTCCACGTAACGTTCTCAAGATCGCGCGCGAGCGTAACGTACGCTTCGTCCGGCTCGTCTTTGCCGACATCTTCGGCGTGAGCAAGAACGTTTCGATTCCGGTCGATCAGCTCGAGGTCGCGCTCGACGGCCGCATCACGTTCGACGGCGGATCGATCGACGGTTTCGTCCGGGGCGAAGAGCTCGACATGCTGCTGCGTCCCGATCCGTCGACGTTTGCGATCTATCCGTGGCCGGTGGGCGACGGTTTCGAAGCGCGGCTCATTTGCGACATCGCGATGCCCGACGGGACGCCGTTCGAAGGTTGTCCGCGCACGACGCTGCGTCGCGCCATCGAAAGCTCGCCCGCGCTCGCCGGCGTCGGCGTGGGGTTGGAGATGGAGTTCTTCCTCTTCGACAAGCAGCCCGGCGAAACGGCGTCTACCGCGACGTCGGACGTCGGCTCGTACTTCGATTTTTCCGCGAACGATCGCGGCGAGGAAGCGCGCAACGCAATCGTTGCCGCAATCCAGTCCATGGGCGTTCGTATCTACTCGGCACATCACGAACACGGAGCGGGACAGCACGAGATCGACATCCTTCACGACGATCCGCTGACCGCGGCGGACAACGCGCTCACGCTGCGCACGATTGCCAAGCACGTCGCCGCCGGCTACGGGTTGGACGCGACGTTCATGCCCAAGCCGCTCGAAGATCGCGCTGGAAACGGCCTTCACGTCGATTTTCGTTTGGCCGAGGGAACGGATTCCGATACGACGCTCTACGTGGTCGGCGGATTGCTCGCACACGCTTCGGCTACTACCGCGATTTGCAATCCGACGGTCAACTCGTACAAACGGCTCGTCGCCGCCTGGGACGCGCCGATCTACACGGTCTGGTCCGAACGCAGCGCCAACGCGCTGGTGCGCGTACCGCCCGGACAGGATCCGCCGCGCGTCGAGATGCGCAGCCCGGATCCCGCCTGCAATCCGTATTTGGCGCTCGCCGTGCTTTTCGGAGCGGCGGCCGACGGCATCGCGCGCGCGACCTTACCGGGTCCGGCGCTCGCGGGTTCGACCTACGATCTGAGCGATCGCGACCGCCGCGAGCGCGGCATCGGAACCTTGCCGAAGTCGCTGCGCCAAGCCATTACCGAACTCGACGCCGACGCGGTCGTGCGCGCGTCGCTGGGCGATCATCTCTACCACGCGTTTCGCGACGCAAAACTGGCGGAGTACGAACGCTATCGCCGGGCCGTCCACCCGTGGGAACGCGACGCCTACTTACGTTTATACTGAACCCGCGGTTTCGATGACCTCGATGAGGTCTTCCACCAGAAACGGGCGCGGAAGCGTCGCGTCCCACGTGCCGTTGCCCGGACCGATGCCGACGATGCGAATCGATCCCTTCGGCGCGAACTTGACGATTTCGTCCGGCGTGGCGATGGCCGGATCGGCGAGCACGACGTCGCCCGATCGCACGTCGCCGACGTGCGCGAGGTCGTCGAGCCCGGAACACTGACGGACGCGGTACCCCCGCGAGCGCAACTCGTACGCAGCAAAACGCGAAAGTTCGCTATCTTTCGTAACGATCGCGACCCGCATCGGCTTCTGCGAAACGCGCGCCTCGAACGACGGCAGGACAATGCCGAACGTGCTGCCTTCGCCGAGCGTGCTGAGGACGTCGACGCTTCCGCCGTGCCGCTCGACGATCATCCGTACGATGAAGAGACCGATTCCGGTCCCGGCGATCTTGGCACGGCGCGCGTTCGAACCGCGCGCAAAGCGTCCGAACAAGCGAGGAATATCTTCGGCGGGAATGCCCATGCCGCGGTCGCTCACTTCCACGCGGAAGTTCTCGCCGGCCGGCTCGATCGTCACCTCGACCGGGTTGCCGTCGGGCGAGTACTTGATGGCGTTGCGAATGAGATTGTCGAAAACTTGGCGCAGCCGATCGCCGTCGCCGCGCACGAACGCTTCCTTCAGCTCGGTCTTTACGTGGACGTTGCGTTCGGCTACGTGCGTTTCGACGACGTTGCGGATAAGATCGACGAGATCGGCGCGCTCGTCGGCGATTTCGAGCTCGCCATGTTCGATGCGCGAGAGCGCCAGCACGTCGTTGGCCAACGTTGCGAGACGTTGCGCGTTGTTGCGAATCGTGTGGGCCGCGTCGACCGCTGCCGGGCCTTCGAGGTAGCCCTCTTCCAGCAGTTCGGCAAAGCCGGCTATCGAGGTCAGCGGGCCTTTGATGTCGTGCGCCAGTACCGCAATGAGATCGTTCTTGAGCTGATTGAGTTCGAGCACGCTGGAACGCTGGCGCTCGAGCTCGTCGATGCTGGCGGCCAACCGGTGCGCGAGCTCGCGTCCTTGGATGACCTCGTACTGCTTGGGGTCGAGGCGCTCGCGAACGCGCGCCGCTTCGCCTTCCGAACCTTCGACCAGAACTTGAAGTTTTTTCATGCGAGCTTAGCGGCCTCACGACGCAGCAAGTTCCACGCGTGCTCGACGTCGGCGCGTTCCGTGCGCAGGTTGCCGATCGCCAAACGCAGCGCGTACCTGCCGTGGATCTTGGTGTGCGACATAAAGATTTCGCCCGTGTCGTTGACGGCTTGCAGCAATCGTTCGTTGTCGACGTTGGCGTTACGGAAGCAGACCGCCGACAGCGGGTGCGGCGCGAGGATTTCCCAGCCGGGCTCGGCGCGGACCCACGACGCGAACTCTTGCGCCAGCGCGATGTGACCGCGCAGTTTGTCGCGAATGCCTTGCGCGCCGAGATTGCGCAGCACGAACCACAACTTGAGCGCGCGGAAACGCCGTCCGAGCTGGATGCCGTAGTCCATGTAGTTGACGGCGTCGCCCTCCGGCGTCGTGAGATATTCCGGAACCAGCGTAAATGCGCGGCGCACCGTCGACTCGTCTTTGAGGAACAGCACCGAGCAATCCATCGGCACGAACATCCACTTGTGCGGGTTGACGACCAGCGAGTCGGTTTCTTCGACCGCGTCGAGCAGCCAGCGGAACTCCGGAATCATCGCCGCCACGCCGGCGTACGCTGCGTCGACGTGCAGCCAAATACTGCGCTCCCGGGCGATGCGCGCGATCTCGCGAACCGGGTCGGTCGACGTGGTCGACGTCGTTCCCGCGGTAGCAACGATGGCCATCGGCCGCATGCCGGCCGCGACGTCGGCGTCGATCGCTTCGGCCAGCACCTCGGGGCGCATGCGAAACTCCGCGTCGCACGCCACGCGCACGACGTTGGCCTGGCCGATGCCGAGGGCGATTGCCGCTTTCTCGATATGCGAATGCGTGTGATCGGTAATATACACGCGCAGCGGCGGAACGTCGCGTCCGCTCATGCCGCGTTCCCGAATACCCAGATCGAGCGCTTCCCGCGCGGCAGCCATCGCGGTGAAACCGGCAACCGAAGCGGTATCGTAAATGACCCCGGTCCACGATTGCGGCAGGCCCAGCAGTTGCCCGAGCCAGCGCATCGTTACCTGCTCGAGTTCGGTCGCCGCGGGAGACGTGCGCCATAGCATCGCTTTGACGTCCATCGTCGCGGCTAGGGCCTCGGCCGCAATGGCCGCGGGCGCGGCGCTGGTCGCGAAATACGCGAAAAATCGCGGGTGATTCCACTGCGTCGTGCCCGGCACGATGATGCGCTCGAAGTCTTCCATGATGCGCTCGAACGGCTCGGGCTGCTCCGGCGCGCTCGCCGGCAGGGCGGCCGCGACGTCGCCGGGGCGAACGTCGGGCAGCACCCGGAAGCGCTCGGGATGCGAGAAAAACTCGTCAATCCAGCGCCCTACGAGCTCCAGGTCGTCTAGGAAGGTAGCGGTACGCTCCATCGTGCGAGAGACTTAGGCGGGTGGACGCAGAAGCCCGCCCGGCGAAAGGCTAGGCATGAAGTACCGCACGTATCCGAACACCGACGTGACCGTAAGCGAGGTGGGCTTCGGTCTCTGGACCACGTCGACGGGATGGTGGGGCGAAAAAAGCGACGAGGACGCCGTGGCGATGCTTCGCGAGGCGCACGACCTCGGAATTACCTTATTCGACGCCGCCGATACCTACGGCAACGGCCGAAGCGAGGAACAGCTTGCACGAGCGTTCGGGACGAAGCGCGACCAGGTAATCTACGCGACGAAATTCGGCTACGACTTCTACACGCCGGCAAACGTCGAACAGCGGCGCGGTCAGTTCGAGCTGCCGCACGATTTCTCGCCCGCATTCGTACGCAAAGCGCTCGAAGAGTCGCTGCGCCGGCTTCAAACGGATTACATCGACGTCTATCAGATGCACAACGCGCGCATGGCGCAAGTCGAAGACGACGCGTTATGGGAACTGCTCGAATCGCTGAAGCGGGAAGGCAAAATTCGCATGTACGGCGTCGCGCTCGGTCCGGCGATCGGTTGGCTCTACGAAGGCGTCGACGCGGTCAAAAAACGCAACGCCGCCACGCTGCAAATCATCTGGAACATTCTCGAGCAGCATCCCGGCGACGAACAGATTCGCGCGGCGTACGAATCGAATGCCGATACCGGCTACATGATTCGCGTTCCCCATTCCAGCGGCATGCTCGAAGGACACTATGCGGAAGACACCGTCTTTGCGGCCAACGACCACCGCCGCCATCGTCCGCGCTCGTGGCTGATCAACGGCGTAAAGAAAATCGAAAAGCTGCGCTTCCTCGAACGGCCGGACCGCTCGCTCGGCCAAGCGGCCATTGCGTGGCTGCTCGCCGAACCGCGCGTCATGACGGTGCTGCCGAACATCTACGATCGCGAACAACTCGTAGAATTCGCAAAGGCGACCGATACGCCGCCGCTCACCAAAGATGAAATGGACCGCGTCGCCGCGCTCTATGCCGAAAACTTCGGGGTCGAAGAGCCGCCGATGGCGTTCAAAGGCACGATGACGCGCGAATCCTCACCCGCATGAGCAAGCACGAGCACGTTTTGACGCACCACGCACCCAAGCCGATCGGACCGTACAGTCAAGCGGTAATGACGGGGCACGAACTCTACTGCAGCGGTCAAATCGCACTCGATCCGCACACCGGCGAGATGATCGACGGCGACGTCGCCGCGCAGGCGGAGCGCGCGATCGCAAATCTCGGCGCGGTGCTGTGCGCTGCCGGCTACAGTTTCGCCGACGTCGTCAAGACGACGCTGTTCCTAGTGGACATGAACGACTTCGCCGTCGTGAACAAGATCTACGAGAAGTACTTCGATATGGGAAAACCCGCACGTTCGACGGTTGCGGTCGCAGCGTTACCGCGCGGCGCTCGTATCGAAATCGACTGTATCGCTCGAGCGTAATCCGGCTCTACGGCTGGGCCGAGCTGGTTGAGAGCTTGGTCTGCTCTTCTTGCGCGATGTGCGCGACCTCGGGATCGAGCGATTGTTCGGCGATCTTGAGCTGCTCCATTGCCAGCGGCTTTTGCCCCTGCTGCGCGTACGCTACCGCGAGCAGGTAGCGAATACGTCCGTCTTGCGGGGCTGCGGCCGCGCCTTTGAGGAGCGCCGACTGCGCGAGCGGATAGAGCCCGTTGTGTTCGTAGTCGATGCCAAGATCGACGTACGCTTCGGGGAGATACGGCCCGACGACCGTCGCCTGGACGTAGTAGTTCACCGCGCGCTTCCAATCGTTGCGCGCGTCGGCGAGATAGCCGAAGTTTACGAGTGCTTCGGGACGTTCGGGTTCCATCTGATGCGCGCGCGTCAGCACGGGCGTTGCCGCGTCGAGCTGCGTCATCTGCAGGTACGCCGCGCCGAGATTGTTCTCACACGTGTAGTTCGTCGGGTCGATTTGCAAGCAGTGCTTGAACTGCTTCTCGGCCTCATGGTAACTGTGCGTGTCGAGATACGTCAGACCCAGACCGTTGATCGCGGTCAGCGAGGACGGGTCGGAGTCCAACGCGCGCATGTAGTACATCATGGCGTAACCGGGCTGATGGAGAACGGTATAGATCTGCCCGACTTCAGCCTGAATGTCCGCACTGGTGGGTTGCGAGCGCGCGAGCGCTTCCATCTCGGAGCGATACATCGGCAGGTCGCCCTTGCGCAAATGCATTGCGACGAGATCCTTCACTGAATCGGTTCCCGGCAGCGCGGCGTTGAACTGAACGATCGCATCGTCCACTCGGTTCTCGGTCGCGTACACGACGCCAAGACGGTTGTGCGTTTCCTTATCTTTGGGGTTCGATCGCAGCAGCGTCTGGTAGACCGTCTCGGCCTTTTCGAACTTGCCTTGACGATAGTAGAGATCGCCTAAAAAGCGGAGCGGCTCCGACTCGGTGGGATGCGCGGCGACGTAGGTCTCGAGTTCCTTGACCGCGCCCTTCAAGTCGCCGGCCGCGATACGCTCGCGGGCATTCCGGATCGCGCCCTCCGGATCGGAGGCGAACGCCGGAGCGAAAATCTTATCGGGGTTGGTTTCCAGTCTCGGCTGGGCCGCAGCCGGATGCGCCGTCGCCGCCAGGGCGAAGGCGAAAAGCGCGAGACCCAGCGTGCGTCGCATGCTCACGTTCAGTATAACGCGGGAGGACGCCGCAGCGTGACCCTCCGCCTACTTCACGAGCGGCAAAATATTGCTGGGCGTAAGGGGGTAGAACGTCATGGCCAAGACCACCACGACGCAGATCGCCGCGCTCGCCCAGGCCAACGGCACGAAGGGCCGGACGTCGCTCGTGCGGTGTTCCCCGCGCTCGTACATCGCGCGGACCACTTTGGCGTAGGCGTAGAGCGAAATAGCCGTGCCGGCGATGAGGAGCGCGGCCATCCAGACGTAGCCGGTGCTCACCGCCGTCGAGAGGATCAAAATCTTTCCGAGAAAGCCCGCCGTCGGCGGCAATCCGGCCATCGCCAGCAGGAAGAATGTCATGGCGGCTGCCAGGAATGGCCGGCGGCGTCCGAGGCCGCGATAGTTCGTGAGGCGCGACCCCTGCTCGTCTTCGGTCGACATCGCCGCAGCGACGGCAAACGCGCCCAAGTTCATAAACGCGTACGCAGTCAGGTAATAGATCGCGTACCGGAGGCCGAGCGGCGTTCCGCCCGCGAGCGCGGTCAGAATGTAGCCGACTTGCGCGATACCCGAATATGCGAGCAAGCGCTTGAGATCGTGTTGCGCCAGCATGCCGACGTTGCCGGCGATCATCGAAATCCCGGCCAGGACCCAAACCGGCAGCAGCAGCGCGTTGGCAACCGACGACGGAAGCGCGGCGTACGCGAACCGCGCCAGCACTGCGATCGTCGCCGCTTTCGTGGCCACGCTCATGAACGCGGTCACTGGAAGCGGAGCGCCTTCGTAGACGTCCGGCGCCCACGTGTGGAACGGCACCAGGCTCAACTTGAACGCGAGCCCGATGAAGAACATGCACGCGCCCATGACGAACAGCGGATTCGTCGCCAGCGCGGGATTGACCAAATCGGCGAGCATTACCGATCCGCTCGCACCGAAGAGCAGCGCCATGCCGAAGAGCAAGAAACCCGACGCCGTCGAGCTCAGGATCAAATATTTGAGCGCCGATTCGCGCGCGGTTCTGCGGTCGGCCATGCCGCAGAGACAGTACAGCGCGAGCGACAGCAACTCGAGCCCCAGAAAGATCGTCATCAGGTTCGCGGCGCCGGCCATCAGCATCGCACCGCACGTGCTCCAAAGCATGAGCGCCGTGATGCCGGCGACGCGCGGACCAGGACCGATCGATCCGTAGAGGATCAGCGATCCGATCGCGGCGAGAAGCACGATCTCTTCGAATACCGTCGTGAATCCGCCGGTCATGAAGCCGCCGTAGAAGGCGTTGTAGTCGTGTCCGTACTGCTGCGCGCTCAGCACCGCCGCACCGGCGCAGCCGATAACGCCGATCACGATCGACACGTAGCGATCCGCGTTGGTGCGCGCCGCCAGATCGGCGATCAATACGACGAGCGCCGCCACTGCCACGACGGCGATCGGTACGAGCGCGTTCCAATCCGCGTTAGTGAACGGCGACACGAACTGCCTCCATGAGCGCGTGAGGTTGAATGCCCAAAACGACGAGCGCGGCGAGCAGCGGCGCGACCGCCAGCCCCTCGAGCCACGTAAGATCCGGACGCACCGGAACGTCTTCTACTTCGGGCCCGTTCATGATGTCCTGGAACAGGCGCAGCAGGTATGCAGCCGCGAGGACGATCGCGATCAACGCGACGATCGTGGCCCAAACCGCACCGGTTTGATAGACGCCGATGAGGATGACGAGCTCGCCGACGAAACCCGCGAGTCCCGGCAAACCGAGTGCCGCCAGCGCCGCGATGCATAACGCGCCGGCGAGCTTTGGATTGGCCCGTCCTAAGCCGCCCAAACGAAGCAGCGAGCGCGTGTCTTCGCGCTGCTCGACGTAGCCCAGCAGCAGGAAGAGCGCGGCCGAGAAAAGCCCGTGCGCGATGATATAGACCAGCGCGCCTTCGAGCGCCAGCTGGTTCATCGACGCGATACCGATGACGATCAAGCCCAGATGCGAGAGCGAGGAGTACGCGACGACGCGTTTCGCGTCTTGCTGTACCAGCGCGATGAGCGCGCCGTAGAGCAGCGAGATCGCACCGAGAATCATGAGAATCGGTGCGTACTGATGCACGTACTCGGGCATGAAGGCGACGGCGATGGCAATGAGGCCGTACAGGCCCGCCTTGGACTGCACCGCCGCGACCACCGCGATCATCGGGGGCGGCGTATCGCTGTAGGTGAGCGGCATCCAGGTGTGCAGCGGCCAGACCGGCGTCTTCACTAAGAACGCGAAACAAAAGCCGGCGAAGATCCACGGCGCCCACGCGCCCACGATATGCACGTCGGGACGGCCGATGACGTCGGTGGATCCGAAGATGACGCCGAACGCGGCCGTTGCCAGCAAGAGCGTCAGACCGCCGGCGAAGTTATAGATGAAATAGCGCCACGCCGTTGCCGGGTGCGTACCCCAGCCGATGAGTCCGAAGAACACCGGCAGCAGCATCAAATCCCAGAACAGCGCGAACGCGAGCAGGTCGCGCGACAAGAACAGCCCGAGCATCGCGCCTTCGAGAAACAGCATCTGCGCGACGAAGTTCCGCGTGCGCGGCAAGTTCGTTACCGCGATCGCGCTCATCGTGCACAGCGCGAGAAGCAGGCAAATCCAATACGAGATCGGCGTCGTACCGAAGTGGAACGCGGATTCGAACGGCCGCGATAGCCAGCGATAGCTCCACTCTTGCTGTTGCGCGTTGGCGTAGACCGTCGTAGCGAGCGTTACGCCGGCAACCAGCGTTCCGATCGCGCGTGAAATCGTGCGATCTTCGCGCGGTAAGAGCCACAGCAGTGCACCCGCGACGATCGGCAAGAGGATGGTGATCAGAACGAGCATTAGTGCGCGCCTCCGATCGTCGCATAGTAGATAATGAAGCAGGCGGCGCCAAAGACCAGGACGAGCGCGTAGGCACGCACCAGTCCGGTCTGCAGCGATTGCACGAAGACGCCGGCCCAGCGCGTGATGAAGACGCCTTCGCGAACCGCGCCGTCGACCACGTGCGGATCGAGCGCGCGTCCGAAAATGGTACCGAAAAGCTGCGACGTGCGCACGACGATCAAGTCGTAGAACGCGTCGAAGTAGAACAGGTTCGTCAATACCGGCGGCATGTGCACCGACTCGGTACGCAGGCGCGCGACCGCGTCGGCTTGAGCCTCCTTTGTCGCGTAACGCCAGTACGCGATCGCAAATCCCACCACGACGACCAGCAGGACGATGACGCTCGTCATGCCCTCGTTGAGGAACGTCGACGGATGCACGACGCCTTCCGGGCCGCCGGGGAACTCGGGCGCGAAGAAGCGCGCCCACGGCGAGCTGTCACCGCCGAACATCAGCCATCCGATCAGAAGGCTCGGCAGGATCAAGATCGCGACCGGAACGTTCATGATCCACGACGGCGCGTGATGATGCGCGGGTTCGTGGGCTACGTGAACCTCCTCGGCTTGACTCGGTAGCGCGGTTCCCGCAAGTTCGGGATGACGAATACCGAGATCGGACGGATCGACGTGGCCGCGATACTTTCCGAAGAACGTGACGAAGAGTAAGCGGAACATGTAGTACGCAGTGATTCCGGCGGTGACGATCCCGACGACGAACAGTCCGACGTGATGCTCGGCAAGCGCCCCGTAAATGTCCATGTCCTTCGAGAAGTATCCGCTCGTAAACGGGAAGCCGCAGATGGACAGCACTCCGGTGAGCATTGCGATAAACGCAAACGGCATCTTCTTCCACAATCCGCCCATGCGCCTAACGTCTTGCTCGTTACTAAGCGCGTGAATGATCAAGCCGGATCCGAGGAAGAGCTGCGCCTTGAAGAACGCGTGCGTAAAGAAATGCGCGACACCGCCTTCGTAAGCGCCGACGCCGACGCCCATGATCATGTAGCCGATTTGCGACATCGTCGAGTAGGCGAGGATGCGTTTGATGTCCCACTGCGCGCAGCCCAAAACCGCACCCATCAGTGCCGTCAAGCCGCCGATGATGCCGACCATCAGCTGCGCGTCGGGGTCGGCGTTCCAGAACGGCGCGCAGCGCGCGATCAGGTAAACGCCGGCCGTCACCATCGTTGCCGCGTGGATCAGTGCCGAGACGGGCGTCGGGCCTTCCATCGCGTCGGGGAGCCAGGTGTGCAGCGGAACCTGCGCCGATTTCGCCGCCGCGCCGATGAAGAGACCGATGCAAATCGCGATCAGCGCCTGCGGCCCGAAGGTACCTGCCGCGGCAAATCCGTCGCCGAACGAGATCGAGTGCACGTGCGCGACGATCAGGAAGATCGCGAACATCATGCCGACGTCGCCGACCACGTTCATGACGAACGCTTTGCGGGCCGCCGCAACCGCCGAGGGACGCTCGAACCAGAAGCCGATCAGGAAGTAGGATGCGAGACCGACGAGGCCCCAACCGACGAGCAGTCCGATGAAGTTGTCGGAAAGCACGAGGGTGAGCATTGCGAACACGAAGAAATTCATGTAGGCGAAGAACCGCGCGAAGGCGCGATCGCCGTCCATGTATCCGATGGAATAGAAATGGATCAGAAATCCGACGCCCGTGATGATCAGCGTCCACAGGAGTGAGAGCGGATCGAGCAGCAAGCCGAAGTCGAATCCGGGCATCCAGCTCAGCAGCGATTGATGCGCGCCCAACGCCCCGCCCTGGCTTTGCGTTCCTGCGCCCCACGAGAGCAGCGTTAAAATGAAGGATGCGCCGATCGTCGCCGAGCCGAGCCACCCGGCCGCGTTGCGTAGCTGCGGGCCGAAGGCCCAGCATACGACCGCGCCCGCGAGCGGCAGAAGCCACAGCGCCAACAGCAGCGGATAACTTCCGTCCACGCCCATTACGTGATGAATCATCCGCGCAGCGCCCTCACTTCGTCTACGTCCACATTCTTTTCAGTTCGGAAGACCGTTACGACGATCGCGAGGCCGATGGCCGCTTCGGCAGCGGCAACGGTGATCACCAAGAACGCGAAGATATGTCCCGCGTTGTTGACCCAGGCACGCGCGAACGTCAAAAACAGCAGATTGGCGGCGTTGAACATCAGCTCGATGCTCATCAGCATCACGAGCGGATTGCGGCGCAGCAGCACGCCGGCGACGCCGATGAAAAAGATCACCGAAGAAAGCGCAACGTAATCGACGACGGGAACGGTCATCGTTCGCCGCCTTTCAGGATTGCTTCGCGCATCTCGCGCTCGACCTGCCGCGCGTGTTTCTGCGTGGGAACGTAGGGCGTTTGATCGCCGGCAAGCAGCACGACGCCGATCACTGCGACCATCAAAATCAGCGCGGTGACTTCGAACGGGAGCAAGTACACGGTAAAGAGCGCCTTGCCGAAATCGGCGACGCTGCCGAAGACGCCGGCCGTTCCCACCGGCCCAAGCTGGGATTGGCCCTTCAACACGTTCAGGGTGACGCTGGAATCTCTCAGCGCGTAATAGAGGAAGCCGAACGCTATCAAAACGATGAAAATCGCCGGCGCGATCGCCTTGGGCAGCCGGTTCGGTCCGGCCGCGAACGGCGCGACACCGCTCGACAGCAGCGCGATGACGAAGACGAAGAGCACTAGGATCGCGCCCGAGTAGACGATGATCTGCATCACGGCCAAGAACTCAGCATTGAGCCCGACGTAGGTGATCGCTAACGCGGCAAAGTTCAACAGTAACGCGACGACGCTGTAAACCGGCTTGCGCGCGCTCACGCACCAGATGGCACTGGCGATCAAGAAGACCGACAGAATCCAAAATCCTATCAACTCTTGTCACCCTGAGGCTGGCGAAGGGCGGTTAGTCCCTTCCGCTGAGTTTTCAAGATGTTCCCGCGCCAGGTCGCGCTGTAGCCGCGAGCGATGTCGGTGGTCGATTTCATCTCGGCAACGCTGCCGAGGTCGCCGGGAATGCCGCCCGGGCGCTCGTCGGGGGGACGCCCGACGCCGGCTTCGGGCGGCACCAGCAGACGATCTTTGGCGTAGATGAGCGAACCGCGACGAAAATCCGACATCTCGAAGCGCGGCGTGAGCACGATCGCGTCGGTGGGACACGCTTCTTCACACATCCCGCAGAAAATGCAACGAAGCTCGTCGATCTCGTAGCGCGCGGCGTATCGTTCGCCGGGCGAACGGCGATCGTCGGGCGTATTCTCGGCGCCGATGACGATAATCGCGTTGGCCGGACAAGCGCTCGAGCACAACTCGCAGCCGATGCAGCGTTCTTTTCCGTCTTCGTATCGGCGCAGCTCGTGCAGTCCGTGAAACCGCGGAGCGTGCTGCTTCTTGACCGACGGATACTCGATCGTCGGCCGCTTGCGAAACATGAAGCCGAACGTTATCGACAACCCCTTGAGGATCGCGCCGACATTATAGAGCCGTTTGCGCATCGTCATCCTTTATACGCCACCACGATTGCGGTGATGACCAAGTTGAGCGTAGCGACCGGCAGCAGCACCTTCCACCCGAAGGCCATCAACCGGTCGTAACGCAGCCGCGGCAGCGTCGCCCGCAGCCACATGTAAAAGAACATAAAGAATGCGACCTTCAACACGAACCAGACGACGCCCGGAACGCCCTGTATGCCGAACGGCGCGTTCCATCCACCGAAGAACAGCAGCGTCGCGATGCACGACACGGTAAGCATGTTGACGTACTCGGCGATGAAAAACAAACCGAAGCGCAAGCCCGAATATTCCGTGTGGAATCCGGCGACGAGTTCGGTTTCGGCCTCGACCAAGTCGAACGGCGCGCGATTGGTTTCGGCGACGGCCGTCGTAATGTAGATCAAGAACCCGACGAACTGCGGGATGAAGAACCACCATCGCAGCTGCGCGTTCACGATTCCGTCGAGCGAGGTAGTACCGGCGAGAATCAGCACGCCGACGAACGACAGCGCCATCGCCAGCTCGTAACTGATCATTTGTGCGGTCGCGCGTACGCTGCCGAGCAGCGGATACTTCGAGCCCGATGCCCATCCGCCGAGCGAGATGCCGTAGATGCCGATCGACGTAATCGCCAGGATGAAAAGAATCCCGGCGTTCGGATCCCCGATGACCCACGTGCCCAGATCCGATGACGCTCCGAACGGAATCACCGCGTATACCGAAAATGCCGTGAGCAACGAGATGAACGGCGCCAGCCGGTAGATCAGCGGATCGGCCGTCTTCGGCGTAAGATCTTCCTTCAAAATGAGCTTGGCGGCGTCGGCGGCCGGCTGCAGCAGTCCCCACGGACCGACGCGATTCGGTCCCGGACGCAGCTGCATCCAACCCAACACCTTGCGCTCGACCAGCATCGCGTACGCAAACGTCGTAACGACGACAAAGAGCAGCAGCACCGACTTGATGAGAACGATCGCCCAGAACGGTATCAAACGAGTACTCCGTTCCCAGCGGACAGCGGCGCCATCGTGGGATCGTGCTGCCACGTTCCGCCGCCCGAAAGAATCGGACGATGCTCCGGCTGCCGTTCTTCGCACGCCACGGTTTTAAAGAGCGCGTCGCCCAATGCAAAGTCCGGCACTTTGGCCGCGGCCGAGATTACCGCCGCGTCGAGCGCATCGGGCGCCGGCAGATCGACGCCGAGCGCGTCGCACAGGTCGAAGAGCATCTCGAGATCGGAGCGCACGCCGTCGGGCGGCTGCAATGCCTGATTCACCGGCAGCAGATCGCCGGCGAGGTTGGTCGTCGTGCCGCTCTTTTCGAGCGCGCCCTTCGCGGGAAGCACGAGCGTCGCGTGACTCGCCGTCTCGGTCATGAACAGATCGCTCACCACCAAGAACGGAACGCTTCCAAGTGCCGCGTTCATCGCATCGGAAACCGACGAGTTGCGTACCGGATTCGCTCCGAAAATCGACAACACGGCGAGTTTGCCGTTACGTGCGTCCTCGAACATACCCCAGCCGTCGCGTCCCGCGTTCGAGATGCTCGCAAAACCGGGACCGCTGCCGGGCAACATTCCCATCGCTTCCGCGCCGCGCGCGTTGCCCTGCTCGCTCGCAATAAACGTCGACAGTGCGGCCACGCCGGCAAACGCGTCGGCAAAGGTTTTGCCGGCGGCCAAATCGATGCCGTCCCAAATTAACGCGACGCTCTGCATCGTGTCACCCTGGGCTTGCCGAAGCGCAGCCGAGGCTTCTCGTTCGTGAATCAGCTTCGCACCCTTACGCAGCGCTTTCAGCACGCGCAGCCACATCACCGGCGCGAGTTCTTCGGGCGATTGCCCGGCAACCACGATCGCCTGCGCGTTCTCGATATCCGCTAAGCGGCCGGATTTCGCACCCGGCGTCGCTTGGCGTTGATGCCCCGCGCGCCAATCCAAGTTCGCGACGCCCGCGCCGCGGAACGCGTGCTGAAGCAGGTACGCTTCTTCGTTCGTCAAGCGGCCGCCGCCGATCGCGCCGACGCCCGACGGACCACCGTCGTGCAGCGCGTCGCGAATCGCTTTTGCCCACAACTCGATGGCGTCCGTCCAGTCGACCTGCACGAACGTGCCGCCCTTCTTGTAAAGCGGCTGCGTGACGCGCTCGGGCGACGAGTAGAAGCCGATGTTATACCGGCCGCGATCGCACAGCCACGTATCGGAAATATCGTCGTCCGTTTCGACCGACATCGTCCGCAAGAGCGTGCCGTAGCGGACGTCGGCGAACTGCTGGCAGCCGACCGCGCACTGCGTACACGACGTCTGCGTCCGGTTGAGATCCCACGGACGCGATTTGAAGCGGTAGGTTTTCGACGTGAGCGCGCCGACCGGGCAAAGCTCCGTCACGTTTCCGGTAAAGTTGTGATGGTACGGTTCGCCGGTTGCCGTCGCGATGATATCGCGCGCGCCGCGATCCTTCACGACGAGCTGCTTCTCGCCGGCAATGATGTCGTCGAAGCGAACGCAGCGCTGACAAACGATGCAGCGCTCTTCGTCGAGCACGATCGTCGGGCCGAGATCGACCGCCTTAGGTTTGGGAACCTTCGGATCGGCGACGTCGGAACTCGAACGCGCGTAGGCCATCGCAAAATCTTGCAAATCGCACTCGCCGCCCTTATCGCAGATCGGACAGTCCAACGGATGATTGACGAGCAGGAGCTCGATCACCATCGCGCGGCCGGCATCCGCCTTGTCCGTTTGCGTCTTCACGACCATGCCTTCGCCGACGACCGTATTGCACGCGATTTGCAGCTTCGGCATGCCTTCGATTTCGACGAGGCACACGCGGCAAAGTCCGGCCGGTCCGAGCTTGGTGTGGTAGCAGTAGACCGGAATTTCTTGTTTGACGGTCTTAGCGGCTTCGACGAGCAGCGTCCCTTTCGGAACGCTGACGGGAATGCCGTCGATCGTGAGGTTAACGAGATCGGCCATTAGACGTTCATCGTCTCCTCACGCAGGACGCGCTCTTCGAACTTGTCACGGAAGCGGCGCAGCACCGATTTCAAAAACGGCTCGATCGAATCGCCCAGCGCGCAGAGATTCAATCCCGTTATCGTTCCCGAGACGCGATCGAGCATGTCGAGATCGCCGGGAACGCCTTTATTGTGGACCAACCGTTCGAGCACGCGTTCCATCCAGTGACTACCCTCGCGGCACGGCGTGCACTGACCGCACGACTCGTGTGCGAAGAAGCGCACGAGATTGTGCGCGGCCTTGACGAAATCGGTCGTGTCGTCGAACACGACGAACGCCCCCGAGCCCAGCATCGAACCGGCTTTGGCCATGCTCTCGTAGTCGTACGGCAGATCGAGATGCTCTTCGAAGATGCACGCCGCCGAACCGCCGCCCGGCTGTACCGCCATCAGCTTGCGCCCGGGACGCAAACCGCCCGCGAGCTCGATAAGCTCGCGCACCGTCGTTCCGAGCGGAACTTCGTAGTTGCCGGGATTCTGAACGTGGCCCGAAATCGAAACGATCTTGTAGCCTTTGCTGCGCTCGGTACCCACGGCGGAGAACCACTCCGGACCCTTCTCCAAAATCGGTACGAGATACGCAAGCGTCTCGACGTTGTTGACGACGGTCGGCGCACCGTACAATCCTTCGATGGCGGGAAACGGCGGTTTCAGGCGCGGTTCGCCGCGCTTGCCTTCGAGCGAGTTGAGCAATCCCGTCTCTTCGCCACAAATATACGCGCCGGCACCGCGATGCACCGTCACTTCCAAATCGTAACCGGTGCCGAAGATGTTTTTGCCGACGTAACCGGCCTTGCACGCTTCTTCCAGCGCCGCGCAGAAGATTTGATAGCCGCGTTTGAACTCGCCGCGAATGTAGATGAACGCGTGGTGGCATCCGATGCCGAATGCGCCGAGCAACATTCCCTCGAGGATCAAGTGCGGCGCCTCTTCGAGCAGCATGTGATCCTTGAACGTGCCGGGCTCGGCCTCGTCGCAGTTACAGACGAGATAGCGCAGCTCTTTGTCCTTTGGAAGGAACTGCCACTTGCGTCCGGTCGGGAAACCGGCGCCGCCGCGTCCGCGTAATCCGGATTTATCCGCCAGATCCATGACTTCGGCCGGCGACATCGAGCGTACCGCGCGTTCCCACTGCTTGTAACCGCCGCGTTCGCGATACACGTTGACGTCTCGCAGGTTCGCTTCGCCGATTCCGGCCGTTAACACCTTAGTGACCGGCATTGCTGCTCCCGTTATTTTCGACGACTTCGGTTACTGCGCGCGAATCGCGCACGGCGCGCTCGCGCGTGCGCTCGAAAAACGTGACGTCGCCGTTGACGATGCGATCGAGCATGATGATGCCGCTTGCGTCGCCGACGCCGCCGGCGTTATTCGGATTCGGCACCCCGACCGCGCCCGCGGATTTGCGTCCGGTCGCGACTTGAGCGTCCTGCTGGAACGTCCAGGTCGCTGCCGGCGTCTCGGTTTGCAGCATCGGCGCCGTTTCGTACGTGCCGGCACGCATCGCGGCGAGCATCTCGTCGATCTTTTGCGGCGTCAGGCTGACCACGAACTCGAGATTGACCTGCATGCACGTCGGCTTGTCGCACGCGGCCAGACACTCGACTTCTTCGTACGAAAACGTTCCGTCGGGCGTCGTCTGCGAATGTACGATGCCGAGCTTCTCGCGGAAGTACGCCATGATCTCTTCGGCGCCGTTGATCGAGCACGCCAAACCGCGGCACACTTGCAGCACGTATTTGCCGACCGGCTTGCGGAAGAGCAGCGTGTAAAACGAAATCGTTCCCTCGACCTCGGCGTGCGTGAGATCGAGCATCTCGGCGGCAGCGCGCATCGCCTGCGGGCTGACGAAGCCCTCGTGCTGCTGAAACACGTGCATCAGCGGCAGCAGAGCCGAGCGCTTTTGCTCGTATTGCGCGATAATCCGCTCGCATTCCGGCTTAAGCCGATCCAGCAGCGCCGGAAAGTTTTGCTCTCGCTCAGTCATTGCGACGATCTCTATCAACCAATCCCTCACTCGATGATGCGCCAGCGAGGAGATACAACGTACCGGCGCGGGGCGTCTGAGGGAGCGGAGCCACGGATGGCGAGAGCGAGCACGAAGCGAGCAGCTTTTTCGCACGATGCGAAAAAGCGCGCGTCCCCGCACCGGTACGTTGCATCGACGAGCAGCGCAACGTCATCGGTCGACCTCGCCGAACACCGGATCCAAGCTCCCGATCATCACGACCAGGTCGGCGATGAGGTTGCCGGGAGCGATGCCTTTGAGCGCTTGCAGATTGTACAGGCTCGGTGGGCGGGTGCGAACGCGGTACGGACGGTTCTCGCCGTTGGACACGATGTAGTAACCAAGCTCGCCGCGCGGACCCTCGACCGCTTGATAAACGTCGCCCGGCGGCACGCGGAAACCCTCGCTGATGATCTTGAAGTGATGGATCAGCGCTTCCATCGACAGCGCGATCGTTTCTTTCGGCGGCGCGACGATCTTAGGATCGTCGAGCAGCACGGAACCCGGCTTCTCCAAACGTTTGCGCGTTTGCTGGATGATGCGAAGGGACTCTTCCATCTCGTCGAGACGCACCAAGAACCGCGCGTACGCGTCGCCTTCGGTGCGCGTGGGAACGTCGAACTCGTACGTATCGTAGCCGCTGTACGGAAACGCCTTACGCACGTCGTACGCTACGCCGCTGCCGCGCAGGCTCGGCCCCGTGACGCCCCACTCGAGCGCTTCCGCGATCGAAAGCGTGCCGACGTCGATCGTACGGTCTTGGAAAATCGGATTGGCCTGCAGCAAGCCGCGCAGCTCGCGTATGCGTCCGGGAAGCTTTTCGATGAACGCGTCGAGCTGGCCGAGATAACCGTCCGGGAGATCCCCGTTGAGGCCGCCGACGCGCACGTAGTTCGGATGCATGCGCGCGCCGCCGCTCGACTCTTGCATGTCGAGCACGTTCTCGCGCAAGTCGAAGCAGTAGAAAAACACCGAAATAGCGCCCAGATCGATTCCGTGCGTGCCCAGCCACACGCAGTGCGAAGCGATACGCGTGAGCTCCATGAGAAGCACGCGAACGATTTGCGCCCGCTCCGGGATGCGATCGGTAAGGCCCAGCAGCTTCTCGACGGCGAGCGCGTAACACAGTGCGTTGGACGACGGCGCGAGATAGTCCATGCGCTCGATGACCGTCTGCGCTTGCGACCAGAACAAGCTCTCGGCCGTTTTCTCGATTCCCGTATGCAGATAGCCGATTTCGGGCTCGGCCTTGACGACGCTTTCGCCTTCGATTTCGAGCATGATCTGCAGCACGCCGTGCGTCGACGGGTGTTGCGGACCCATCGAAAGCACCATCGCGTTGCCTTCTTGGCTGACGATTTCGGGGGTCAGCGGCTGCGTCGACATGCTCATTTGGCGTCGGCCTCGCGGGCGCGCTTGATCTGTTCTTGCAAAGCTTCGAGGGTGCGGCCCGAGGGTGGCGTGCCCGCCTGTACGTTCATTTTATTAGCGAACGCCGGACGCGGCGAACGCTCGCGCGCGGATCCGCGCGTCGGATAGTCCTTGCGCAGCGGGTGGCCTTCCCAATCGTACGGCAGCTGGATGCGCCGCAGGTCGCGGTGACCTTCGAACCCGATGCCGAAGAGATCGAACACTTCGCGCTCGGCCCAATCGGCCGACTTCCACAGATCCATCGAGGTGGGCAACTGCGGATTCGGACCGTCGACGCCGCACAGCACGCGCAGGCGCTGCGGTTTACCGACTTCGGAGACGCTCGCGGCGCGCGACGGCATCTTGAGCAGATGATAGACGACGTCGAAGCGCGGCCTGCGCTCCGGGTAGTCGACGGCTCCTAAGTCGAGGAGCATCGTATAGCCTTCCGCTTTAAGTACGGTCAGGCGGTCGCGCAGAGCCGAAGGCTCCACGCGCTCGACGATCGCATCGTCAATTTGCGGTCGAAGGCTTGGTGGATCGATTGCGGCGCCGGCGAGCGGCGGCGTTTGCGTGCTTGGCATCGTGTAAAGCTACCTTAGGATCGCGCGAGGATTCCGCCGCGTCCGCCTTCGCGGATCTGCTGCTGAATCAGGTTGACCGCGTAGAGCAAACCGTCGGGCGTCGGCGGGCAACCGGGAACGTACACGTCGACGGGCACGATCGTGTCGATGCCCTGAACGACGGCGTAATTATCGAAGATCCCGCCCGAACTCGCGCAAGCGCCCATCGAGATCACCCATTTCGGGTCGGCCATCTGGTCGTACAAGCGCTTGACGACGGGCGCCATCTTCCACGCAACGCGACCGGAAACGATCATGAGATCGGCCTGACGCGGCGAGCTGCGAAAAACTTCCGAGCCCAAGCGCGCGATGTCGTATTCGGCCGACGTTACGGTCATCATCTCGATTGCACAGCACGCGAGGCCCATGGTTAAAGGCCATACCGACGAGCTTTGCGCCCAGCGCGCGACGTCGTCGAGACGCGCGAGAAGAAATTGTCCGGGTCCTACCTCCAAACGAAACCACCCTTTTTCCAGACGTAGGCGTAGCCGATGGCGAGCACGACGATGAAGACGATCATTTCGAGCAATCCGAAAACGCGCAGCGCGTGCATCTGCACGGCCCACGGATAAAACGAGGCCGCTTCGACGTCGAAAATGACGAACAGCATCGCGATGAGATAGAACCGAACCGGGAAACGACCCGAAACGGCCGACGTCGGTTCGACACCGCATTCGTACGCTTCAAGCTTTTGCGGATTCGGTTTGCGGCGCGCTACAAGCCCGGGGAGTACGGAAAACAACAGTGCCGCCGCTAGCGCGACGCAGAGGTAAATCGCGACCGGAATATACGGGCTCATGCAGGAGACAGGGTTTTGGCCTCCGCTCCGCTATACCTGGCGGTATGCGGTACGTGGTACTCGGAATGATATTCTTGTTCGCCTTGGGTGACGGGTGCTCGCCTACGCCGGGTGTCGTTGGCGTGCAAGACTACGGCCAAATCACCGGACGCGTCCTCGATGCGATGACCAACCGGCCGATTCCGAGTGCACTGCTTTCGGTCGGTTCGCTGTACACCACAACGGCCGACCCCAATGGCGCGTTTACGTTGACCAAAGTGCCCGTGGGCGATCAAACGGTAACCGCGCGAGCGCCCG
>DASRSM010000083.1:0-7576 GCA_035656415.1 Vulcanimicrobiaceae bacterium | reverse complement strand
GACGAAAATAAAGAGCGGGCCGAGCAGGTTGCGATAGCGGTTGGCTTCCATGGTCAGCGCCCACGGCAACTTGAAAAGCACGGGCCACGCCGTGTCGGCACCAAAAGCGTGAATCGAATCTCGCATCGCTTGCTCTTGCGCCGGCCACCAGAACGCGCTATGCATCAAGCCCGCCCCGATGGGAAAGAACGGATCGCCGGTTACGACCGCTTCGCGAACGAGATCGGGCAGCGCGCCGAGCAGACAGCCGAGGCCGAACGTTGCGAGCGGCCGCAGCGGCCGGCGAAACGCGAACGCCGCTACGAACGCCCCCAACGTCAGAATGGTAAATACGGCAAATGGTTTGATGCCGAAGCAAAAGCCGCAAAACACTCCGGCTGCCGCGAGCCACCCTACTTTTGCGCGGTCGCGAGTCCACGCAAAGAATGCATAGAGCGCGAGCAGCGTATAGGGAGTTTGGCTCAAGTCATTGCTCGCCGTGGTCGCCGTCAACGTTACGATCGGCGTCGAGACGAAGAGCAACGCGGCAAGCGTCCCGGCAGTTTCGCTGCCGAAGAACTCGCCGGCAAATCCGACGATCGCGATCGTCGCGAGAAGCAGGTTGCTCCAGCTCAGGATCTTCGCGGCGGGGAGTCCGAAGAGCTTGACGATCGCAGCGTAAAGAATTTCTTGGTTCTGCGGCAGCGCCATCTCGACGCTATGTTGCGACGCCGCCAGGTTATAGATTGCACCGTGATCGGCGTAACGCTTTGCTTCGGCCAAATGATAAAACCGTGCGTCGAATCCGGTTTCGGGCATCAGTGCGCCCAAGAGAGCCAAATAGAGATCGAACGCCAGCAGGGCGATACACGCAGCAGTCGCGACTCGCACCCATTTCGACGGAACCGCTGCAGGATGGCCGGTTGAATCGCGCCACCGTTCGCGCGTCATATACCAGCGTGCGGCGCTAGAAATCAACCCCGCGGCCAGGAGCGCGCCGAGTACGGGCCGGTTGAGAAAGCCCGGAACGCCGACTGCGACGACGGCCGCGAGCCAGCACGCTTGCCCCAAGCAGAGGGCGAACGCGAAACGGGCCCAACGATTTGACGTGCAAATGCCGAGCGCGCCGCAAATAAGGTCGCCGGCGCCGAAACCGCTGACGACGAAGGCGAGAACCGGCACGATGTAACCGGCATTTCGCGGTACGTGCGTAAGGATGTCCGGAAGATGTTGAAGGTTCTGAGCGAACAGCCGATGATCGCCGGCATGGAAGACACCGCGGCACACGACGCCGATCCAGACGACGATGGAGATTGCGGCGATCGTCGCGCGCAGGCGCGCGTTCACGACGTCGGTCGCAGCAGCCGGTACCCCACACTGCCGCCCTGCACGTCGATGAGCGCGTGCAGAATTGCCGGCCACAGCAGCGAGCCGGTTCCGATGTACACGGCGCCGAGAAACAATCCCGCCAGTGCCGTCTTCGCGACGCCTTTCCATCCTTGATAGGCGTGGCCCAAACCGAAGACGAGCGCGCTGACGGCCGCCGATCCGGCGAGCGTGAGCCAGTGCGACGTCATCGCGAAGAAGTATCCGCGAAAGAGCAACTCTTCGCAGATGCCCGCGGTCACCGATAGCGCGAGGAACAGGTGGTATTCGATCGGCGTATGCGGCAGAACGGCAAGCGTCCGGCCGAACGAACTCCGAATGCGGTCGAGCTTCTCGGGCGGCAAGCGCCGCAGCACGCGCCACTGCCCGTTGACGTACGCCAGTGCGAGTACGCAGAGAATAGCGCCGGCCCACGAACCGGCATCGCCTGGAACCGTCAGTCCCAGCGCCGCTGCCGGACGCTCCATCCGCACCCAAATGAGCGCCAAAGCAAACGCGATTAGCCACCAAGAAACCATCGTGCGGATATAAGCGACCGTGCGAGCGGGCACGGCTCCCGCGGCGATCCGGCGTCCTGCGTAGTACGAATAGGCCGGGGCGAGGATCACCATCGCGCCGAGAAGGATAGCGTCCGCGCGAGTGATGGGGAACATCGAGCCTCTCTTGCCTCACCCACTGCGGAAATCCGCCATGGGAGCGGACCGCGAGCTCAAGCTACGATAGAGCCCGGATGTTGCTTGGAGGGGAACCGTATGTCGCCGTTATGCGCGGCAGCGTTATCGAGTCGGTTCACAACGTCGCGGGCTATGCCGTGGACGCCCAAGGCGTGCCGGTTTTCTCGTTCGGCACGGTCGACGTTCCGATTTTTCTGCGGTCCGCCGCAAAGCCGTTCATTGCGGCCTCGGCCGTCGCCGCTGGCGTCGTCGACCGCTTCGGTCTCGAACCCCGCGAGATCGCCGTCATGGCCTCATCGCATTCGGCCGAATCGTTTCATTTGGAAACGGTGCGCTCGATCTTAAAGAAGATCGGTTTAGATGAAAGCGCGCTGCGGTGCGGTCCCGAGACGGGCTTTACCGAACCCATCACCAACAACTGCTCGGGCAAGCACGCGGGTATCCTGGCGCTGTGCGTTGCCACCGGTGCCGACCCGGCCACCTACCTCGACCCCGACAACCCTTCGCAGCAGCGCATTCTTTCGTTTTGTGCGCGCGTATCCGACGAGCCCCTCGAATCGCTGACGATCGCGGTCGACGGATGCGGAATTCCCGTCTACGCGACGACGCTGCGGCGCGCGGCACTTTCGTACCGCCGCTTGGCCACGCTCGGCGAACTCGATCCCGCCGACGCCAACGCTCTGCGCACCGTGCGCGATGCAATGATCGCTAACCCCGAATATATGTCCGGCACCGGCGAGTTCGACGCCGCGATGATTCGCGCGTTCGGCGGAACGCTGGTCTGCAAGGGCGGCGCCGAAGGCGTCCTCGCGGGTGCGCTGATCGACCGGAAAGTCGGTTTCGTAATCAAGGTGATCGACGGTCACGAGCGGGCGCGGCCGCCGGCCACGGTCGAAGCCCTGCGCTCGGCCGGGCTGATGTCGGACGCGCGGCTCGAGCTCTTGCGAAACTTCGCGCGCCCGATCGTCAAGAACAAGAGCGGAAGGGTCGTGGGGGAGATACGAGCGATTCAAGATCGATGATGCGCCGCTTCGCACTCGCGCTCGCAGTACTCGGGCTCTTCGCGTGCGGGCGCCACGCTCCCGCGCCCGACACGCTCGTCATCGCGCAGCAGTGGGAGCCGCGTTCGCTCAATCCGGCTTTAGAGAACGGCACGTCGTCGACCGAGTGGTCGATGCTGGTTTTTTCGTATCTCGTCAAGTACGACGATGACGGCAACCTCATTCCCGACCTCGCAACCGAGATCCCGACGCAGAAAAACGGCGGCATCAGCGCCGACGGCAAGACGATCACCTATCACATTCGTAAGGGCGTTCGTTTCGCGGACGGCACGTCGCTGACGGCAGCCGACGCCGCGTGGTCGATCCAAGCCGTCAACAACCCGAAGAACAACGTTCAAACGCGATTTGCTTACGATCAAGTGATTTCGGCCGAGGCTCCGAATCCGACCACCCTAGTTCTACACCTCAAGAAAATCTTTCCGCCGTTGATCGTCACGGTGGGCGCGCCGCAAGGGTTCCCGATCTTACCGAAACACGCGCTCGCGTCGCTTCCCGACATCAACAGTGCGCAGTTCAATCGCGCGCCGTACGGATCCGGGCCATACCTGGTGTCGAGCTGGACGCCGGGCGATCGCGTCGAGCTGCGCGCGAATCCGTATTATTGGAAAGGCAAGCCCGGGATACCGCGCATTTCGATTCGCTTCATCGGTAACGCGGAGACGGCGCTCAACATGCTGCGCACGCACGAAGTCGACGGCTACTTCGACTCGCAGGATTACGCGATCTATCCGGTGCTGCAGCGCATTCCCGGATACACCGTCACGAGTACGCCGCAGAACGCCGTCGGCGCGATCATCTTCAACACGCAGGATCCGATCACGAAGGATCCGATCGTTCGCCACGCGCTGGCCGAAGCGATCGACATTCCAAACGCCGTCAACAAAGCGTATCTCAAGACGCTGGACAGCCGGCATGCGGGTGCGGGGCTCTTCCTGTGGGCGTTCGATCCGGCCGCGTATCCCGACATTCCGTACGATCCCGCGCACGCGCGCAAACTGCTCGACGACGACGGCTGGCGCATGGGTCCCGACGGCGTCCGTCACAAGAACGGCGTCGCGCTGCGCTTGCTGCTCGTTTTGCAGTCGGAAACGCCGGCCGATGCGGTTGCGTCGAACGATATCGCGCAGTACGAGCGCGCCGTCGGCGTGGGCATAACGCTCAAGCAGTTTCAGGTGACGCAGTTCGTCGCGCCGCCGGATCAAGGCGGACCGGTCTACGGCGGCAAGTTCCAAATGGCGCTGTACTCGTTCGAGAACGGCGACGACCCCGACACGACGGATCAGTTTGCGTGCGCGAACGTACCGCCCAACGGTTATAACAAGTCGCGCATCTGCGATCCGCGCATCGACGCGCTGCTGCACCAAGGCTTGTCGACGTACGATCCGGCGTCGCGCGTAAAGACGTATGCCGAGCTGCAGAAACTCTTGTACGACGAGATGCCGATCGCGCTGATGTATCGCCGCACGCAAGTCAATGCGTTCTCCGACCAGATCCTCGGCCAAACGACGTCGCCGGCGGCCGGCGCGTGGTGGGACGTCGCGAACTGGTCGTTCTGCGCGCCTCGCGTCTACGATCCGGTCGGCACCTACGCACGCACGCAAAAGCGGCTGCACGGTCCGGGGCTGGTTCTCGAGGGCGGTGGAACCGACATCGATGCCGAGTGGCATTGGGCGCACGCGACGATTTCCGGCGGCTCGAAAGCGCGCTTCGGCAACGTCGTCGTGCTGCGCGCGTACGGCGCCAACGATTACGATTCGTACATCGCGCCGCTCGGTCCGTTTCAGTCGGTACGAACGGTGATCGTTCCGCCGTGCGCGACGCGCGCGCAAGTCGATGCGATAGCGCCCTACGTCGACGGCGCCGACGTCCTATTCTTCTCGGGCGGCGATCAAGCGAACTACGCGCCGTGGAAAGGCAGCGCGCTGATCGATTCCGTGCGCAAGCTGTGGTCGCGGGGCGGCGTCGAGGGCGGAACGAGCGCCGGCTTAGCGATTCAAGGCGCGGTCGGATACGACTCGGTTGCCGCCGATCGCCTCCATCCCAACGACGATTCGTTCGAGGTGCGCACGCCTGACGCGCTGCGCAATCCGTTTGAGCCCGAAATCAGCTTCACGAGCGACATGCTCGTGTGGCCGCCGCTGGAAAACGTAATCACCGACACGCACTTCGCGCGGCGCGATCGCTTCGGCCGGTTGGTAACGTTCTTGGCGCGCATCGAGCACGAGCGGCACCTTCGCACCGGAACGTTTTACGGCTTGGCCGTCGACGAGCGCAGCGCGATGCTGACCGGCCGCAACGGCATCGCAACGCTAACCGAATATCCGGGCAGCGGTTATCAAACGCGCGGGGCATATTTGATTCACCTCGTCGACGTCAAGCAGCTCGTTCCCGGGAAGCCGCTGATCGCGACGGTCGAAGTACTGCACGTCAGTCGTCCCGGCGCGAAGCTCGACTTGCCGGCCAAGCGGGGGGATGGGACGATCTATCGCGTGACCGTCGACGGCAGCAAAACTCCGCCATATAGCAGGTCCCCGTACTAGCTCCTAAGCAACCAGTGTGTCTGCGATGATTTCGCCCGCTGCATTTTCCGACGGGTTCGTCGGTCGTCAGGAAGAGTTGGAGCAACTGTCCGACGCGTTTCGCAACGCGTGCGACAGCCGCTCGCGCTTCGTTGCGGTCGAAGGTGAGGCGGGCATCGGCAAGTCGCGATTGGTGCGCGAGTTTGCCGCACGACTCGGCGACATAGCTTCGGTCGCAATCGGCGGATGCGTCGAGCAGATACGCCGTCCGTATCTTCCGGTGGAGCAAGTCCTCGAGCGGCTCGGACGCCGTCCGCGGCTTCCGGCAGCCTACGATGGGCGCACGCACGCCGAAGAACGCGCCGCGTATTTTCAAGGCGTCGCGGAGGCGCTCGAGCGGGAAGCGACGCGCAAACCGTTGGCGATCATCATCGAAGACGTTCAGTGGGCCGACGACGCGACGGTCGATTTGCTGCGCTACCTGACGACCGCAATCGAAGAAGCGCGCGTTCTCGTCATCCTCACTCTGCGCAACCCAACGATGCTTGCGAATCCGGCACTGGCGTCGCTGCGTCTGAGTTTGCTGCGCGTGAGGGGTTCGTCGATTGCGCTGCGCGGATTGCGCCGCTACGACGTGCGCAACCTCATCGCAAAACTCGTCCGCGATCGCGCTCCGGAACTTCCGCTTCAAGCGATCGCGAAGATCGAATCGCTCTGCGACGGAAATCCGCTCTTTGCCGAGGAGCTGACCCGCATCGCCATCGATTCCGGCGAGATCGTTCTGGGTACGTCGGCACCGCTGTCGGCGCACGCGATGCTCAGCGAACGTTTGGCGACCTTCTCGGAAGACGAGCGCAGCGTGCTCGTCCGCGCGGCGATCGTCGGGCAGCACTTCGACGCGGGCTTCGTCGCGGAGATTGCCGGGACGACGACCGATCGCGTTCTCGCAACCATGCAGCGCGCGCTCGATCACGAACTCGTCGTCGCCGATCGCGTGCATCCGCATCGCTTCGCGTTTCGCCATTCGCTGATTCGGCAAGTCTTGGCCGAGCGACTCGTACTGGGTTTGGCAGCACCGCTGCACCTGCGTATCGCGCGCGGCATCGAAAACGGGCAGCAGGCATCCAAACGCGCGGCGGAGCTGGCGTACCATTACTCGGAAGCGCGCGTCGCCGACAAAGCGCGCTACTATAACGAGCTGGCGGCGCAGGCGGCGTGGGACGTCCACGCCTATCGCGACGCGATTCACTTTTACAGCGCGGCGCTGCAATGGGAATATCCGCCCGGACTCGCGCGCGCCGCGATTTACGAACGCCTCGGCACGCTGCTCTACATCGAGGGCGTCGGCGAAGAACCGGCACGCTGGTTCGAGCGCGCGCGCACCGAGTACGAGCAGATCGAAGACGAGATCGGATACTGCCAGGCGCTCTTGATGATCGCCGATCAACGCTGGGTCGACGCGCGCACGTCGGAGGGCGCGCAGGCCGCGCAAGAAGCGGCCGTGCGGCTCGAGCGACTGGGTGAAACGCGTCCGTGGCTGTCGGCAACGTTGTCGGTCGCGCGCTATGCGGTGACGCTGGGCGACGTGGATCGTGCGGCCGAGCTGCTCGGAGAGATCGGGCGATGGCAAGCGCACTTCGACGCGCCGCTCAACATCGAGTTTTACGAAGTGCGCGCCGAAACGCGCGCGGCGCTAGGACACTCGAAGAGCGCGCTTGCCGACGGAGCGCGCGCCGTCGAGCTCGCACGCGAAACCGGCTCGAGCGAGCTGGTCGCGCAAGTCGAAAATAACGTCGCGTTGGTCGCAGCCGATTTGGGCGAACTGGAGCTCGCGGCCGAGCATCATCGGACCGCGCTCGCCGAAGCTCGTCGCACCGGATTGCTTTGGCGCGTCGCGTACTGCGCGCTCAACTACGCGCAGACGCTCGCGTGGAGCGGCGAGCTGACGCGCGCGCGC
>DASRSM010000082.1:0-10614 GCA_035656415.1 Vulcanimicrobiaceae bacterium | reverse complement strand
AGACGACATGCTCTACATCGATCCGGAAGTCTGCATCGACTGCGGAGCGTGCGTCTCCGCCTGTCCGGTCGAGGCGATTTACGCCGACTCGGACTTGCCCGAGCAGTATAACAAGTACACCGAAATCAACGCCGACTACTTCAAAAAATAACGCTGATTTCCGCCACTCCTTCGTTGCCTTCGGGCTCATGTACCATAGTACACTTCGCCCTCGGCGCCTCGGATTGACGAAAATCAGAGTTTTTATGCTTTGGATTTAGGCAAAGGTCACGGCGAAAACGGTAACGGGCCGCGCGATCACGACGTCCGCGCGGTCGAGTAATTCCGCAGTAGCGTCTTCGCGGCGGACCGCGATTACGCCGCTGATGCGTCGAAGGCAAACCTTCGCGTTACGGTCGGCCGGATCGCGGTAGAAAACGTCGCCTTCGGTCGACGCTCCGGCCGCCCCGCGAATCGCGATAAACGCGCACGGATGCGCTCCCAAACCGCGCAGCCCGATCTCGCTGCGCTCGAACCCAACCGCGTACTCCCCCGCACTCTCCAAGCGCAGCGGTACCACGATACGTCCGTCGTCGCGCAGCGTCTCCCACCACGACTTTGCGATGTCGTCGCTTCGCGCGGTGACCGTGATTCCGTTGTAACGCCGAGGTTCGAGCGGGTACGACGATCCGTCGGCGGCGACGACGGTGACGTTGGTGTAGCCGAGCTCGGAAAGCGTTGCGCGAGCGCGTCCGGCGAGCTCTTCGTCGAGTTCGAGCGTCGTAACGGTTCCCGTCGGACCGACCAGCTCGGCCAGGAGCGCCGCGTTGTAGCCGGTGCCGGTACCCACTTCCAGTACGTTGTCGCTCGGTAACGGCGCGAGCAGTTCGAGCATCTGCGCGATCATGCCGGGCTGTGAGATCGACGATACGACGTCGTCGCCGATCGTCTTGACGGCAACCGCGTGGTCTGCATAGGCCTGGTTCAAGGACATACCGGGCACGAAGCGGTGGCGCGGGACCCTCCGGAGGGCCGCGGCGACCGGCTCGGTTTGAATCGCACCGTTTCGCTGGAGCTGTTTTACGAGCGCCTCGCGCAGGGTAGCGTCGTTCATCGCCGCGAAGACAGCCCGCATGGGGCAGCAAATTTCGCCGGCTGCGTTCGATCAGTTCTTTGCGTACGCGCCATTGGTCATCGGTCTCGGAATCTACCTAATTTTCTACGTCGCGAAACGGCACGAAGTGACCGAGCCGGGCGTTCCGATCGGACAGACGTTCGCCTGCGCCTCGTGTGGGCGCCGCGGTGTGCGCGAGCATATGATTCCGCACGACCACGAGGGCGCCGTCTCCTGGTACTGCGCGAAATGCGCAGGGAGTCACTAGATCTCGACTACTTCCTGAATTTCCGGAACGTCCGCGCGGACGATCGTTTCGATCGCGCCTTTTAGCGTCATAGTGGACGCCGGGCATCCGCCGCACGCTCCCAGCATTTGTACGTAGGCGATTCCCGTTTCGACTTTGATAAGCCACACTTCGCCGCCGTCGGCCGCGATGCCGGGGCGGACTTTGTCGAGCGCCGCGTTGACGCGCTCCTCAATGGTTTGCGTTATTGCCCGTATCCCTTCATCACATCGTGCATGCGCGACGCCATCGAGACCGCGTCGTCCCATTTGCGCTGCCACATGTTGCGTCCGAAGATGAGTCCGACGCAGCCGGCTTCCATTGCGATGCGCGCCTTGTGAATCGTCGCGTCGTCGCCCATCTTGCTTCCGCCGGAAACGAGCACGAGCGTGCGGCCGGCGGATTTCACGACCTTACGAAGTCCGTCGACGTCGCTGAACTCTAACGTGTTGTACGGTTTCGGTAGTTTTGCCGCATCGTCGGCCTTCCAGACCGGCTCGTTGAGCTTGACGATGTCGGCACCGATCTCGCACGCGACGCGTGCGGCGTAGTCGACCGCGTAGAGCGAGTCGATTCCACCCTTAGATTTGACCGCGGCGCCGCGCGGATACGCCCAAATCACCAGCGGCATGCCGAAGCGATCGCACAGCTGGCGAACTTCGTTGCATTGCGCTATGTCGAGCTCTTGCGCCGGGCTCCCGACGTAGAGCGTGTAGCCGACCGCATCGGCACCTAGGCGCACGGCGTCTTCGACCGACGACGTCAGCGGGCTGAAGGCTTCGTCGTCGGACGGAACGTTGGTCTTACCATTGATTTTGAGCAGCAGCGGCACTTTACCGGCATACCGCTTTTGATACTTTTCGGCCAACCCGATATGCAGTGCGATGCCCGAAAAGTTCCCCTCGACTGCAAGCCGGTAGATCCAGTCCGTATCGATCGATTCGGGATTGTCGAAGAAGTCGATGGGACCGTGCTCGAGGCCCTGATCGATCGGCAGCATCATGAGCGTGCCGTTGGCAGGGCCGTGTTCGTACATCAAACGGTGCAGGCGCGTGCGCTTCCCGGTCGAGAGATTCATATCGTCGAACGACGGGCGCATGACGGGGACGGTCGTTGCGGTACTCATAGTTCGAATCGCCTTCGGCGGAGGTTCCGTACTGCCTCTCGCCAATTGGCGGCAGGTGGATCAACGTGTCGGCTTTGTCGGATTGGGCACGATGGGCGAGCCCATGGCGCGATCTTTACGGCGGTCCGGCTTTACCGTTACCGCCTCGGCCCACCGGCGGCGCGAGGCGCTCGATCGCCTGCGCGGCGACGGCGTCGTGGAAGCCGCAGATCCGGCCGCGGTTGCGGCGGCCAGCGACGTCGTCGTTATTTGCGTGCCCGACGCCCCGCAAGTTGAAGAGGTGCTTTTCGGCAAACGCGGGGTTGCGTCGGGGGCAAAGGCCGGTGCGACGGCGATCGACATGTCGACGATTTCCCCGGTTGCCTCACGCGCGTTTGCGGGCCGTCTCGCCGAACGGCAACTCCATTTCGTCGACGCGCCCGTCAGCGGCGGTCCGGCGCGTGCGGCCGATGGCACGCTCGCAATCATGGTAGGTGCCGCACCCGCAGACTTCACCCGCGTCGAGCCCATTTTGCGGGCGATGGGGACGCCGCACCACGTCGGACCCGTCGGAATGGGGGAAACCGTCAAACTCGTTAACCAAATCATTATTGCCAACACGATGATCGCTAACGTCGAGGGCTTAGTCTTCGCGCAGCGGGCGGGCGCCGATTTGGACGCCGTCTGCAAAGTTCTTGCATCGGCCACCGCATCTAACTATGTGCTTGAACGGTGGTTGCCGAAGACGTGGCTGGCCGGTACGTTTAATGGTGGCTTTGCGCTCGATCTGCTGCGCAAAGACATCGCGGCCGCTCTCGATGCGGCGAGGGCAACGAACTACCCTATGCCGGCGACGGCGCTTGCATACCAACTCTACACTATTCGCTCCTCGGAGGGAGACGGAGCGCTGGATTACAGCGCGATAGCAAAATCGTATGAACGGACAGTTGGAGATGAAGTCGACGCGGGGCGCGTTCGTCAAAAGCCCGGACTTCAATAAGAAGATCCTGGTCGTCGACGACGAGTCGGCGATTTTGCAAACGCTGCGATTCAACCTCGAGCGCAGCGGATACGCGGTCGTGACCGCGAGCGACGGGCGCAGCGCGATCGCGATCGCGCAGCGCGAGCAGCCCGATTTGGTCGTGCTCGACATCATGCTGCCGGTGCTCGACGGCATCGAGGCGTGCAAAGAGATTCGTAAGTTCAGCTCGGTGCCGATCATCATGCTCACCGCGAAGGACCAAGAGATCGACAAGGTTCTCGCGCTCGAGCTGGGTGCCGACGACTACGTGACGAAGCCGTTCGCGCTGCACGAGTTTTTGGCGCGCGTTAAAGCGCGCTTGCGCCGCCCGGCGCCGATTCAATCCGGCCACGACGAAGCGATCTCTCTGGGAGAGATTACGCTCGATCCTTCGCGCCAACAGCTTACCGTGCGTGGAAAAGAAGTTTCGCTCGCGCCCAAAGAGTTCGCGCTCTTGCGCGTTCTGATGGAAAACAACGGACGCGTCGTCACGCGGCAAACGCTGCTCGATAAAGTCTGGGGATACGATTTCGAAGGCGAGCAGCAAACCGTCAGCGTGCACGTTCGCTGGCTGCGCGAAAAAATCGAAGAAGATTCACGTACGCCGCGGCACATTCTCACGGTGCGCAGTCGCGGCTACATGTTTAAAGCGTAGGGACCCGTCGTTGCCATGACCGAGTACGCGTGGGCGTTGCCCGCGCTGACCGCGGCGCTCGGCATCGTCGCAGGCGCTCTGCTCGGTCGGGCTTTCGTCAAGCCCGCGCCTCCGGAGCCGCGTCCTCAACCTGCGCCCGCGCCGGCGAATTCCGATACGCCGTTCTTGCGGCTGGTACGCGCGCTGCCCATCGGCGTCATTCTCGTAGATCGCCGCCGCCACGTCGAGTTCGTCAACCCCGCCGCCGCCACGATCTTCGGCTTCGACGTCAATCGCGCGGTCGGCGCGCACGTCATCGAAGCGATTCAGAACGTCGAGCTCGAAAGTCGAATCGCCGATGCACTTGGCGGTGAAGGCTCGGTGGCTCCGCTCATGCTCACCGGAACGCAGGGGCAGCGGGTCTTTCGCGTTTCGGTCTATCCGGTCATCGTCGACGATCAGGCGTCTCCACCGCAGCATATCGTCGTTTTCGTCGACGATCAAACGGCGCTCGTGCGGCTCGATCGCGCGCGCAAAGAGTTTCTATCGAACGTTTCGCACGAGTTGCGCACGCCGCTGTCGTCGATCAAACTCATGCTCGAAACGGTGCTCGAAGCGCCCGACGAAGAGGCGCGCGATTTGTTCTTACCGCAAGCGTTGTCGCAGGTCGACCGTTTGACGGCGCTCGTAGGTCAGTTGCTCGAGCAAGCTCGCGCCGAAAGCGGTCAGATGAAGCTGGAGCTGCGCGAGATCGATCTCGAAGGCGTCGTGAGTCCGATTCTCTCGTCGTTCGAACCGCAAGCCGCAAATAAAGGCGTTTCGCTCGAGCTCGTGACGCTGCGTCCGGTACGGGTCGAAGCCGATCCCGATCGCCTTTCGCAAGTATTCGTCAATCTCGTCGACAACGCGCTTCGTCACACGACGTCGGGCGGGCGCGTAAAGATCGAGCTCGACGCGCACGGCAGCGACGCGTTCGTGCGGATACGCGATACCGGCGAAGGCATCCCGTATCGCGATCTGCCGCACATTTTCGAGCGGTTTTACGTCGTCGATCGCTCGCGAACGCGCGAGACCGGCGGCGCCGGGCTCGGCTTGGCGATCGTCAAAGGCATCGTCGACGCGCACGGCGGCGCGATTTCGGCCGAATCGATGCTCGGACGCGGGACGGCGTTTACGATTCGCCTGCCGATCATGCGCATCAAGCGCGAGGCGTAAGCGGCCCTTAATATACCGTTAACACCTCGCGGGCCCGACGATGGCCCGGGAAGAATATCGAGCGCATGACCTCCGCCATTCCGGAGCTTCCGAATCAATCGATGGAAGCGAAGCTTCTCGTCGACTCGCTCGACATTTACTACGGGAATTTTCACGCGATCAAAAACGCCTCGCTGCGCATTCGCGAAAAGTGCGTAACGGCGCTGATCGGACCGTCGGGCTGCGGCAAGTCGACGTTTTTGCGCGCGCTCAATCGCATGCACGACCTCACGCCCGGCGCGCGCGTAACCGGAAACGTAACGCTCGACGGTCGGGACATTTACGCGCCCGACGTCGATCCGGTTACCGTTCGCTATCGCATCGGAATGGTGTTTCAGCGGCCCAATCCGTTTCCGAAATCCATTTTCGACAACGTCGTATACGGCCCGCGCATTCACGGCGAACGCGACAAGAATCGTTTGATGGAAATTTGCGAGCGCAGTTTACGCGGCGCAGCACTGTGGGACGAAATCAAAGACCGCCTCGATAGTTCCGCGCTCGATCTCTCCGGCGGCCAGCAACAGCGTTTGTGCATCGCGCGCTGTTTGGCGGTCGATCCGGAAGTGATTCTGATGGACGAGCCCGCGTCGGCACTCGATCCGATTGCCACCAGTAAGATCGAAGATCTCATCGAGACGCTCAAAAAAGATTTTACGGTCGTCATCGTGACGCACTCGATGCAGCAGGCCGCGCGCGTGAGCGACTATACGGCCTTCTTCCTACTCGGCGACCTGGTGGAAAGCGACACGACGTCGTCTATCTTTACTAAACCGCACGACAAGCGCACGGAAGATTACATTACGGGCCGATTCGGCTAGCTTGCGCCGGCGCTTGCACGCTTGTGTGCTTGCTTGCACCGCGTGGACGTTTCTTGGACGGCCAGGACTTATTCTGCAAGCAAGGGAAAGATTGGAATCCACCGCTCGGAGGGGATATATCGTGGTAAAGAAGTTCATCGGTGCCGTCGCTGCATTATCAGTGGCCTCGGTTCTCGTGCTTGCAGGATGCTCCGGCGGTAGCCGGCTGACGCCGGCCGTGGGCGACGGCATGAGCGCGCCGGGAGTCGCCATGGCACCGAACGCCGCAGGCGCTATCACCTATAAGGGGCCGAAAGTCGGTTCCAAGCCCGAGGTCGACCTTTACAGTACGACCCCCGCCACCGCCGGGTACAGCTCGACGTTCACCCTGACCCAGAGTGGCTTCACCGGAGCCTTCACGTACGGCTACAAGCCGATCTCCGGCTTCACGAACAACTGCCCCAAGACGGCGAGCGCGACCTACGCGATCTCACCGGCCTCGGGCAAGAAGGCCAGCAAGGGCAAGTACACGGTCAAAGCGACCGCCAAGGGCGCCGCGGGAGCCTGCCAAGTGACGTTCACCGGCGGCGCGAAGAAGACGCTGAAAGTCACCCTGACCTTCACGACCAGCGGCGTCGTGGTCGGGAAGCCGCCGTCGACCCACTAACGGATAACGGGTAGGGAACCGCTAGACGAGTTAAACCTCCGTTAAGCCGAGCTTAATCGCAAAACGATAGACTGGTTCGAGGAAACTCGAACCAGTCTATCGTTACGTAAGGAGACTTTTTCATCGTGTTATCGACTTTCGTTCGCGGCGCATGGGCAGCCGTGGCGATCGTTCTGACGAGCACCTCGATCGCGCTGGCGGAAACAAAGGCAACACCAGCACCGAAGAAGACGGTGGTCGCGCAGTCCGACACCACGCCCGCCCCGACGCCGACGCCGAATCCGCTAACGGTACGCGGCTATTTCCGGTCGTACTACTTTACGCGTCAGAACGCATCGAATAATCCGGGCGTTCAGTTCAACTTCACGCCTGGCGCAAAATACAACAGCAACGCGGTCAACCAGGCAAGCTTGAACAATGCGGTCTTTCTGCACGCCGACTATCAGCTGCCGTATGCCGGCTGGTACGTAGGCGGTTCGTACCTCGTGGCGCAGCCGTTTGCGGGTTCTTGCAACACCGCGGCATCGCACGCCAAGGGCAAGCCGTGCGTATCTCAATCGCCGCCAAACACGAATCCGGACGATACGCTGCCGGGCTTCGGCCTCGACACGTTCCCCGAGACCTACGTTGGATATAAGGACGCGCGTTGGAACGGCATCGCCGGCGACTTCGCGTTCAACAATGCGTGGGCACCCGCGTCCGACTCGCGCGTGAAAGCGGCCTACTACCAAGGTACCGACGTGAGCTATGCGTTGGGTCAAGGCATGTCGCTGGAGCTCGGCGAGATCTGGGCATGGCAAAACCGCACCAGCAACAGCTTCTCGAACAATACGCTGCTTACGAGCTATCCGGCCGGTAGCCCGGGCTTAGCCTCGAACATCTTCGTTCCGTGCAACGGCGGCGGGTGCGGCGGTATTTCGACCTCGGGACTCTCGTACGGCCACTTCGGCTTTGCACCCAAGGACACGAACTACTCGGTCAACGGGTACTTTTACGGCTTCCACGATATCGTAACGACCTTCTGGGGCGATGCGAAGTACACGTGGAACCAAGAATCGTTCAAGCCGTTCGTGGCACTGCAAGGCGGCTGGGAAAACAACGGCGGGCAATCCGTCATCGGTAAGATCGACAGTCAGCTCGTCGGCATCCAGCTCGGCGCAAACGCCACCAAGGAACTCACGATCACCGGCGCGTTCGATTACGTTCCGTGGAAGACCGACACGGTCTCGACCGCGTATCTGTCGTCGATCAACTGGACGTGCAGCAACTCGAACTTCCAGTTCAAGTCCAACACGCACACAGGTATCGTGGTCAACACGCTGCCGTATTTCTTGCCTACCAATGCCGGTCAGTGCTTCCAGAATGCTAACGGCACCACCAGCGTTTATTACGGCGGTTGGGCGAGCCCGTACACCGACAGCTACGCAACCGATCCGATCTTCACGACGCAGATCTCGCAAGGCATGGCCGATCGCCGGGCCCCCGGCACGTCGTGGAAAGTCGCGGCGACGTATACGTCGAGCAACAAGCGCCTCATCTTCATCGCAAGCGATGCGTGGTACAATTACGGCAACGCTCTGGTCCCGGAAAACACGAACGAGTGGAACCTCGACGGTCAGTACCGTCTAAATCAGGTCCCTGCGAAGGGTCTCTATCGGGGCCTGCTCCTCCGCTACCGGTACGCGCAGCGCACGCAGAGCAACACCTTCTGCGGCGACCAGGGGACGACGTGTCCGCCGGGCTCGGCGTTGGGCGCTACGTTCGAAGGCGGCCTGCCGGTCTTCAAGTACAATCGAGCCCAGTTGGAATACGACTTCTAGTTCCCGCTCGGTAACCAACGGCGAGGGCTCTCCTGCAAAGGAGGGCTCTTGCTTTATTTAATGACGTAAGTTAACATTTCTGAAATGTTGACTTTTGCTATTGTTTTAGCGCTGGCTTCGCCTTCGCCTTCGCCGTCCACCTCGTCGACCCCCAATCCGCTCACGATTAATGGTTATTTCCGCTCCTATTTGTTCACGCGGCAAAACGCATCGAATAATCCGGGGGCTCAGTTCAACTACACGCCTGGTGCGAAATATAGCTCGACCGGCGTCAATCAAGTCGGTTGGGAACAAGCCATCGATCTGCACGCCGAGTACGCGCTTCCCGGCGGCTGGTACATCGGCGGGGCGTATCTCTACGGGGATCCGTTTTCGGGACCGTGTTCGGAAGCGGCGACACACATCAAAGGGAATGCGTGCGTCTCGCAGCGTCCACCGAACACCAACCCGGACGACACCGTTCCCGACTTTATTCTCAGCACGTTCTACGAGGGCTATCTTGGCTACAGGACGCGCGATTTCAATGCGAAGGTTGGCGATCAAGTCTTCGATTCGCCGTGGGCCGGACCGGCCGACACTCGCATCAAGCCGGAATCCTTTCAAGGCGGCGACTTCGAGTACACGCCGAAGGGGTGGACCTTCGAACTTGCCGACATGCTGCAGTTCCAGCCGCGCTCGAGCTCGACGTTCATCAGCAGCACGCTCCTGACGAGTTTTCCCGCCGGTAACAGGGGACTGGCGCCCAATATCTACTACGCCGGCGGCGGCAACATCACGACACCCGGTTTTCTCTACGGTCGCATCGGCTTTGCCGCGCCGTCACACCGCTATTCGATCGACGGCTACCTTTGGTCGGTAACCGACATCGTCAACATGTACTGGGGTGACGCGCAATACACGCTCGCCGAGAATCGGTGGAAGCCGTATATCGCGCTGCAGGGCGGTCTCGAGTACAACGCCGGCGCCTCGGTTATCGGAAAGATCGACAGCTCGCTTTTCGGCGCGCAGATCGGCGCGCACGCGACGCGCGACATCGTCGTGTCGGCGAGTTACGACGAACTTCCGTGGCACTACGACAACATCGTCCTTCCAGCCGGTTTTTCGTGCAGCAACTCCAACTACCAGATCAAGATCCCGACACAGCAATCGCCGCCGAAGCCCGGAAATACGCTGGCGTACTTTTTGCCGCTTTCGACCGGCCAGTGCCTCACGAATCCCAGCGGATCGACGACCGTTGCCTACGGCGGCTGGGCGAGCCCGTTCACCGACAACTACGCCAACGCGCCGCTATTTACTACCGCGATTTCGGAAAGCGTCGCCGATCGGCGCGCGCCGGGTACGTCGTGGCGCATCGCGGCAAACTACGACTCGCCAAACCGCCGCGTGAACTTCATCATCGGCAACTCGTGGTTCGACTACAGCAACGCACTGGTACCGCAAACCACCACCGAGTTCAACCTGGACGGAACGTATCGCTTCATGCCCGTTCCGCGCGCCCAACCGTACCATGGGTTGCGCTTCCGCTACCGTTATGCCGATCGGCGTTACTCCAACACCTTTTGCGGAGCGGTGAACACCAGTTGTCCGGCGAGTCTGGCGTACGGAGCCAGTTTCCTCGGCGGCAATCCGATCTTTAAATACAATCGCGCCATGTTGGAGTACGACTTTTAAAATGAAGAGATTCGCTTTCCTCATAGCTGCGGCGGCATCGATCGCGACGAGCCTCGGCTCTTCGGGTCGAGCGCTGGCCGCCGACGCGACGATTCTCAACGTTTCGTACGATCCAACTCGCGAGCTGTACGAAGATTACGACGCCGCCTTCGCCGCTTATTGGAAGAAGAAGACGGGCCAGAACGTCACCGTGCAGCAATCCAACGGCGGTTCTGGAAAGCAGGCGCGCGCGGTCATCGACGGACTGCAGGCCGACGTCGTTACGT
>DASRSM010000081.1:0-19511 GCA_035656415.1 Vulcanimicrobiaceae bacterium | reverse complement strand
AGCGAGGCCGCCGCGGCGGCGTGCGAAGCACGATCGTCGATTCCCAGTCGCGCGAGCGGATCGAATGAAGCTTCCGAGAGTTCGTCTTCGGCGATTTCACCCGAGCCGTAAAAGCGCACCGCAATGGAAAGGTTAGCGGCTTCGGTCGCGTCGAGACCGAGAATCGTGCCGGCTTGTTGCGCCAGTCGCTCGACGCGGCGCCAACGTCCCTCAACGCCGTTGTGCGCGTCGATCCGGTCGGCGATTGCATCGATCAGCGACGCGGCGGTATCGGGCCTAACGTTGACGAGCGCATCGATCGGCGGCTCGACAGGGGTGGGCTCCCCGCCCGCCATGTGAAACCACATCGTAAAGGCGCGCGCGATCTCCGGACTGAACGCTCGTCCGCTCTGCATCGCGACGGTTGCGAGCGCATCTTCGGGTTCGGCCGCGCGCGTGAAGGCGTCGGCAACGGCAAGAATCATCGCGCTTTGGGGGATGCCATGCCAGCGGAGCTGATCCGGATAGCCCGTCCCGTCCCAGCATTCGGCTTGCCAGCGGACGAGGTCGGCCGTGGGCCGCGGCAACGGAGCAAGTTCCTCGCATACGCGGGCGCCCATCGCGGGGGTGTCCCAACTCTCCATGCGAGCGTGCCGGTCGGAGAGGCGCTCCCCTTTTCGAAAGGCGGGATTTCCGATGGCGCCGATCGCATGCATGATGCCGGCGAAATAGATCGCATCGCACTCATCGGGTTCGCTTCCGGCAATGCGTGCGAACGAAACTGCGGCCGTAGCTTTACGAAGCGCAAATCCAGGCGGGTTGCCGAAAGCGGCATCGCCGATCGCCCCATATACCGCGAGCACGTCAGCCAGCCGCGTGGCAGAAGCCCGAGGATCGCCGCCCGCATCCAGGAAGAGCGCCATTGTCCAGCCGATTACTCATGACCGTGCCGAAACCCTCACATATCGCCGCCGACGGCAGCATTTCGATGGTAGACGTCTCCCACAAGGCCGATTCCGCGCGAACCGCTCGGGCGCAAGCGTTGGTGCGGATGAGCGCCGAGGCGCAACGCGCGCTGCGCGAAGCGACGCTACCGAAAGGTGACGCATTCGTTGCGGCACAGCTGGCGGGAATAATGGCGGCCAAGCAGACCGGGACCTTGATCCCTCTGGCGCATCCATTACCGCTATCGAGTGTCGACGTACGCTTCGATTGGACCCCCGACGGTGCGTTGCGGATCGAAACCGAAGCGCGAACCGTCGCGCGCACCGGGGTAGAGATGGAAGCACTCGTCGCGGCGTCGATCGCTGCCTTGACGATTTACGACATGACCAAAGCTGTCGACAAGGGGATTGAAATCGAATCGGTCGTGTTGCTCGAAAAGACCGGAGGAAAGTCCGGGCGCTGGGTACGTAAAGGCGCGAGATGAAATTTACGGTAGCGCTCATCGTGCTCTCCGATCGAGCTGCAAGCGGAGAGCGAGCCGACGCGTGCATTCCCGTCATGAAAGAGCGGCTGGGCGATGCGTACGCAGTCGTTCGCGAGCGAATACTTCCCGACGACGCAGCCGCACTGCAGGCGGAGCTTATCGAAATTGCCGATTCGGGTGCCGCGCAACTCGTTTTGACCAGCGGTGGAACCGGACTCTCGCCGCGCGACCGCACGCCGCAAGCGACCGCGGCGATTCTCGATTACGACGTGCCGGGACTTCCGGAAGCGATTCGCGCGGCGTCCGTTCCTCACGTTAAGAGTGCAATGCTTTCGCGCGCCGTCGCGGGGGTGCGCCATCGCACGCTGATCGTCAACCTTCCCGGCAGCCCCAAAGCTGTGGAGGAGTCGATCGACGTCATCGCGACCGTGCTGCCGCACGCGCTGGAGCTTCTCACGGGCACGGTCACCGACGGGTGATCGAGCGGGATGCGTTCGAGCGCGCAAACGAGTATCTGCTCGGCACGATCAACGAAACGCTATCGCCGCGAACGTCGTACAAGCTCGACCGCATGTACGCGTTGCTGCGCAAGTTGGGCGATCCGCATCTCGCGTATCCGACGGTCCACGTCGGCGGAACCAGCGGAAAGGGTTCGACGAGCACGATGGTTGCGGCGGCGCTCGGCGCCGCGGGTCTCCGCACGGGTTTGCATACCAAACCGCATCTTCACGACGCTACCGAGCGCGCGCGTATCGACGGCGCTGCGATCGATCGGCAGCGTTTCGCGACGGTTTTGGACGACATGATGCCCGCCATCGAGTCGACGATTGCCGCCGGGTTAGGGCGTCCGACGTATTACGAAACGCTTTTGGCGCTCGCGCTCACGTACTTCGCGCAGGAACGCATCGATGTGGCTGTCGTGGAAGTCGGACTCGGCGGACGTCTCGACGGCACCAACGTTCTGCAGCCCGCAGTCGCGGCAATTACGTCGGTCGGTTACGATCATACAGACGTACTCGGCGAAACGCTGGACGAAATCGCGCGTGAAAAGGCGGGCATCGCGAAATCCGGCGCTCCATTGGTCGTTGCGGACGTGCCGCGCGAAGCCGCAATCGCGATCGAATCGTGTGCCGCGCAAGCCGGCGCGCGTTTGGTGCGCGTCGCCGACTGGTCGCGCGTCGAACCTGGCGGTTCCGCTGAAGCGTTCGACGTCGTAACGGCGCGGACGCGCTATCGCATTCATACGCGCGTTGCGGGCGCGTTTCAGCGCATCAACGCGGCCACGGCAATTACGGTTCTCGAGCAACTGCAGCCGCCATTGCGCGTGCCGCCCGACGCGGTCGAACGAGGCTTTGCGGAGCTGTCGATTCCGGGACGAATGGAAATCGCGGCGGGCGCGCCGGCGGTCGTTTTCGACATCGCGCACAACGCGGAGAAGGCGCAGCATCTCGTCGCAGCGCTGCGCGAACGGTTCGGCGGTAGCCGCGTGCACTACGTTGTTGCCGTCGGAGAAAGCAAGGACGCAGCCGGTATTGTGGCGGCGCTCGCGACGCTTCCCGGAACGATGACGTTCACGTCGTTCGAAACTGCCGGCCGAAGAGCGATTGCGCCGCAACGCTTGATGGAAATCGCGGCGTCCGTTGGAATTTTCGGACGCGCATTCGACGATCCGGTCGAGGCTCTCGGCGCCGCGCAGCGCGGCGCAGCCGTGGGCGACGTGGTCGTGGTAACGGGATCGACGTTCGTGGTGGCGGCGCTGCGCCGGGGGCACGTTGCCGGAATCGCGTGAACGCGGCGCACTGGCTCTGGGCGACGCGCGGCTCGTTTGGGGCGAGCGGACGTACGTGATGGCCATCGTAAACGTCACGCCGGACTCATTTTCCGGCGACGGCATCGACGACGCGCGGGGCGCGGTGGCGCACGCGTTCGTGCAGTGGGGCGCCGGCGCCGATCTCCTCGACATCGGCGGCGAGTCGACGCGTCCGGGACACCAACCCGTCGACGACGCGATCGAGATCGAGCGCGTCGTTCCCGTGATTTCGGAGCTGCGCGAACATTTGCCGCACGTGCCCATTTCGATCGATACGTACAAGCCTGGGGTCGCGCGCGCCGCGCACGCGGCCGGCGCCGACATCGTCAACTCGGTATGGGGCGCACCCGACGCGCTCTTAGACGCCGTTGCGGAACTTGGAATGCCGTTAGTCGTGATGCACAACCAGCACGGCACGGACTACGATGGCGACGTGGTCGACGCGGTTCTCGGCTACTTGGACGATTGTGCGACGCGCGCTGTGTTGCGGGGCGTTTCCACGGAACGCGTGCTGCTCGATCCGGGCATCGGCTTCGGAAAAACGGCCGATCAAAATCTTGCGGTGCTGCGTTCGCTAGACCGTCTTTGCGGATTGGGCTTCCCGACGCTGATCGGCGCGTCGCGAAAATCGACGATCGGTAAACTGACCGGACGCGAGCCGCGCGATCGCATCTTCGGCACCGTTGCGGTAACGGCATTGGCTGTGAACGCAGGCATCGACGTAGTGCGCGTGCACGACGTCGCGGCGGCGCGCGACGCGGTCGCGGTGGCCGATGCGATCGTACGCGATTGGAGGCCCGACGATTGGCCCGGATAGCGCTCCGTAACGTTCGCGCGCACGGCCGGCATGGCGCCGATCCCGGCGAGCGGCAACGCGAGCAACCGTTCGACATCGATCTCGCGGTCGAACTCGACGCGAGCGCCGCCGAGCTCAGCGACGAACTGGCCGGCACGCTCGACTATGCCGCGCTCCATCGCCGTCTCGTCACTATCGTTGCGAGCACCTCATTTGCATTACTCGAACGCTTGGCGCGCGCGCTGCTCGACGCCGTCTTCGAAGACGAACGGGTGCTGTTCGCGCAGTTGACGATTGCGAAGCCGGAAATTTTAGCGGGAGCGACGCCGTCGGTTACGCTCGAGCGCCGGCGGTGAGCCGCGCGTACGTTGCGCTCGGTTCGAATGCCGGCGATCCCACGAGCAACGTCGAGCGCGGTTTCGACGTGCTGGCTTCGCTGGGCACCGTGCTGCGGCGTTCGTCGCTATATCGCACGCCGCCGTGGGGAAAGACCGATCAACCCGATTTCGTGAACGCGGTCGCACTGATCGAAACGTCGCGCAGTCCGCGCGGGCTGCTTAGCGCGCTCAAAGCCGCCGAAGTCCGTTTAGGCCGCGCTCCCGGCGAACGCTGGGGGCCGCGCGTCATCGATCTCGATCTGTTGACGTACGACGACGTTAGGATCGACGAGCCGGACATTCACGTTCCGCACGCGGAGCTGGAGCGACGCGGCTTCGTTCTCGTGCCGCTGGCAGAGATCGATCCGGCCTACGCAGCGATGCGCGATGCGCTCGATCCATCCGAGGTGAGCGCCATCGTTCGCTTGGCGTAGTTTTAGGGACGGATGTTTTCGCGCTTCTCCAGTTCGAGCAACGTCTTAACTAATGCCGCAGCTTCGGGCTCCGGCACTTTATAACGGACGGTCAGAAAATGGGCGTCGGCGATCGAGCTGTTCTCGAACGCGACGACGTGCCACTTTCCGTTGCGCATGACGAGCAGCGCTTCGCCTTCTTTTGGGCCCGCGTTCCAATCGGCGAGAGCGTAATCGTCGACGACGGCTACTGGCTCGACGATGGGTGGAATACCGACGCGCGTTGCGTTCTCTGCGTAGGCGATGATGGCGACGCGCGCGGCCTGCGCGGCATCGGCGTACACGTCAACTCGCCTTCTGCGTCGCGCTCAGCTCGAAGAGGCGCTCGTTGATGAAGACGTCGAGCAGTAAGCCGTCGATCTTTCCGCGATCGACGAACTCTTTTTGCAGAATATCGAGCGCGCGGTCCGTGGGCATGCCTTTCTTGTAGGGCCGGTCCGACGCCGTCAGCGCGTCGTACACGTCGCTGATCGTCATCATGCGCACCTGCGGTAAAATCTGATCGCCCGAAAGCTTGCGCGGGTAACCGGTGCCATCGAGATGCTCGTGGTGACCGTACGCAAGCTCGGCGACGCCGCGCCACGGCGTCTCTTGCCACGGAATCTCGCGCAAGAACAGGAACGATTGCGTGACGTGTTCTTGCATGCGATCGCGCTCTTCGTCCGAGAGCGATCCGCGAGGAATCGTCAAGTACTCGTACTCGGCGGGGTCGAGCAGCGGCTTTGCCTCGCTGACATCTTGATAGCGCCGCGCGAGCGCGTCGAGCAACGCTTCGTCGCCGCGATTGCCGACGACGTTGGGTTCGTTGGCGGCCTCGAGCTTGGCCAGCAACGCCTGCAGCGCTGCGCGGTCGGTGTCGTTGGCGGCTTGCGCGATCGCCAACAAAAAGCGCAGGCGAATCGTATCGAGCCGTCCGTCGGGCAGCTTCTTGGCTTTGCCGAAGATGTATTCGGGAACGGCGACCTTACCGAAGTCGTGCAGCAGCGACGCGTAGCGGATCTCGAGGATCTGGTCCGGCGAGAACTTCAGGTCGCGCAGCGGACCGGCTTCGATGGAGTTGATCTTCTCGGCCTGAGCGACGGTCAGCGTGGCGACCCGCTCGGAGTGACCCTGCGTCGACTTGTCGCGAACTTCGATCGCTTTGACCGATGCGTGAACGAAGCGTTCGAAGAGATTTTGAATCGCCTCGACGAGGCGCGCGTTTTCCATCGCGACCGCCGCTTGGGAGGCCATCGCCGAGAGCACGTTCTCTTCGTGGTCGTCGAACGGCGTCACGACGTCCTCGGTGTGCTGCGGCGATTCGAGCACCAGACCGAAGAAAGGCTTGTGGTTGATGAGCTGAATCGCGCCGATCGTGTCGCCGCTCATATTGCGCATCGGTACGCACAGGATCGACTTCGTCCGGTAGTTGTGCGAGTCATCGAACGCGCGGTTGAAACGGTACGGCGCCTCTTCGGGAAGGACGTATGCATCGGAAATGCGGGCGACGTTGCCGGTTGCCGCGACGTAGCCGGCGATCGAGGTCGTCGACAACGGAAGCAGCGCGTTGATCAGCACGCCTTCATCTTTCGGTCCCGTTTGCGCGACCGCAAAGCGCAGTTGCCGTTCGCCGTCGCGTTCCTCGATGACGTACAGGCTTCCGGCATCGGCGTTGGTCAGCTCGCGCGCTTTGTGCACGATGAGCCGTTGAAGCGCCGGGAGGTCGCGCTCGGACGAGAGCGCGCGCGCGATCGTCAGCAGTTCGTCGCTTTCAAGCGCCATGCGCTGGTATGCGCGCATCGTTTCGACGCGGCCGGCAGTACGCAGCGCAACGATGAGCGACGATCGCGACACCGGCGGATGCAGCACCGCCGCGGTTTCGGGATCTTCGAGCAGCCACGGCAGCGATGGATGATCCTCGGGCACGATGACGACGGCAGTCGCGGGCGGCGCGCCGATGGACGACAGTCCGCCGCGCGCTTGTAAGCGTTCAAAATCGACCGGTAATACGGAAACGCCCGCCCTATTGAGTAGCGCGGCTAAGTCGCCGAGGTCGGTCTCCTGCGAATGGAGGACCAGAGTGGCCACAACCAGGTCTTCGGCAAAAGCAGGCGTTCGTCCCCGAAACCCCGTGCGAGGTCCGGCGCCCGCCGCCGCGAACGGGGGTAGCTCATGCCCAACGACGCGGATGCTCTCGCCGACCGGGTTCGCCGTCTGGCCGAGTTTCTCGCCGCCTCGGACGCGCTGCGCGTGCGGATCGAGCGAGAAGACGAAGACATCGAAGTGGCCCGGTATGGTAAGGCCGTCGCGCCGGTGACGGTGGTAATGGCCATCGACGGCGTGGCCGCGTTCGAGCCGCCGCCCCTGAAGGTCGACGCGATCAAGGCCGATCTCGTCGGCATCTTCCGTTTGAGCCGCCCGACACCGCTTGAGGGCGAGCTGCTCGCTACGGACCGCGAGCTAGCGTTCGTCGAGGCGTTGGGTATGCGGAATCCGGTGCGCAGCTTGGGCGGCGGGCGCATCGTGTCGATTGCGGCTGAGGACGGCGCGGCGGTCGAGTACGGCCAGCCGCTCTTTCTCGTCGACCGGGGCTAGGACTCCACGAGGACGGATCGATTTTTCGGAAGGTTTTGATCGCCAATCGCGGCGAGATCGCATTGCGCATTAATCGTGCTTGCCAAGAGTTGGGCGTGCCGACGGTGGCTATCTTTTCAGAGCCCGACCGCGAGTCGCTGCACGTTCGCCAAGCCGATGAGGCGTTTTGCGTCGGTCCGGGTCCCGTACCGCGTTCGTACCTCAACATTCCGAACATTATCTCCACGGCGCTGATCACGCGCTGCGACGCGATTCATCCGGGTTACGGCTTCCTTGCGGAAAACGCGCGCTTTGCCGAGATTTGCGCGGATCACGGGCTGACGTTCATCGGTCCGAAACCGAGCGTGATCGCGGCGATGGGCGACAAAGCTACCGCTAAACGCATTATGCACGAGGCCGGCGTTTCCACGACGCCGGGTACGGGAATTCTTGCCGGTGCGAAGGAGGCGCGCAAACACGCCGAGTCGTTCGGGTATCCGGTACTGCTCAAAGCGACGGCGGGAGGCGGTGGTAAAGGGATGCGCGTCGTCGAGCGCCCCGAAGATCTCGAGCGCGCGTATGCAAGCGCGACCGCCGAGGCCGAAGCGAGCTTCAAAGACGGCCGCGTTTATATGGAAAAGCTTATCCTCAATCCGCGGCACATCGAAGTGCAAGTGCTCGGCGACGAAAGCGGAAACATCGTTCATCTCGGCGAGCGCGATTGCTCGATGCAAAAGCCGTCGCATCAAAAGCTCGTGGAAGAGGCGCCGGCGCCCAATCTCGGCGATGCGATGCGCACGAAGCTTCACGAGATGGCCGTACGCGCATGCCGCCACTCGAAGTACACCAACGCCGGAACGCTGGAGTTCCTTGCCAGCGGCGACGACGTCTATTTCATGGAGATGAACACGCGCATTCAAGTCGAGCATCCGGTGACCGAGATGGTGTACGGCATCGACTTGGTCAAAGAGCAGATTCGTATCGCCGCCGGAGAGTTGATGGGCTACGAGCAGCGGGACTTGATCGCACGCGGCCACGCCATCGAGTGCCGGATTAACGCCGAAGATCCGCGCAATAACTTTGCGCCGCAGGCGGGCGCCGTTTCCAAAGTCGTGTTTCCGGGCGGCCCGGGCATTCGCGTCGACACGCACGTGCACTCGGGCTCCTCGATACCCCCGTATTACGATTCGATGATCGCAAAGATCGTCGCGCACGGCGACACCCGCGACGCCGCGATCGCGCGTATGGAGCGCGCATTGCGCGAGACCGTGATCGAAGGCGTCAACACGACCGTAGAATTCTGCCGCGACGTGCTCGCGACGCCCGAGTTCCGGTCGGGGCATTATAACGTGGGTACGCTTCCGACGATGCTCGAGGCAAAGGTATAGCCGCGATGGCTTCGCGTCGTCTGGGGAGAGAGCAAGCGCTGCAGGCTTTGTATTCGATAACGGTCGGCAGCCGCGAACCGGGCGAAGCTCTCGACGAGGTCGTGAGCTCCGATGCGGATTCCGCCCACCGCACGTTCGTTCGCGACCTCGTTCTCGGAACGCGCGAATACGCCGAGCGCGCGGACGAAATCGTCGGCCCGCTGCTCGAAGGCTGGGCGATCGAGCGTCTGCCGACGATCGACCGTTTATTGCTGCAGATGGGCACTTTCGAGTTGCGGTGCCGCCCGGAGTCGCCGCCGGCCGTAGCAATTAACGAGGCGGTGGAGCTAGCCAAGCGGTTCTCGACCGAGGATTCGGGAAGATTCGTAAACGGCGTTCTCAACGCCGTTGCCAAAACAGATGCGAAGACCTAAGAAGCGGAAACCCGTCTCTAAACTATGGCGCGGCATCTTCGTCGCGCTTTTGATGTTGGTGCTTTTTTGCGCCGGAACCGTCGCCGGAATCGTCGCTGCGTACGCGCGCAACTTGCCCGATATCAGCCGCATGGCCGACTACCAGCCGGCCAGCTCGACGCGGATCTTCGCGCGCGACGGCTCGCTGCTGGCGTCGGTCTACAAAGAGAATCGCGTCTGGGTGCCGATCTCGAAAATCCCGCCGCTCGTTCGTCAGGCGTTCATCGCCAACGAAGATCACAACTTTTATTACCACCACGGCGTCGACTTCGGCGGCATTATGCGCGCGGCGATCGCCGACGTCACGCATCAAGAGTTTCAGGGCGCGTCGACGATCACGCAGCAGCTGGCGCGCCGGCTCTTCTTGACCGACGAAGTCTCGATTTCGCGGAAGATTCAAGAGGCGCTCCTGGCGATCGAGATCGAGCGCTTCTACACCAAAGACGAAATCCTCGAGCGGTATCTCAACATCATTTACCTCGGCGCCGGCGCGTACGGCGTGGACGCGGCCGCCCACGAGTATTTCGGCCGAAGCGTGGACAAGCTGACGCTGGCGCAGGCGGCGATGCTTGCCGGTGTCGTGGCGGCGCCGTCGGATTACTCGCCGTTCGCGAATCTCAACTTGGCGCGCGATCGTCAACGGCACGTGCTCGACCGCATGGTGGAAAGCGGTTACGTTTCGCAAGCCGAAGCCGACGCGGCCTACGACGGCCCGCTGGCGTTGATCGCGCAGCGCGCGCCCGGATTGCAGGGTTATCGCTACCCCTACTTCACGACGTATGCGATCGCGCAGCTGCAGCATCTCTTCGGCAACGACGCCGTCGAACAAGGCGGTCTGCAGGTCTATACGACCGTCGATCCGCGCATGCAGCAAGCCGCGCAGGACGCGATCGATTGGGGAGTCGAGCGTGCGGGCGCAGAAGGCATCAACGCGCATCAAGCGGCGCTCGTTGCGCTGCGCCCGTCGACCGGTGAGATACTCGCGATGGTCGGCGGTACGGGATTTTCGCTCAAGAATCAGTTCAATCGCGCCTGGCAGGCACATCGGCAGCCGGGTTCGTCGTTCAAGGTGTACGTCTATACGGCCGCCGTCGATTCCGGAATGCCGGCCAATACGCTGATCGGCGATACGCCCGTGAGCTACCCGATGGGCGACGGAACGAGCTGGTCGCCGCAGGACGACGACTTTCGGTATTTAGGTCAGATTACGATGCGCGAAGCGCTGGTGCTTTCGCGTAACGTCGTCGCGGTTAAAGTTGCCGATCGCGTCGGACTCGACAAAGTTATCGATTACGCGCACCGCATGGGCATTGCGTCGCCGCTCGAGGCGAATCTATCTCTCGCGCTCGGCTCCGGCGTCGTAACGCCGCTCGAACACGCCAGCGGTTATTCCACGATTGCCAATCAAGGTCTGCACGTCGATCCGACGCCGTTTCGCGTAGTTCGCGACTCGTTCGGCAGCGTCGTGCTCGACGATCAGTTTCCGCAGCCGGTCGACGTCGTGAGCGCCGGCACGGCCTACATCATAACGTCGATGCTGGAAGACGTCATCAATCACGGCACCGGTTATCCCAACGCCATCATCGGCCGGCCGGCAGCCGGCAAGACCGGCACGACGTCGGATTTTCGCGATGCATGGTTCGTCGGATTTACGCCGGATCTCGTTACGGCCGTGTGGCTCGGCAACGACGATTACAGGCGCATGTACGAGTCGTACGGCGGTAACATTCCCGCGCGCATCTGGGCGCGCTTCATGAAGGCCGCGCTTGCGAAAACGAAGCCGCGCGATTTCACGGTGCCCGATGACGTGGTTCGTCTGGCCGGATGCGGGCGCGGTTACGAGTACTACCTAAAGGGCACCGAGCCGCAAGGGCCGTGCGGTCAATCGAACATCACGAACTACGCGGTCGATCAGCCTACGCAGGCGCTTCCCGACGCCGGGCAACCGACACTTCCGCCGGAAGTGACGCCGTCGCCGCTCGGCAGCGGCGCCGATCCGACCGTCGCGCCCAGCGATTCGCCGGAAGCGTCCCCTGCGGATTCACCCGCCGCATCCTCGGGATCCGCCGAACCGGTGCCGCCGGTCGCGACCACCGCGCCGAGTTCGCCGATCAATCCGCCGCGATGAACGAAGCGCCGCCGGTACTTCAACTCACCGTTTCGCAGTTCTCGGATCGCTTACGACGATTGGTCGAGCAGAAAGTGCCGGCCTTACGCCGCATCGCCGTCGTCGGCGAAATCTCGGATTGGAAGCCGCAAAGCAACGGCAACGTGTACTTTAATTTAAAGGACGATCGCGCCGTGTTGCGCTGCTTTGCGTTTTCGGGCGAAGCCAAGACGTTTCCGGAGGTCAGCGACGGTGTCGCCGTCGTAGCGACGGGGCCCGTCGGCATTTGGGAGCGGCGCAGTGAGTATCAGCTGCGCGTACTCGAGCTCGCTCCGTTCGGCGTCGGGGCGCTAGCCGCAAAAGTCGAAGCGCTTCGCAAGAAGCTGCAAGCCGAAGGGCTTTTCGACGACGCGCGAAAGCGCGCGTTTCCGCGCTTCCCGCACCGCGTAGCGCTCGTTTCGGCGCGCGGCAAAGGGGCGGCCGATTTCGAAACGACGCTGCGCGAGAAAGCTCCGAACGTGCTGGTTTCGTTCGTCGAAACCCGCCTCCAAGGCGAAGGCGCCGAAATCGATATTGCCGATGCTATCGACCGGGCCGCACGACAACGCGTGGACGCGATCGTCGTGCTCCGCGGCGGCGGATCGTACGAGGACCGGTATCCGTTCAATACCGAGCCGGTGGTTCGCGCGATCGTGCGTTCACGATATCCGGTCGTTACGGCGATCGGGCACACCGGCGATCGGCATCTCGCCGACGAAGCCGCCGACGCGGTCTTCAAAACGCCCACGGCCGCGGCGGAATACATCGCGGGTTCGTGGTCTGAGGTAACGCGAAGGCTTGCGGATCAGCACGACCGCCTAAGACGCGCGGTATCGTCGATCATCGTACGCGCCGCGCAGCGCAGCGACGTTGTCGCCGACTCGCTCGGGCGCGGTTGGGAACGCTGGCGCGTCAAGCGGAGCGATCGGCTCAACGCAATCGTGCGCCGTTTGCTGGCACAAAATCCGTCGAATCGCGTGCAGCGCCGCGTGACGCAGCTCACAGCGCTTCAGTCGGCTCTGCGCAGTTGGGCTCCGCGCGCTTTGCCGCAATGGCGGCGCGCGCTCGAAATTCGCGCCGAACGGCTCTCTCGCGCGAACGAGCGCTACTTTTCCCAACAGATCCGGGCGGTCGAAGTCGTGCAGAGCCGCCTCGATCTGAACGATCCGCTCAAACCGCTCGAGCGCGGATACGCAATCGTTTCGAAGGCCGGGCGAGCCTTACGCGATGCGCGCGAAATCGTCCGGGGCGACGAGATCGAAGCGAGGCTCTTCGTGGGGAGCCTCACGGCGCGAGTCGAAAAGGTGAGCGAAGATGGCTGAACGCGTAGCAAAAACCTTCGAAGAGAAGTTGGATCGCATCGATGCGATCGTCAAAGAGCTCGAGGCGGGCGCCGAGCTCGATCGGGCGATCGCACTCTTCAAGGAAGGCCGCAATCTCGCGCGAGAGTGCGAAGTGCTGCTCAGGAACGCACAAGAGCAAATCGACCAAGCGATGTCCGAGACGTCGCAGCCGGCGGGAAAAGACGCCGGCGATCAAATCCCCTTTTAAGCAGAGCCTGCAATCGGAGAAACCATGACCGCAACGACGTCGCCGGTCGGTGCCGGCGGGCAACCCCCGTCTCCCGCAGCAATTATCGACGCAGCCTTCTCGTATCAGAGAACGTTCGCACTAAAAGCGGCAGTCGACTGCGATCTCTTCACCGCGATCGGCGAGGGGCACAGCACGGTGGCCGATATCGCGAGGGCGCGCGGAATCGCCGAACGCGGCGCGCGAATCGTATGCGATTACCTAACGACGCTGGGCTTTCTCACAAAAGACGGCTCGAGCTACGCGCTCGCGCCGGATGCTGCGATGTTCCTCGACCGGCGATCGCCTGCGTATCTTGGTTCCGTTCTCGAGTTCCTCGCGTCTCCGCAAAGCGTCGGCTACGCGGAGCGTGCGACCGAAGACGTTCGCGCGGGCGGCACGAGGGACGCTGCAACGACGGCTCCGGAACACGAGTTTTGGCCCGTGTTCGCGCGCGCGATGGCGTCGTTTATGTCGCTGCCGGCGATGCTCGCTGCGCAACTTGCCGACCTCGACGAAAATGCAGACGCAAAGGTTCTCGATATTGCCGCGGGACACGGTGAGTTCGGCTTCGCCGTTGCGCGTCGTTACCCGAAAGCGCGCATCGTCGCGCTCGACTGGAAACCGGTTCTCGTCGTCACGGCGGAACGCGCCAAAGAGGCCGGGCTCGCCGAACGCTTCGAAGTGGTCGCCGGCGATGCGTTCGACGTCGATTTCGGAGCGGGCTACGATCTCGTGCTCGTTCCGAACTTCTTGCATCACTTCAACGAAGCCACCAACGTAACGTTTTTGCGCAAGGTCGCGGCCGCGCTCAAACCGCAGGGGCAAGTCGTCATCGTGGAGTTCGTGCCCAATGAGGATCGCATAACCCCGCCGATAGCGGCCCGATTTGCGTTCACGATGCTCACGAACACTCAAGAGGGCGACGCCTATACGCGGGCTGAGCTCGAGCGGATGCTCGCGGCGGCCGGATTCGAGGAATCGGAAGAACGCCCGTTGCTGCCGACGCCTCAGACGGCGATCGCGGCGCGAAAGAAGAGTTAGGTGGGTTTAGTTCACCTTTCGGTCGCGACCGGCCCATTCGCGGTCGCGTAAGACGAACTTCTGAATCTTGCCGGTCGACGTTTTGGGAAGATCGCAGAACTCGACGGCTTTCGGCGTTTTAAACCCCGGTAATCGCTCGCGGCAAAACGCGATGATCTCGCCTTCCGTGGCTTGCGCACCCGGTTTTAGCGTCACGAATGCTTTGGGAACCTCGCCCCACGTGTCGTCGGGTTTTGCGACGACGGCACATTCGAGTACGGCCGCGTGTTCCATGATCGTTTTCTCGACTTGAATCGTCGAGACGTTCTCGCCGCCGCTGATGACGACGTCTTTAGCGCGATCCCGGATTTCCATGTAGCCGTCGGAGTGCATCACCGCGACGTCGCCGGAATGGAAGTATCCCCCGCGAAACGCGTGTGCCGTCGCGTCGGGATCGTCGTAATATCCCTTCATCACGTTGTTGCCGCGCATCACGATTTCACCCGGCGTCTCACCGTCGGCGGGAACGTCGTTCATCGCTTCGTCGACGACGCGCAAATCGTCGACGCCCGACGTATGAAACGGCACGCCTTGCCTCGACTTCAGCTTCGCGCGGGCATGCGGATCGTGCGAATCCCATTCCGTCTTCCACGCGCATACGCTGAACGGTCCGTACGTCTCGGTCAGTCCGTAGACGTGCGTGAGCGTCGCACCCAGCTCTTCCATTTGAAAAATCGTTTGCGGCGACGGCGGAGCGCCGGCCGTCGTAACGTGCAGCGGGCGCGAGAACGGTTTGACGCCGGGGTGATTGGCGATACCGACCAGTACCGTCGGCGCGGCGCAGAAGTGGGTTACGCCTTCGCTTTCGATGAGTTCGAGCACTCGGCCGTAATCGATCTTGCGCAAGCAAACGTGCCGCGCTCCGGCCGCCGTAACGGCCCACGGAAAGATCCAGCCGTTGCAGTGAAACATGGGCAGCGTCCATAGATAAACGCTTTCCGGCCGCAGCCCCGCGTGAAAAACCTCCGCGAGCGCGTTGAGATACGCGCCGCGATACGTATAGGTCACGCCTTTGGGGCTGCCGGTCGTACCGCTCGTATAATTGATCGAAATCGTGTCGTCTTCGTCGTCCAGCTCCGGCGCGATCGGCTCGGCCGGCGTCGACGACAGCTCGCGCTCGAAGTCCATGGCGTCGAGCGTTCCATTGCCGAATCGCAGCAGCCGTACGTCGCGCGGGCGTTGCTCGAGCAGCGGCTCGAACTCGCCGTCGTAAACGACGAACGACGCGCCGCAATGCCGCAGAATGTAGCCGATTTCGCCGGGCATGAGCCGGATGTTGAGCGCGCAGAGAACGCCGCCCGCGAGCGGCACCGCGAAGTGCGCTTCGAGGAGCTGCGATACGTTCGGCGCGATAACCGCGACGCGGTCGCCCGGGCGCAATCCTAGCCGCCGCAGCGTTCCCGCAAAGCCGTAGACGCGCTCGAGCATCTCCGGATACGTGCGCCGTACCTCGCCGTCGACGACGCCGGTTTTCTCGCGGTAGACGTGCGCGCTGCGCACGAGGAAGTCGACGGGATGGAGCGGTTTGAAGTGAACCGGCATAGAAGCATAAATACGACATGCGATGGGCCGCTCCGGCGTGAGCAAACGATCGATCCGTCTAGATAACGCCGTGGCCGATCGCGCGGGCATTTCGCGAGCGCGGGCGCGCAGTTTGATCATGGAAGGCCGCGTCCGCGTAAACGGCTCGGTCGCTATCAAAGCCGGGCAAAACGTGAGCGTGGAGGCCGCGATCGACGTCGAATCGCCGCGCCGATTCGTCAGCCGTGGGGGCGAGAAGCTCGAATACGCGCTGGACGCGTTCGAAATCGACGTTCGCGGCGCGCAGGCGCTCGACGTTGGTGCATCCACCGGCGGCTTCACCGATTGCTTGCTCCAGCGCGGTGCGGCGCACCTAATGGCCGTCGACGTCGGCTACGGTCAGCTCGACTGGCGGCTGCGCAACGACCCGCGCGTAACGGTAATTGAACGCACGAACTTCCGGCTGCTGCCCGACGACGCGTTTCCGGACGGTTTCGATATCGTCGTTGTCGACGCGTCGTTCATTTCTTCGGCAACCATCGTCGCACGCGCCGAGCGGTACCTTCGGCCTTCGGGCGTCATCGTCGTTTTGGTGAAACCGCAGTTCGAGGCCGGCCGGGAGCGCCTGGGTTCCGGCGGCGTCGTACGCGACCGGGTGGTGCATCGTGCAATTCTGCACGAGGTTCGCGGCGCGTTCGAGCAGCTCGGTCTAGGCGTCGAAGCGCTCGCGGCGTCGCCGTTGCAGGGGCCGGCCGGCAACCGCGAATTTCTCATGGCGCTGCGCCGCGGCACCGAGTCGATCGGCGACGCACGAATCGACGCGGTCCTTGCCGAACTACCGGCCCGATGACGGCACCACTCGCACTCGCAAAAAAGGCCATTGCGCTCTACGTGGACGTCGAGCGCGAGTCGGCGCGCTCGATTGCCGCTCGCGTTGCCGCGGAGTTCCGCTCCCACGGCTTCGGGGTCACGCTCTGCTTGGGACAGCGCGACCAGCTCGAGATCGATAGCGACGGCACGCCGGCCGAAGATTCGGCGCTGCTGGTGACCGTCGGCGGCGACGGCACCCTGCTGCGTGCGGCACGAATCGCGATCGAAGGCGACGTTCCGCTGTTGGGAATCAACACCGGGCGGCTCGGTTTTCTTACGGAAATCGACCAAGACGATCTCGACGTCGCCGGCTTGCCGAAGCTTCTCGAAAGCGGTCTGTACATCGACGAACGAAGCGCGCTCGAAGCCGAATACGAAGGCCGGCGTTTTTTTGCGCTCAACGACGTCGTCGTTCGCAAGGGCGAGTTCTCGAGGCTCGTGCCGTTCGGGCTGCGCTTCGACGACGAAGAGTTTACGCTGATTCCTGCCGACGGCATCTGCGTTGCGACGCCGACCGGTTCGACCGCGTATTTCCTTTCGGCCGGCGGATCGCTGATCGCGCCGAGCGTCGATGCGTTCGGCGTCGTGCCGTTGCTGCCGCACACGCTGTTTTCGCGTCCGCTGATCGTGCCCGCCTCGTCGCGAATCGAAATCAGCTGCGACTCGGAGATCGCCAAGGCGCATTTGGAGTGCGACGGCGACGTGCTGTGCGATATCGATCCCGGATCGTGCGTCACGGTCAGGCGTCATTCGAAAACGGTCCGGTTTGCGCGCACGACGCCGCTGCACTTCTTCGAGCGGCTCGAAGCGAAGATGCTCTGGGGCGTTTCCATCAAGGGTCCTCGTCGTTAACGTGTAGCCGCTGATGCTGAGACGGCTGGAAATCGAAAACTACGGCTTGATCGCGCGGGCGGACGTCGACTTTGCGGCGGGCGCGACGATCTTTACCGGCGAGACCGGTTCGGGCAAGACGATGCTGCTGGGCGCGCTGACGTTTGCGTTGGGCGCGCGAGCGGGGGCCGACGTCGTGCGCCGCGGCGCGGCGCGCGCGATCGTCGCGCTCGCGTTCGAGCCGTCCGGCGATCTGGCGCAACGCCTCGAAGCCGATGGATTCGGCGTCGATCCCGGTGAGGAGTGCACGATCGCGCGCGAGATGAGCGACGGCGGACGTTCGTCGGTTCGCGTGAACGGACGCCCGTCGACTGCCGGCTACGCGCGCGAAATCGCCGACGGTATCGCCGAGATCGTCGGCCAGCACGAAGCGCAGCGGCTGCTCTCGCCCGCATATCATTTGGAACTGCTCGATCGTTTTGGCGGGGCGCAAGCGCTGGAAGAGCGCGGTGCCGTCGCGCGCGCGTTTGCCGAGGCATCCGACGTCGCCCGGGCGCTCGATGAGGTCAAGCGGGACGATCGCAGCGCGCAAACGCGCTACGAAGATGCCGCGTTCGCCCTGCGCGAGATCGAGGGGTCGCGCGTGCAATCAGGCGAGGACGCGCGGCTGGAAGAGCGGCGCCACTATCTCGACAACGTCGAACGCGTCGCCGGCGCGCTACGCGCGGCTCACGAATCGCTGGCCGACGAAGAAGCCGGCGCGGTAGCCGGTCTGGGAAGCGCGTCGGCGGCGCTCGCCGCTATACGTGACGTCGGCACCGAGTTGCGCGAATCCGCCGATCGCGCGACCGCACTGCAAAGCGAGGCGGTCGATCTCGCCGCGACGATCGCGCGCTCGCTCGAAGCGACGGAGTACGATCCCGCCGAGCTCGAAGCGATCAACGCGCGTCTCGACGTACTGGATCGTCTCAAACGCAAGTACGGTGGGGCGCTCGAAGCGGTGCTGGAACGTGCGGAAAGCGCGCGTGCGATCGTCGAGGAGTACGAAGGCCGCGATCGGCGGTTCGCCGAGCTGGAAGCGCGTAACGCCGCGGCGCTCGAGGAGCTGAAGCGGCGCGCTGCGACGTTGACCGCATCGCGCAAAAAGGCGGCGAGCGCGCTCTCGAAGCGCGTCGTTGGCGAGTTTTCCGATATTGCGCTGAGTTCGGGCCGGTTCGAAGCGGCCTTTACGACGATGGAGAACGTCGGCGCCGGCGGTGCCGAGCGCGTCGAATTTCTTTTTGCGGCCAACGCCGGCGAACCGGCGCGGCCACTTTCGCGCGTTGCCTCCGGCGGCGAGCTATCGCGCGTGCTGCTCGCGCTCGTCGTCGTGCTTGCGAGCACCCGCGGCGAAGCGAACGCGCTGGTGTTCGACGAGATCGATGCGGGTATCGGCGGAGCGACGGCAATCGCCGTCGGCGCGCGTATCGGCCGGCTTGCCGGCAGCGGCCAAGTCATGTGCGTGACGCATCTCGCGCAGTTGGCCACTTGGGCCGACCGTCACTACGTCTTGGAAAAGAGCGAGAACAAGAAAGAAACGACGATCTCGGTGCGCGAGATCGCTGCGGCGCCGCAACGTGAAGAAGAGCTGGCGCGCATGCTGTCGGGTGAGACGCACGACGCCGCGCTCGAGCACGCTCGAGCGTTGCTAAAAACCCGCGCTTAGGGAATCTGATGGATTTTCAAAACGTTGGTGCCGCCGGCGCCGACCGGCATGCCGGTCGTAAACGCGATGGAGTCGCCCGAGCTCACCAAGCCCGCGTGCACCATTTGACGTTCGGTCATGTACAGCAGCACGTCGATCGACGCGTACGTGTCGATGAGAATCGATTCGGTTCCCCATAGCAGCGAGAGCCGCTGAGCGACCGTTTTCTCCGGTGTGAGCGCGATGATGCGCGCGTGCGGCCGGAACGCCGCGATGTGATGGGCCGTGTTACCCGTCGTCGTGCCCGTGACGATGTACGGAATGGTCAGCTCGTCGCTGGCGCGTGTGGCGGCTTCGGCGATCGACATGGCAATCGTCGGCGCCATGTTCTCCAGGCGCCGGTCGCGCAGCACGTGGTGCGGGTAGTCTTTTTCGACTTCGCGCGCGATCTCGGCCATCATCCGGACGGCTTCGGTGGGGTACAAGCCGCGTGCCGTCTCGCCCGAGAGCATCACCGCGTCGGTTCCGTCGAGGATCGCGTTGGCGACGT
>DASRSM010000080.1:0-15802 GCA_035656415.1 Vulcanimicrobiaceae bacterium | reverse complement strand
CAATCTGTTGGCGAACAGTGTCCAGCTCAATCTGGACCGCAACCAATCTCAACTGCAAAATGTCGTCACCCAACTCTCTTCGGGTCTGCGCATCAATTCCGCAGCCGACGATCCGTCGGGTAACGCCATTTCCACCAACCTGCAAACGCAGGTTGACGGCTTCAACCAGGCGGTGCAAAACGTACAGAATGCCAACAACGCCGCGCAAGTAGCGCTTGGCGCGCTGACGTCGACGACGCAGATTCTGCAGCGTATCCGCAGCCTCGCGGTGGAAGGCGCTTCGGACATCAACAGCAACAACGACCGTCTCAATCTGCAGACGGAAGTCACGCAGTTGCTGCTCGAAGTCAACCGTATCGCTCAGAATACGAACTTCAACGGCGCGCCGTTGCTCGACGGCTCGCACGCGGGCTTCCAGTCGCAGCAGAACTCGTTTTTGACGATTACGGCGAACACTGCCCTAGCAACCAACGGTGCGAAGACGACGGTCAACGGCGTGAACTACGGCTTCCTGGCGGCCTGCGCGGTCGGCTCGGGTGCGTCGTTCAATACCACGGCCGGCGGCGTTCAAGGCACCGGCGGTACGGGAACGCAAGACGGTACGATCGAGCTGCAAGTGGTCAACACCGGCGTCTCGATTGCCGTACAAGAAACGTTCATCAACAGCGCGTCGGGACAGATTACCGTCTCGAGCACGCTGTTCGCTGCGAACGCCGCTATCGCCGGCACCGGCGCGACCGGCGCGAAGGGCTTCGACAACGTCGCCATCACGCTCGGCAACTTCACGACGGCCGACGTCGGCACGACGTCGTACATCAAGATCAGCCAGAACGTGGCGGCCTTGACGAATCCGAACAATCCGGCGTTCAACTTCCAGTCGGGCGCCTACGAAGGCGACGTCATTCAGGTGGGCATCCAAGCGACGAACACGTCGACCTTGCGCATCTCGAACGTCAACGTCGCGATCTCGGCGGCGAACAACCCGTCGCTGGGCGCGGAAGATACGATCGGTCAGATCGACAACGCGCTGCAACGCTTGCTCAACCAGCAAGCGCAGCTCGGTGCGGTCGTCGTCCGGTTGAATATCGACCAAGACTCCGATAACGTTGCAGCCACCAACCTACAGGCTGCCGAGTCGAACATCCGCGACCTCAACGTCGGTCAGGCGACGACGGAGTTCACCAAGCTGCAGATCCTGGTGCAAGTCGGGACCTCGGTCTTGGCACAGAGCAACGCCAACGCCCAATCGGTGCTTACGCTCTTCCGATAATCGCGGAAGGCTCCAAAGCTCAAGAGCTCGCCAACCGGCGAGCTCTTGTTTTTTAGAAGGGCGCCGCCGAATACCATTAAGGATGCCGATCCACGTCCGTTCCAAGCGGCCTGCAAACGCCGATACGAAGCCCGTCGTCCCGGCCGCGAAGACAGGCGGCGCGGCTGGGTTGCTCTACGGGCTGCCGCAGCCGGCGCCCGGCAAAGAACAGGTCGCTCCCGGCATTTCGCTCTGCATGATCGTCAAGAACGAAGAGCGATTCTTGGCGCAGGCGTTGCACAGCGCGCAGGACGCCGTGGACGAGATAATCGTCGTCGACACGGGGTCGACCGACCGAACCATCGAGATCGCCAAATCGTTCGGCGCGATCGTGGTCGAACGCGAATGGCGCAACGATTTCGCGTGGGCGCGCAATCAGGCGCTGGAGCAGGCTTCCAAGCGATGGATCCTGGTGCTCGACGCGGACGAAGAGATCATGCCGAACTCGAAGTCGTCGCTGATCGCTCTCAAGAACGTGCCGGCCGACCGAACGGCGCTGTGGGTCCGGATCTACAACCGGTCCGACGACTATCAAGGCACCGGCGACATGTCGCACGCGCTGATTCGCGTCTTTCCCAACGATCCTAAAATTCGCTATCGCGGTTTGATTCACGAGTTCGCGACGTACGACAACGATCCCAACGGCCTCAACGGCGTTCCATCGCCCATCGGCGTCGTTCATCACGGCTACGTCAAAGAGGTCGTCGAGGGACGCGGGAAGGGCGCGCGAAATCTCGCCATCGTCAAAGCCGCGGCCGAGAAAGAACCCGACGACGCGTTTCATTGGTTCAATCTCGGCACCACGGCATTCTTGTGCAACGATTACGAGACGGCGCGCGACGCGCTCGAAAAAATGCGGACGATCTTGGGCAAGCAGCACCGAGGATTCGTCCCGAACGGTCTTGCGGTGTTGGCCGAAACGTATTGCGACAAGCTCGACGACCCGGTCAAAGGCGAATCGATCGCGCGGGCCGCGCTGGAGTTCTCTCCGCACTACGCCAACGCACATTTCCAACTCGGCAAAGCGCTGATCGCGCAAAAGCGCTTCGACGACGGACGTGCGGCGTATTTGGAGGCCATCGAAGACGGAAAGTACGCGGCGCTCCAGTACGTGATCGACGATCAGGTCTACATCTGGAAAGCGCATAGCGAAATCGGCTCGAGCTACGTCATGCAGAAGAACGACGAAAAGGCGCTCGAATGGTTCGACAAGGGCCTCAAGAACGCACCGAACGCCGAACCGCTGCATATCAACCGCGCGCGAGCGCTCGAGCGGCTCGGCCGCATTCCCAACGCACTCGAGTCCTACCGGACGGTATACGAACTGCATCGCACGAGCCCGCAATCGACGATCGAATACGTCAACGCGTTGCTACGGAACAATCGCGCGGACGACGCGCTGTCGATCGTCGATCAAACGTACGCGACGTTTGCCGCGCAGTGGTCGGTTCCGCTGCTCATGGCCGCTGCCGCCGTCGCCCAGAAACGCGGATCGTTCGAAGATGAACGCTACCTCGAAGCGGCCGCCGCGATGACCCCGGGCGCATCGGAAATCCTCGATCCGTTGGAAGTCCTGTTGCGCGCTCGCGGAAAAGCCGGCGAGGTCGCGAATTTGATCGCGCGCGAAGAAGCCGTTCCGCCGCAAAGTGCCGGAGACTATTTACGTCGCGCCCGTCGTGCGATCGAACGCGGCGAATTCGAAACCGGACGCGAGTTGTCCGAGGCGGGCCTAGCGCTCGCTCCGGATCACGCGACGTTGCATTACGCTTTGGGATTGGCACTTTCGAAGCTGGGCGATCGCGACCGCGCGCTTGCGGTGCTCGGCGCGGTCCACGAAGGTCCCGCGGACACGATGACGGCGATCGCAATGCTCAAAGCGGCGTTGTATCGCGCGATCGGAAATGGAACGCAGGCGCTGGCGGCTACCGAGCAGGTTCTTACCGGAGATCCCAATCACGTGCAGGGACTTTTGTTGAAAGCGAAACTGCTCGAGGAGCTGGGCAGCCCATCCGAAGCAGAAGAGCCGCTCAAGCGCGCCTTTGCACTAGACCGGGCTGCGGGAGCACTCGAGCTATCCGCATTCTACTTGCGCAGCGGCCGCATCGGGGATGCCGCGGCCGTCGCCGACCTCGCCCTGCAAACCTAAGCGTGCTCGATTACTCGATTATCATTCCGGTTTTCAATAAAGCCGAGCTGACGCGCAATTGTCTCGCGACGTTGCCTTCAACGCTTGCGGGCGTGGGTGAGGGCGAGGTTCTCGTGGTCGACAACGCGTCGAGCGACGAGACCCCCGAAGTGCTCGCCGAATTTCCATGGATCCGGATGATTCGCAACGATCGCAACCTCGGGTTCGCCGCAGCCAACAATCAAGGCGTGGCCGCGGCGTCGGGCCGGTTTATCGTCATGCTCAATAACGATACGCTGGCGTTGCCGGGATGGCTGTCGGCGATGCTTGCGACGGGCCGCGAGGACGGCGTCGGAGCCGTCGGCGCGAAACTTCTGTATCCGAACGACACGATTCAGCACGGTGGGGTCGTCCTATCGCGGTCGGTCTTCGGCCACCCCACGTTTACGCCGTTCCACTACGCGCTCAGCGTTGCCAAAGACGATCGCGATGCGAACGTAAAACACGATTATGCCGCCGTTACCGGGGCGTGTCTGTTGACTGCGCGAGATTTGTATCTGGAGCTCGGCGGCTTGGACGAAACGTATTGGAACGGTTACGAAGACGTCGATTACTGTTTCAAAGTGCGGGCGCGCGGACTTCGCGTCGTTTACGAGCCGAAGGCGACGCTCTATCACTTCGAGTCCAAGTCCGGCGTCCAGCGCTTTCGCAAGGTGTGGTGGAACATCGCAACGCTCGAAGAGCGCTGGGGCGATAGCGTTCCGTGCGATTTTCCGAAGCGGATGGTCGAGGACGGCCGCATCGTAGTGCTCGACCGTCAACCCGGCCTCACCTCGTTCGTCATTCGGCCGACGCCGTCGACGGTCGCAATCGTTCACGGGCCCGCGCCCGACGACTGCGAAGGCTTTGAGAAGACGGTGCGAGCGAACCGGTCGCCGATCGATAAGATCGTCTGGTGCTCGGCGGATAAGGCCGTCAAAACGCTGCGCGAAGCGATGGAGGTTCGCGGGGAGCGCTACGTCGCGTTGATTTCGGCCGCCGCGCGGCTCGAGCCGGGTTGGCTCGACGAACTCGTCACGCAAACGCTCACGCCGGAAAACGTGGCGGCCGCGACGTACGCGCCCGAGCTTCCGTGCGGCGAAAACGTGGGCTCTCTGGCGACCGACGCTCGCTGCACGCTGCTGTCGCTCAAGCGGATACCTCAGCATCTCACGCTCGGCGATTTCCCGACGCTCGACGGCGCGGTGGCCGATCTGCTTCTGCAAACGCTTGCGCTCGAGCGCGGAACGCGCGGCGTTCGCGGTGCAATTGCGTCGCTGCCGCCGGTAGGGACCGATCCGGTCTTCGAGCGCGTGCAGCGTATGCCGCTCGCCGGCGTTTTCGATACCGATCCATTAGCCGTCGAGCGCGTCGTTCGAAAACGCCCCGTTCCGTCGCGCGGGCTGGTATCGATCGTAACCCTCAGTTGGAACGCACCGACGTTTACGCAAAAGGCGCTCGAGTCGATTGCGAAATCCACGTCGGAGCCGTACGAGGTCATCGTCGTCGACAACGGATCGGGTTCCGAAACTCTGGAGATGCTTCGGGCGATCGACGATCCCCACATTCGCGTCGTTTATAATTCGTCGAACCGCGGCTACGCCGGTGGCAACAATCAAGGCATTGCCGAAGCGCGCGGCGATTACGTCGTGCTCCTCAACAACGACGTGATCGTTACCGACGGCTGGCTCGACGGGCTGCTCGACGCGTTTCGCAGGATTCCGGGAGTCGGCATCAGCGCGCCACGCAGCAATAAGGTCGTCGGTCATCAGCAACTTCCAATCGTTAATTACAACGACGAAGCGTCGCTGGTGGCGTTTGCCGCGGAGCGGCGCGAACGCTGGGCCCGCAGCGGATACCTCGCGGACCGCGCCATTGGATTGTGCTTGTGCATCGATCGGCTGCTGATCGATCAAATCGGCGGCATGGACGAGCGTTTCGGCATGGGAAATTTCGAAGACGACGACTTCTGCCTGCGCACGCGTGCGGCGGGATACGGAATCTACGTCTGCGAGGACGTCTTCATTCACCATTTCGGCAGCCAGTCGTTTGCCGCAAACAACGTCGACTACGCCAAAACGATGAATGAGAACTGGTCGAAGTTCGCGCAAAAGTGGGGACTGCCGCAAGCATTCCCCACGGCAGGCTATCAGGCACGGCCCCTCTTCAGCAAGGGGTTCGATCGCGCGAAGCACTACTTCGCTCTGCCGCAGCCGGGGCCGGTATCTACCGTAAATGAAGATGAAGACGAAGACGATGCGTGGCTGCCCGACGCACGTATGCTGTTCTACACGGCCGTTCGCAACGAATCGGAGTGGAGTGCGGCGGCGGAGTTCGCGAAACGTTTCGTGCGCGCGTTCAAACGCGAAGACCGCGCGTGCTTTGCGATCGGCATGTTCGGCGATCTCGCGGCCGAAACGGCGGGAACGCGAATCGAGCGAATCCTCAGCCGCGAAAACGTCGATCCACAAGCGGCCGCCGACGTCGTGGTCAGCGACGAGTCGGATCACACGAACTGGCAATCGACGCTCGACGCGAAAGGCGGCGTACACATCTCCGACCTGAACGACCGCAGCCCGAGCGCGCTGCGGCGATTGGCGGAGGGGCGATGAGAACGCACTCGCGTTTCACGGCCCTGGTACCGCAAGCGTCGTTGGATCTGTACCATCGTTTGGTCTGCGCAAAAAATCTCGTTGCAGGTCGCTTCGAACCGGGCTACAGCCTGCGCGTCGATAACGAGGGTATCCTCGACCTGGTGTTCTCCGCTGAAGGACATACGTTCGTTCTGCCCTTCGCCGGCGTGCAAGGGAGCTTACTCTGGTTCCGCGAGCGCAGCGCGCTGATGTGGCCGAGCCGGCTGCCTCGGTTGCGCACCCAAACGCGCTACGAGCTGGAAGATTTAGTCGAACCGTGGCTGCGATCGCTGGCCATTGCGCGGTCTGCGAACGATGAGGCGATTCGATTGTTCGGCGAGAACGCGTACGCTCACGAGCTCTTCGGTCGCTGCCGTAAAGCCGGATTCATCGGGGCGGCGCGGACGGAAACCGTCGTGCGTTCGCTGGCGCCGTACGTCTACGCACTACGCTTCGCGGCGGGCAAAACCGTTGCCGTAAGCGATCCGGGAGGAGCAAACGGAGCGGCATTGTTGGCGCGCGTCGCGTCGCGCGTCGATACCGATCTGGGCGGCGTCGAAATGTCGAATCTCGCACGAGAGTGGTTCGGCGGCGAGATTTTCGAGCCGCGAACGCCGCTAGATTCCTACGGCATTGCCATCGGCGGCTCGTCACGTCCGCCCGCGGACGTGACGATCGATCTCCGCGCTAGCGACGCCGGACGCGTCGTGGAAGCCGTAAAGCCCATACCGCCGCCGGTGATGGTGTCGTTCGACGTCGAGGACGGCGCCGCCGAGACGCGCTTCAGCGTAACCGCCCCGGGCGTCGAACTGCGGCCGTCGGGCATCGCCGAAACCACAATTATCCAAGGGTCGGCCGGCCGCATCGGTATCGTGGTTCGCGACGACTACATCGGTACGGAGGATGCGGACACGGACGCGGCTTTCGCGCTCGCCGCGCGCCTGGAAGAACAGGGCTTTACGCCCATGGTCGTGCCGGCGAACCACGTACATCCGCGCGAGCACGATCTCATTCACGTCTTTGGATGGCGATGCGCCCCTTCGCTCAATGCAGCGCTCCAACGTGGAGGAAATCCCAACATTCCGATCGTCGTGACGCCGTACGTCGACGATCCGGCTGACGAAGCCGCTTGGGGCGAAGCGATCGTCCGTTCTGCGTTGGAAAACACGGCGGACGACGAGATGCGCGCCTATTATTTCGAGGCCATACGCGGCCGCAAGCTCGAGGCGCCGAACGTTCCATCGATCGGTGCGGCGAAGCTAAATGAAAATCACGACGTGCGCGAGCTCGTCCGGCGTGCCGGATCCGTGGTGGTCAGCGGGGACGATGAATCGGCGCGTCTACGAGCGTTTGGCTTTAACGGTACGTGCCGGAACGTGCCCGCACTCCTGGGCGCCGACCCGGGCGACGGCGAGATCGGATCGCTCGTCGGGTCGGACGATTACGTGCTCGTTCACGCGCCGATTGAGGCGCGCTGTAACCAGTTTCACCTGGTACGCGCTGCCGCGGCGCTCGGATATTCGATCGTGCTGACCGGGCGCGTCCGGGACGTGAATTATTATAACGAGGTCGTTTCGGCGTTCGGCGTCGGAGCATGCTGGCTGCCCGCGAACGGCCTTACCGCCGGGGAGCTTTCCGCGCTCTACCGGCGTGCGAGAGTCTTTGCCGACGCTTCGTGGTCATCGGCCGGCCTCTACCGGTCGGCGAGAGCGGCGGCAGCCGGAGCGGCTCTGGTGGCTCCCCTCTCGGGGTATGCTCGTAGCGTTTGGCCGGGGCTCGCGGTTTTAGTCGATCCGGGGTCGACGGAGAGCATTAGCGCGGGTCTCAAGCGCGCCTGGGAGCAAGCCCCCCAAGTTGCTTCCGCCTTGACAGCTCACACCGCCCGGATCTGCAACCCGTTCCAGAGCCTTCGGGAAGTCCTGGCGGCCTATCAGGCTGCAGCCGGCCGGGTGGCCCAGGAGGCCCCACGTGTCTAAACTGATTTCCGGCCTGGCCGAAGAATAAAGAGAGCGGAGAGAAGGAGATCGGTCGGACATGGATGTTTCTGCGACCGGCGCTGCGGCGGCCGCAGCATCGGCACAGGGTGCGATTACAGGAGAAATCGACGCGAGCGTAGGCCACGCCGCGCCAGTTTCTGTTACCTCGGACGCACCCGCACCACAAACGCAATCGACAACGCATTCCGGCGACAACCACAGCGCTATTGCGCCTGCGGTTGCGAAGCTGTTCAATCTTCCGGGTCCACAGGCACCGGTGAGTCTGAACGTTTCGTATCGCGTCATCAACGATACGCATCAGATCATCACCGTGTTCACGGATCCGAAAACGGGCCAAGAGGTAGCGTCGTTTCCGCCGGAAATTCTCGTTAATCTCGCCCAGTTTTTCGATCAGCAACACGGCGCAACGTTCGACCGCAGCGCGTAGGTAGATAACTTATGTCTACCAGCAACGTTCCGGGCACGAACATCCCGCCGATCAGCTTTCCCGGCGTCGTTTCGGGCATCGATTACAACTCGATCATCACGCAGCTGACGAAGCTCTCGCTGGCTCCGACGATCGGTCTGGGCGCATCGGTTGCGACGTTGAATCAAGCCAACGTCGAACTCGTCACGATCAACAATTTCCTTCAGTCCGTTCAGAATTCGCTCGTCACGCTCTCCAACACGAATCTGTACGGCGCGTACAGCGCCGTATCGTCGAACAGTGCGCTCGTGAGCGCCTCGGGTATCGCCGGGACGGCAGCAATCCCCGGCGTGTACACGATTACCAAGGTGCAGACGGCGACCGCTACGAGCGTGACGAGCAACGCAGCCGCCGGACACGGCATCACCGACAACCTGACGTCGGGACCCTACGCCGGTACGCCGTCCGATCAAGTTCCGCTAGCTAGCTCGTATGCAGCGATTGCGCCGACCAACGGCGGCGGATCGCTCGGGCAGATTACCGTTGACGGCGTCTCGATTTCGTACAACGTCAACACGCAGTCGCTCGATCAAATCCTCAGCAACATCAACAATGCCGTGCAGGTCAAAGCGGATGCCGGATTCCTCGCGACGCTCGTAAACGGCGTCGTGCAATTCACCTCGTCGGATCAGCCGATCTCGGTGGGCGCGAGCGGCGACGCCGGCAACTTGCTCGACGTGCTGCGCCTAAGCAACGCGCAGCTGAACAACGCGCCGGGCAGCGGGTCGCTCGTCGGAACGGCCGACGTCGGCGGCATCAATGAAGCGGCGTCCTTCAGCACGACCACTGCTGCGGGTTACGTTACGCCCGTGACCGGTGGCTTCTTCACGATCAACGGCGTCAAGATTACCGTTTCGACCGGCGATAACACCGCCGACGTTCTCAGTGCGATCAACTCGAGCGGAGCGGGCGTCGTAGCGACGTTCAACACGACGACGGGTCAGATCAATTTGACCGCGACGGCGACCGGGCCGCAAAGTATCGTGATTGGTGCGGCGGGCGACACGAGCAACTTCCTCACCGCCGCAGGCCTTACGGCCGCTTCGGGGGCGACGACGCAAGTCGGTTCGCAGTCTGAAGTCGACGTTCAGACGGCTGGCGGCGGAACGCAAAAGTATTTCAGTAACTCGAACACGGTTACGAGCGCCATTCAGGGCATCAGCCTGAATCTGCAGAGCAGCTTCTCGGGCGGGACGCCCGTAACCATCTCGGTGGCGCAGGACACTTCGGGATTGATCAGCGCTCTGCAGACCTTCACCTCGGCCTACAACGCGGCGGTGAGTGAGATTAACGCGGCTACCGCGCCACCCACTATGGTGCCGGCAGCGCCGGGTTCGGGCGGCGCCGCTCAATCGATCGGCGGCGGCGTACTGTTCGGACGCTCCAACGCGCAGAGCATCGTGCAGGAGCTCACGCAAATCGTCGGCGGCTTCCTGGGATCCGGAAAATCCTACAACTCGCTTTCGCAAGTAGGCCTGTCGCTCAGCGACACGTTCCAAACCTTAACGACGAACAACAACAGCAATACGCAAAGCGGGAACGGCGGACAAAACGCCGGAAACAATACGACCTCGCCGGTGCAATCGACCACATATCAGGGCACCGATGGGACGCTGCAGTCGCTCGACGCGGGCAAGTTCATCTCGGCCTTCACCGCCAATCCGTCGGCAATATCGAGCTTGCTCAACGGAACCAACGGCTTAACGGCCGTCCTCGGCAACTATCTGACCGCGGTGACCGGTGCGCCCACGCTTTTGGATTCGGGGCCGGTTGGGCTCGTCCCGACGGTATCGGTGATCCAGAACTACGAGAACTCCAATACGGACCAGATCTCGAACTACCAGCAGCAGATTCAGCAAATCACCGATTCTGCGAATCAGCAGGCCAACAATCTGCGCTCGCAGTTCGTCGCCAGCGAAGCGCTCATCGCGCAGCTCCAGGCCGAACAACAGCAGTTGGCGGCCGCGCTCGGCTTCACGATCTCTTCGTCGTCTTCGTCGGGTAAATAGACAACGATGCGTACACCGGATCAGAAGTACCTCGAAACTTCCATCGGCACCGCGTCGAAAGAGGATCTCATCGTCAAGATCTTCGACGCGCTCATTCTCGCGTCGCAGCAAGCCCACGACAAGCTCGTCAACGAGCGCCACGACATCGAAGGCATCCACAAAGCCCTGTTGAGGGCGCAGCGCGCGTGCTGTCTGTTGATGGGCTCGCTCAACATGGACGTCGGCGGCGAGCTGGCCAAGAATCTCTTCCGAGTTTACGAGTTTTGGCACCACGAGCTGGTGATGACGAACATGCAGAAAGACATCACTCGGCTCGAACGCGTGATTCCGTATTTCAAGGACTACCGGCAGACCTGGCAGACGGCCGTTACGCAATTCAAGGCACAGCGCGTTCAAAATCAGGCCGCGGGGATGGGCGGATCCTCGTTTGCAAGCGTCGGCTAATCCCGAGCGCGCAGCGGTAGAGCGCGAAGTTTCCGAGCTCGAGCGGCTTTGCGGCGTACTCGAGACCGCGCTTATTGCCGGCGAGTGGGACGACGCATCCGACGCACTGCGCGAAGCGCGGCGCGCGACACACGCGTTTCGCAACGCTATGGAAGCGGCGGCGGCGGGGCGCGACGCAGAGTTCGACGAGGCGATTTATCAGCGCGTCAAACGCGTGTACGACGCGCGTCAAGATCAGATCGAACGCTTGTCGGAGTTCCGGGACCAAGTCGGTCAGAAACTCCAGACCCTTTCTACGTGGAAGATTTTCGCGCGATCGATCGGCGCAAAGCACGCGCCGGCCCGCACGCTGGGCTTCGACAGCCGCCGCTAGTCGATTTCGTCGGATTCGATGTAGGTAACGTCCGCGGCGATCTGCCGCTCGCGCGCGACCGTCTTGGGTGCATCCTCGAGGGGAACGAGTGCGTAGCGCTCGCCGATACGGGCCAGCACGCGTTTGCGGTTCGATGTCTGTGGATCTTCCCAACGCTCGGGAAAAACGCGCGCTTTCGCGCGATCGTAATGGCCGCAGCGAACGCCGGGATGCAGCACGACTCGATAACCTGCCGCGCGCAAGCGAGCGCAGAAGAGATAATCCTCGTTGCACACGCGCACCCGACCGGCATTGCGCTCGACGTAAATTTGCGCGGCAAAGAATGGGCGCGTAAACTCGGAAAAAACGCTTGCGCGAATGGCGATGCATCCGAAACCGACGCCCGCGACGTCAACCGGCGTTTGGTCGTCAAAGGCCGGAATCCAGCCCTGCGTCGTGTCCGACGGTTCCCAGCCGTCGACGGCCATCGGGCGTAAGCCGTCGCGCGAGTAGTACAGCGCACCGGCCAGCGCTATGCGAGCGTCCGCGCGCAGGACGTTGCAGAGCTTCGCAAACGCGTCCGGCGGGAGGATCATGTCGTCGTCACACATGGCGATCGTGTCGGCGTTCCACCGCATGGCGCGATCGACGAGTACGTCGCGCTGAGCCGGTACGAAATTGCCGGTCACGATACCGCGTTCGAACGCTTCCGCGCCGACGGGCAGCTGGAGGCTTAAAAGGCTCTCGAGGAACGGTTGCGCGGGCGCTCCTCCGGTAGGAATGCCGAGATAAAATCTCACCGCGCTTCGGTCAGGGTGATCCCAGTGCGGCCGCAAGCGCCGCGACTGCAGCCTTTGCAGCTGCGTCGAGCGACGGTTCGTTTTGGAAGAGCAGACCGGTCGTTCGATCGATGCGTATGCGCACGAAAAGCTTTTGGAGCGTCGTAACCGAGGCTTGTGCGTACGCTTGCAGCGCGGCTTCGATCTGCGAGCGCAATCCGGGTTCGAGGTTTCCCGCGACGGTTTGCGCCTGGAGCGCGAGCGTGAGTTGACGCGCTTTAACGAAGTCCCAGCGTCCGCGTTCCTGGGCGAGATTCGCAACGACGACGCGCGTCGGCTCGGACAGCTCGCTCACGAGCGTGAGCGTTCCCTTCTGCGCCCAGCCCGGAGCAACGATCGGGATTGGCTGCAAACGATCGAGCTCGGCCAGCAGCTCGCCCGCGTATTCCGAAATCGGCTCTTTCTTGCCGAGCCTTTCGTGTAATCCGATGCGGTGTAAAATGTTCGATTGGCCGTCGAGGTGTCGCTTGAGGCTGGCGGGATCTTTGCCTTGTGCGTCGAGCGTGCACGCCAGTGCGCCGCCAAAGATACAGTGCTGTAGAATTCCCGGGGGTTTCGTGCCCAAAAAGATCCGTTCGAAAAATGCGAGGGTCGCGCGATCGAACGAACCGTACAAAACCACGGCTTCGCGAACCGCCTCCGCTGCGGGTTCCGGCGCAACGGGCTCGGGCTCCGGCACCGCGATTTGCGGCTCTTCGAACTTCGGCGGTGCCGCCGCAGATAACGCTGCGTCGGTAGCGGCGTATACGAGCTCTTCCTCTTCGTCGAGTTCGTAAATCGGAAGATCCGTCGCGGGGATGTCTACCGGAATCAGCGGCTTGGGTTCGTAAATCGCGGCTTCCGCGTGCGCAACGTCGCGCGCGAACGCAGTCGTCGTTTGATCCTTGCGCCCGACGACGACGGGGCGGGCGCCCACGACCGCGGTACCGCTGCCCCGCACCTGCGGCGCGACCACGATCGGTTTCGTGCCGAGCTTTACGCCGATCTTCCATTGAAACGTCGCGCGATCGCCGGCAGCCAGCGTTCCGATCGGAAGCCCTGCGGTAAAGAAGGTTTCCGCGACTTCGTCGTACGTCGAGCGTCCGTTCCAAACGAAACTGCCGGGACGATACGCGGCGCCTCCCGGCAGCGGAACGGTAACGACGATGTCGGTTGCGGCGGCCGCGCCTTCGTTGGCAACGCTCAAAGTCAACGTTACGACGGCTCCCGGAATTACGCCGTCGGCCGGAAACGCGGTAGCTTCTACCGAGAGCACCGGCGTTCGCCCGGGTTCGGGCTCGGCTTGCGCGACCGGCAGACTCCCTTCGGTGATCGCATGGCTTTCCCATGAGAGCCGCTCGCGCGGAGGCAAACCGAGCGCGCCGCGCTGCAACTCCAACAATCGCATGTCGGCGCTCAACTCGAAGTCGGGTTCGCGCACGAGTATTTACCGTCTCACTTTGCGACGCGGCGCGCGAAGATGCGCCGGAAAAATCCCCGATCCGTGGTCTCGGATTTACCGTTCGCCAAACTTTGGGCCGGCGTTACGACGGGTCGTTCGACGACGATGCCGCGCATCGCCATGGCAGTGAGGACGTGGTCTTCGTTTACGAGCGTGCTGGCGCGATCGGAGGCTTCCTCCATCGCGAGGTGCGCGACCATCGTGAGCCGTCGCGGCAAGCCGCCGGCCCCTTGAACGAGCAGCTCTCGTGCGGACGGCGTAAAGATTTGCTGTCCCGGCGTTAATCCTGCGCGCTGCAGGCGGAAGTCGAGAACGGCCGCCGACATGGCAACGTCCAAGCGCGAGAGCCGTATCCAACTGTCGACGCGATCGGCGAGGTTACCCTGCGCGGCGACGCGCCCCTCGAGCTCGGCTTGTCCGAACAGCAGGATGTTCAGCAGCTTGCGCTGCGGTACTTGATAGTTCAACAGCAGTCGCAACGCTTCGAGATTTTCTTGGCTTAAGTTCTGAGCTTCGTCGATGACGAGCACCAGCGTGCGCTTCTCGAGTATTGCGGTTTCAAAGAAGAAGTTTTTCAGCGCGTTTTTGAGCGCGGCGCTCGAGCGTGGCGGAAGCGCCAGGCCGAAAACGCGGCCCACGGCGATGAGAAACTCGACGTCCGTGGCGAACGAAGGATCGAGAATCTTGCCCATGACGATCCGTTCGTCGGCAAGGAGCTCCTGTTCGAGCGCGCTGCTCAGGCTCGTCTTTCCGGTGCCGGGCTCGCCCAGGACTACCGTCAAACCGCGCGAGGACTCCACGGAGTCGATGAGCCGGTCCTTGGCTTTGCGAAGGTTGCCCAGCTCGCAATAGAAGTATGGATCGGCCGTGTCCAAAAATGGGTCTCGCTCGAGGCCGAAGTAACGGTAATACCTTGACATGGGCTAACGCTCATTTTGACCCGGGCCGATAAAGTCATTGTGCCGACCACCCCCTCCACGTCGCGCAGGCGGATTGTCATCGTATTGGGCATGCATCGTTCCGGAACGTCCGTAACGATGAACGTGCTCAACGCGCTGGGACTGCCGTTGAGCGACGACCTCATGCCGCCCACCGAGTTCAACGAAAAGGGCTATTTCGAGTCGTGGACGATCTCGAAGATCCACGACGACATCCTACGCGCGTTCGGACTGACGTGGGCGATACCGACGACGGTGCGTCCCTTGCCCCCTCAGTGGTGGCATTCGCCCGCAGTGGCTCAACCGCGGCAGCAGCTCGTCGAGCTGGTCTCGCGCGAGTTCGAAAAAGCCGGCCTCGTGTGGGGCTTCAAAGATCCGAGGACGGCGCGGCTGATGCCGCTATGGAAAGGAATAATCGACGAGCTCGGTCTGGAGGCCAAATACGTTCTCGTATCGCGGCATCCGCGCGACTGCGTGCGTTCGCTGCAGACGCGCGAGAAGATGAATCCGATTCAAGGCGAGTTATTGTGGTTGGAACATACGGCCGATGCCGTCGGCTACACCGGCGCCAAGTTGGATGCCCTCGTCGAATACGATCGGTGGTTCGATGACGGAGTGCCCCAGGCGGAGTACCTCATCGAAAAACTGGGCTTGGTACATCCGGGCAAGGAACGGCTTTCCGAGATGGTGAGCTCGATCGTATCGGCGGATCTGCGGCATAGCCTCACGACCGAAGCGGTTTACGAACTACCCTTTACCTTAGAGTTCAACGATGCCGTTCAAAAGCGCGATGTGGGGCGGCTCGAGTTGCTGGCGAATCTCTTCACCGCCACGCGACAGTTCTCGCAGAAGGTCGTTGGGCTGTGCACGCAAGAGCTCGTCGGCCGGCTCAACGATACCGCACGGATCGCAAACGAACGCGGCCAGCGCATCGCGGCTCTGGAAGCGCGGCTCAGCGTTGCGGAGGGGAGCCGGTAGTGGACCGCGCGCGCCTGCTCGACGACCTCGGCCCCCTCTATCACTCATATCGCTTCTTCGGGGTCGACAATCCGCAGATCGTCAACTTTGCGGCGAACCAGCGCTGCAAGGAAGCCATTATTCTGTCGTATATTCTCAACGGTATCGCCAAGAGCCGAAAGTCGATGGACGCGCCGGTGTCGTTCGCAGAATTATTTTGTGCGGACGGCTATTTTACGATGCTCGCGCGGCG
>DASRSM010000079.1:0-22189 GCA_035656415.1 Vulcanimicrobiaceae bacterium | reverse complement strand
TTGCAAGTCGTACTTGTTGGCGCATCCGCTCGCGTGCGCGAGACTGGCCAGCCAATCCGCGGCGGCATTGAAGCGCCGGACGGTCGCGTCAAGCGACGCGGCCTGATCGGCGTCGGGAACGAGTTGCGTTTGGATGGCGAGCTGCATGAGCGACACTCAGCGTATCACCGCAGAGTGTCATACGCATGGCATTGTGCCATGGCGCTTCCTCCCCGACCGCAAGGTCGGGGCCTGCGCGCCGAGCGCGAGTGAACGAACGCGTCCCGAAGCGCTCCCCGTCGATCCTCACCGCGCTGCGTTACCGAGACTTCCGGCTGCTGTGGATCGGGCTCATGGTTTCCAATCTCGGAACGTGGATGCAGTTCACCGCGATGGGGTTTTTCGTCGCGCAGGTCGCGGGCACGCCGCACCGCGCGGCGCTCGACCTGGGTTTCCTCGGCGCGGCGCGCGCCGTGCCGGTGTTGCTGCTCTCGCCGATCGCCGGCGTCGTGGCCGACCGCCTCCCGCGACGCCGCGTGCTGATGATCACGAACTCGACCATGGCGCTCGTCGCGCTGCTGCTCGCCGTTCTGGCGAGCATGAATCGTCTCGGGCTCGTCAGTCTCATCTTCCTGTCGGCGCTGAACTCTGCCGCCAACGCGTTCGACTCGCCGACGCGTCAAAGCTGGGTTCCGCTGCTGGTCGACCGGCAGTACGTCGGCAATGCCGTTGGCTTAAACTCCGTGGCGTTCAACGCACCGGCAGTAGCCGGACCGGCCCTTGCGGGCGCGCTGATCGTCTGGGTGGGCGTCGCCGGATCCTTTTACGTCAACGCAGTGCTCACGCTCGCGGTCGTCGCCGCGGTGATCATGATGCGCGAATCGCGGCGCGAGACCCAGCGCCGCGACGAGCCGCTGCTGCAGTCGATGCATCAGGGCTTGGCTTTTATCGCGGGGCATCCGATTCTGCGCTGGATCGTTCTAGCGTTCTTGATAACCGCGATTTTTACGCGGCCGTACAGCCAGTTGATTCCAGCGTTCGTCGTGAACGTGCTGCGCGCGGGACCGCACGGCTTGGGCTGGGCGGTATCCGCCATCGGTATCGGCGGGTTCGGCGGAGCGCTGATGACGGCGTATTTTGCCCAGCGGGAGCGGCGTTCACGGCTGTGGGTACAGGCCGGTGTCGGAATGTCGTGCGGCGTGCTCGTGCTCGGCTTCGTCCCGTCGATCGGCATTGCGCTGCCGGTACTTTTCGCAATCGGCATCGGGACGATGGCGTTGCTGGGCGCGACCAATACGCTGATTCAGATGCTGTCGCCCGAGGACGTTCGCGGGCGTGCGCTCGCGGTTTACACCATGATCGCTATCGGCGTCGTCCCAGGCGGCTCGCTCGTGGACGGCACCATCGCCGCCGCGTTCGGGCTGCACGCGATGTTCATCTTTGCCGGCGCGCTTTGTGCGGTGCTCTTTCTGGCGATCTGGTTCTTTCGCCCCATCGTCCGCACCGTATAGACGGGAGAATAAAAAAAGCGAGCCGCGAAATTCGCGGCTCGCAACAGGCGTAAATATAGCCCAGCTGTCACACTGAGCTTGCCGAAGGTTAGGCTGCGGCCTTCTTCCGGCGGCCGGCTTTGCGTGCGCCCTTACGGCGGCGGGTCGTGGCTTTGCGTGTCGCCTTCTTGCGAGCCTTCTTGCGTCCGCCCTTGCGAGCGGCTTTCTTACGAGTGGCTTTCTTGCGAGTGGCTTTCTTGCGAGTGGCTTTCTTCTTGCGACCGCCCTTACGTGCGGCTTTCTTACGCGTAGCCTTCTTGCGGCCTGTGGCTTTCTTTCTGGTCTTGCGCTTCTTGGGCGCAGCTGCTGCCGGCGCGGCAGCGGCTTTCTTTCTACGACGTTTGACTGCCATTGTGTGGTAGTCATCCTTTCTCTGGTCGACAACCGACCAGGGTTGTTGCCTTCCTTATACAGTATTTACAGATTTGATGCAAGTTTTTGGAGATGACGGTGCGCGCATCGACGTGCGCGTCGACGGATTTGCCGGCAACGCGGTGGTGATGATCCACGGATTTCCGGTGACGCGCGACATCTGGGACGCGCAAGCAAAAGCGTTCGCGCGAACTCATCGCGTCGTGCTTCCCGACTTGCGCGGCATGGGTGCGTCGTCGGTTCCCGACGGCCCGTATCTCATGGAGACGCTCGCGTCGGACATTGCCGCGGCGCTCGACGCGCTCGCGATCGAACGCGCGGCATTCGTCGGTCATTCGCTCGGAGGTTACGTCGCTCTCGCATTCGCGCGGATGTACACCGAGCGAGTCACGCACCTCGCGCTCGTGTGCAGTCGAATCGCGGCCGACACGCAAGAAACTGCAGAAAATCGGCGCAAAACAGCGGATTCGATCGAACGCGACGGTGCGTTGCCGTCGGAAATGACGTCGCGTTTATTCGCACCGGAAACGGTCTCGGAACGTCCTGAAATCGCTGCTCGCGTCCTCGAGTTGGCGCGAAGCATCGATCCTCGAGGGGCCGCCGCGATGCAGCGCGGCATGGCCATGCGGGTGGCGTCGGACGACATCGCCCCGGACCTCGACTTCCCGATGTTGATGGTGGCCGGCGCCCAAGACGCGCTCGTTCCAATCGAAGAAGCCCGCGCCGTAGCGCGGGCCTTTCCGAAGGGACGTCTGATCGTTTGCGAGCGGAGCGGACACCTCCCGATGATCGAGGAGCCCGATCGAGTCACCGAGGCACTGGTCGCGCTTCTTACCTGACGTTGGGGAGTTGGTGACGGCGCCGGAACAGAGAATAAAGGAAGAGCGCGCCGACGACCACCGCGCCGATGAGGGCGGCCACGATGACGATCTTCGTGACGATGGCCATTAACGTCAGCACCACGATGGCGAGGGCGATGACGATCGTCACTTTGAGGTAGAGGGCGAGAACGGGATGCATGCTGGACATTTCATTCTTAGCTACCGATATAGAGGATGGAGGTTTCATCACCCGTGGACATTGCAGGGGTTTCTTCGAGTCTCGCTTTGGCCGGCGTCGCCGGTCAGGTCGACACCGGTGTTCTCAAGTTGCTGATGAACCTCGACCAAACGGTTGCCGCCCAGCTTTCGGCCTCCATCGGCTTAGGCACCGTCGTCGACGCGTACGCCTAGCGCTTCGCAAGCTTGGCGCTAAGGAAGTCTAACCGGCCCCTCGAACGGTATCCCATGAGGATTTTCGGTGCGGCGCTGGTTGCGGCGCTTCTTCCAATTACGGCGTCGGCTGCAACGACGATGACCGGGTCGCCGCAGCGGCATCTCGTCTACACGTTTACGTACGGCGTCAGTACGGACAAGCAGATTCACAGCTCCGGCATGGGCGCGACCATGGGCGATGGTTCGGGGAATCCCTCGGGGATGACCGACTACACCGGCGGCTCGAGCGACAAGGGATCGATCGTAGTCGACGTGGTGCGCGAGCAGCCGGACTCAGGGCTGGTCGTCGTCGTGAGCGAACAGGGACAGGACACGCGCAAGGCACCGCCTTCGACGTGCGTCGTCTTCGGCGATACCACGACCATCTGCGATCCGAACCAAAAAGTGACGGCCGAAGAGCTCACGCTGCTGCGCTTCCTCGGCGCGCACTTCGTCGATCCGAACAATCTCGACGCGAAGGGGCACTGGCACGTCGAGCGAGACGGTCAGACGTCGACGATTGCCGATTACACCCTTTCAAAGAATAACAACGGCGCGATGGTCATCGACGAGGTTCGCGTCGAAAAGGAAAACAGCGCAAAGCCGTATACGGCGAACATCAACTCGACGATCGGCTACGACTTCAACAGAAGCATCCCGACGTCGGTGACGGAATACTCGATTCAGCGCAGCGAGCAAGGCGAGCAGTATAACACCGTCAAGTCGGAGACGACGTTATCCCTCCAATCCGACTCGATGGCAACGGCGAAGGACTAAACGCTAGAGTCGGCGCAGGTATTCCAACACGCGATACGCTGCGGCTAGCGTATGTGCGGTGTCGATACGCCCGTCGCTTAGCATGGCGCGGAAATCCTCGAATCCCGCGAGTTCGGTTTCCAGCATCTCTGAGGCGTCGGGCTGGGGCGGCCGAACGTGCCGTGCGCCGCGTGCCAAAAAAACGTACGTTTGCGCTTTCGAGCGAACGGGCTCGACGTAGTACGACGCGACTTCCTCCAACCGTTCCGCTTCGTACCCCGTTTCTTCAGAGAGTTCGCGCGCGGCGCAGCCCGCAGGGGCTTCGTCCCCGTCGAGCATTCCCGCGGGAAGCTCCAGATGGATCTCGTCGCTTCCGTAGCGATACTGCCTGACCAAGACGATCCGATCGTCGGGCGTTATCGCAAAGACCACGACGAACCCGCGCGACTCGCGCACGAAATACTGCGCGATCACGGTGCCGTCCGGCAGCTCGACTTCGTCGGCACGCAATCGCATGAAAGGCGAGTCGATCAGATATTCCGACGACCGTCGGCGCCATTGAGGCTTTTGCATCGGTAAGGCACTTCGCCCGATCCCGGCGAAGAGCCCGTGGCTTATGGAAGATCTCGTATTAGTTGTGGGCGGCGGCACGATGGGTGCGGGGATCGCCTTCGTTGCAGCGCGCGGCGGGTACGCCGTGCTCGTCGTCGAGCCGAATGCCGAAGCGCGCCGGCGCGGCACCGAGCGGATTGCGCGCGACGCCGAGCGCGCGGGCGATACGTCGATCGCCGATCGCGTGCGTTGGTCGGAAACGATCCCCCAGCACAGCGAGGCATCGATCGCCATCGAAGCGGTGCCCGAGCGATTCGATCTCAAGCGCGACACCTTCGTCGCGTTGGCGCAGGCAATCGCTCCCGATGCGTTGCTCGCCAGCAATACGTCGTCGCTCTCGGTCGGGGCTCTCGCGGACGTCGTCGACAACCCGCAGCGCGCGATCGGTTTGCATTTTTTCAATCCTCCGGCTGCAATGAAGCTGATCGAAATCGTGCACGCGCCCGAAACGAGCGACGAAGCAATCGAACGCGCTTATGCGTTCGTCGAACGCGTCGGCAAGACTGCGGTGCTCGCCGCCGATACGCCGGGGTTCGTCGTGAATCGCGTCGCGCGGCCGTTCTATTTGCAGTCGATGCGGGCGCTCGAGCGTGACGTCGCTTCCGCCGAAGAGCTCGACGCATTGGCACGATCGGCAGGTTTTCGCATGGGTCCCTTCGAGCTGATGGATCTCATCGGTCTCGACGTCAACTTGGCGACGACCGAATCGGTTTACGAACGCACCGAAGCCAAGCGTCTAGCTCCAGTCGACATGCAGCGGACGATGCTCGCGCAGGGCCGGCTCGGTCGTAAAACCGGCGCCGGGTTCTACGACTACTCCGGAGACGTTCCGAAGCTCGATCTCTCGGTTGAAGCGGCGCCGGGAGAGGCCAACGACGACGAAGTCATCGCACTAATCGGTTTCGGCGGCGTTGCCGACGAGCTTGCGGAACTGCTGGAGCAACACTATGCCAACGTGAAGCGAATCGAAAACGACGAGCTCCTCGACGAGCTCGCGCCCGCGACGACGATTCTCATCGACGTCGGGAACGGAACGGGCGATCGCGGCGAGATTCTCGCTACGCTCGACAGCATGCTCGGTCCCGAGACGATCTTTTTCGCCGACGCGTACGCGACCGACATCGCCGCCTGCGCGGCGCGCATGAGTCATCCCGAGCGCCTGGTCGGTTACGGCGTGCTGGGCTCGCTTGCGACTCAGCGGGCGGTCGAAATCGTCGATTCGGAATCGGTCTCCGACGACGCGCTGGAGCTGGCGCAAGAGCTATTCGCAACCATCGGCCGAGGCGTGATGTTGGTCGAAGACGTGCCAGCCCTTTTTCTCGGCCGCATCGTCGGCTCGATCATTAACGAAGCCGTTACCGCCGTGCACGAAGAGGTGGCGACGCCCGACGACGTCGATACGGCGATGCGCCTTGGCACGAACTACCCGATCGGCCCGATCGCGTGGGGGCGCGAGATCGGCGGCGCGCGCGTGACGCGGATCTTGCAGCGTCTTGCCGATGCCGAGGGCGCCGAGTTCGCTCCGCACCGCTCGCTCTGGGTGTTAGACGTCGAAGAAGAGGCGCCGACCGAACCGGTGGAAACCAGGCCGTAATGGCGCGTGAAGTCTGGGTGATCGACGCGCTTCGCACGCCGATCGGCCGTTATGGCGGCGCGCTGGCAACGGTTCGGCCGGACGATTTGGCCGCGACGGTCGTTCGCGCCATCGTCGATCGCAACGGCGTTCCGCCCGAACGCATCGACGACGTGTATTTCGGCGCCGCCAATCAAAGCGGCGAAGACAACCGCAACGTCGCCCGAATGGCGGTGTTGCTTGCGGGGTTGCCGATCGAAGTTCCCGGCGCAACGATCAATCGTCTGTGCGGATCGAGCCTGCAGGCACTCAACTCGGCCGCACAAGCGATTGCATTCGGCGAGGGCGATCTCATGATCGCCGGCGGTGTTGAGTCGATGACGCGCGCGCCGTACGTGATGCCCAAAAGCGATACGGCGTTTGGACGTAAGCAAGAACTCTTCGATACCGTGCTCGGCTGGCGGATGGTCAATCAAAAAATGCCGCGCGAATGGACGATTTCGTTGGGCGAAACCGCAGAGAATGTCGCCAAGCAATACGGCATCTCGCGCGAAGAGCAAGACCGCTTCGCGCTGGATTCGCAAGTGAAGTGCAAAGCCGCGATGGAACGCGGCGCATTCGACGACGAGCTCGTCAGCGTCACCCTGAGCCTGTCGAAAGGTGACGTCATCGTCAGCAAAGACGAGCATCCTCGCCCCGATACGACGCTCGAATCGTTGGCAAAACTCAAGCCCGCATTCAAGGACGGTGGGACCGTAACGGCCGGTAACTCGTCGGGAATCAATGACGGCGCTGCGGCGGTACTATTATGCGAAGCGGAAACGGCGCGCCGCTTGAACTGGCGTCCGTTGGCGCGCGTCGTGGCGTCGGCATCGGCGGGCGTCGCGCCGGACGTCATGGGCCTCGGTCCGATTCCGGCAACCAAAAAGGCGCTGCGTAACGCCAGGCTGAGCGTCGCGTCGCTCGACGTGGTCGAAATCAATGAGGCGTTCGCATCGCAGGCGCTCGCTTGTATGAATGACCTGGAGTTAAACGCCGCGGCGACGAATCCCAACGGGGGCGCTATCGCGCTGGGTCATCCGCTGGGCGCGTCGGGCGCACGAATCGCGACGACGCTGCTGCACGAGCTGCGCCGGCGCGGCGGGCGCTACGGGCTGGCGACGATGTGCATCGGGGTCGGCCAAGGAATAGCAACGATCTTCGAACGTGTGGACTAAGGAATGTTGACGACGACTAAGACGCAACTACTTATCGGTGGACAGTGGCGCGACGCCGAGGGCGGCGGCACCTACGAAGACTGCAATCCAGCGACCGGCGCGCAGCTGGCCGGCGTAGCCGAGGCAACGCAGGCCGACGTCGACGCAGCCGTCGATGCGGCGCGCGCCGCGTTCGACGCCGGCAAATGGACGTCGATGCCGGCGTCGCGCCGCGCAAAGATCCTCTACAAGATGGCGCAGCTCATCGGCGAGCGTGCAAACGATATCGCGCTCCTCGAAGTGCGCGACAACGGCAAGGCGCTTTCGACCGCTAAGGGCGAAATGGGCGCGATCGTTGATTGTTTCGAGTTTTACGCCGGCGCTGCAACCAAAAACTACGGCGAAACGATTCCGCCGCCGTTGCCGACCTATCTCGCGAGCACGGTTCGGGAGCCCGTCGGCGTCGTCGGTGCGATCGTTCCGTGGAACTTTCCGCTGCTGCTTGCGTCGTGGAAAGTGGCGCCCGCGCTCGCCGCGGGCTGCACGGTCGTACTCAAGCCGGCCCCCGCAACGCCGCTCAGCGCGCTCGAGCTCGGCAAGATCGCGCTCGAAGCCGGCGTTCCCGAAGGCGTGCTCAACATCGTTACCGGCTCGACGCGCGAGCTCGGCCAGTGGATCGTCGAGCATCCGAAAATCGACAAGATCGCGTTTACGGGATCGACGTCGACCGGAAAAATCGTCGCCGCAACTGCGGCGCAAACGCTCAAGCGCGTAACGCTCGAGTTGGGCGGAAAGTCGCCTTCGATCGTTTTCGACGACGCCGACATCGATGGCGCAGTGGCGGGCGCGCTCTATGGAATTTACTATAACGCCGGGCAGACGTGCGAAGCGCGCTCGCGCATTTTGGTGCAGTCGACGATTTACGATCGTTTCGTCGCTGCGTTTAGCGAGAAGTCGGCGAAAGTTCGCGTGGGCGATCCGGAAGATCCCCAAACGCAAGTCGGCGCCATTACGATGCGCGAGCAGCTCGAGAAGATCAAGTCGTATTGCGAAATCGGCGCCTTCGAAGGCGCCAAAGCAATCTTCGGCGGCGCGCCGCCGGCAATGGGCGGTTCGTTTGCCGACGGTATGTTCTGGAGCCCGACCGCTTTTGAAGCCGAGCGTCACCATCGCATCGCGCGCGAGGAAATCTTCGGCCCCGTCGCGGCGCTCGTCCGCTTCGACGACGAAGCCGACGCGATCTCGATTGCCAACGACAGCGACTACGGGTTATCGGCCAGCGTCTGGTCGCAAAACATCGGCCGTGCGAACCGCGTCGCACGCGCATTGCGCACCGGCACGGTCGCAATCAACACGCCCTATGCGATCTTCCCCGGCATTCCGTTTGGCGGGTACAAGCAATCCGGGTACGGCCGCGAGCTCGGTATGGAAACCATGCGCCTGTACGGCGAAACCAAGAGCTTACTCACCTACGTTGGTGAGAAACCGATGGACCCATTCAAGGTATAAACACTCGTGGCATTGATCGACACGCTGCGCATCGGCAGCGAATACGATACGACCTACGGAACGCTCTGGAAGGACGGAACCTATTTCCCGCGCGGGACCCGCGTAAGCGTCGTGGGCATGCATCTCGAGCAAGGGTTTTGCGTGCGCTTCCCGGCCGACTGCGACGGCGAGCCGCTAGAAACGTGGGAAGATTGGAGTGAGGCCGACTTCCTAGCCGATTTCGGCTCGATCGAATCGCCGAAACGTCCGCTTTCTCGCGCGGTGCTCGCCGAAGCGCGTGACGTGCTCAGTGACGCCGAAGACGGCAGTCACTTGCACTTGCACGACGAAGAGTAGCTCTGTTTTAGGTCCCTACGAGAACGGGACCGGTCTGCCAGATGTAGTACGGCGCGCACGTCGACGACGATTGGCTCGACGTGAGCAGTGCGACCCAGCAGTACGTTTTCGCCGGATTCAGTTTGTTGAAAACCGCCGTCCCCTTCCTATTGGTCGTCTCCGTGTCGAAAGGCGTTCCCGGACGCGGGCTCGCGCTCGATTTCGGCGTCGAAATTTGTACGGCGACGTTCGGTGCGGGGGTGCCGAGAATCGTAACGTTGACGCTGGCCGAGCGATCCTTCGGATCGGGCGTCAGGGTGACGGTCGGGCTAGGCGAAGCGTTCGGGTTTGCCCCGTTACCGCCGCACGCAGCGAAGGTCAAGCCGAGCGCGATGACGGCAAAAAGAATGGAAGCGCGTTTGGGCATGGCGGGGTCGGTTCGACGCCCCCACCCTCCGGTCCGCCCCCTTCGATTAGAGGCAGTTAGGAATCGACTTGCCGGGCAAGGGTATTGAAGTAGCGGTGCGATTTTCCGCCGAGCAGCGCGTAAAACTCGCGGAAGATTGCGGCGGCGGTCGTGCCCGGCCAATGTGCGGGAACGAGTTCCGACGGCAGCCCCGGATCGATGTAGGCGAACTTTCGGTAGTCGTGTACGAGCCACAAGCGCTCGACGAAGGCGTCCTCGTCGCTTAGATCGCCGCGTTCGCGTTCGCGCTGCAGTCGCGTCGCGTAACGATCGATGAAGTCGCGATAAGCGGCAGCGATTTTCTCGAGATCCCAGCAGCGCGCGACGAGTTCGCGGTCTCCGAGCGGTCCCCGGTACTCGCCTAAGAAAAGGTGCACGGCATCGGCTGCCTCCGCATTTTCGGCGGCGGAGCGAGCCGCGTCGAGCGAGTCGCTGGGCGTGATCCAAACCGATGCCGAGAGCGGAGCCCATCCGAGTACGGCGAGTTCCTTGCGCAGCCGGTCGCGCCGTTCGCGGCGCGATTCTTCCACACTATAGGTAAGGATGCGCCACCGGCCGTCCCACTCGATGACCGGGCCGTAGATGCGTGGATTGAGTTCCTCGATGCGGCGCCGGCCGCGCTCAGTGACCGCGTAAAACGCCCGGGTCCCGCGGCGATGGGCCACCAGCCAACCCTGGCGTGCTATCCGGGAAGCAGCCTGTCGTACGGCCGCTTCGGACACGCCGAAGGCACCCATCAGCCGAATTAGCGTCCCGATCGCGAGCGAATGCTCGCCGCCCCAGCGCTCGACGACGTCGCCGAAAAGGGTGAAGATAAAAGAATTAGGGCGGGTGACTGGTCGCTTGACTTCGGGGGCCATGCCCACTAATATGACACTATTCCCGCGTATCGTCAAAAAACCGTCACACTGGCGCCCTTCGACTGCGCCGCTTCCGCTTCGCTCAGGATGACAAGGGGCAACCACAATGGCTAGAATTTCCACGTTCGAAGACTGGATCGACATGCTCCAGGAGTGGCAGCACGACATCGGGCTCGACCGCGAACTGATCGAACGGTTCATGCCCGGCTACGAGTTCGAGGCCAAGTACGGCGAGTTGCCCGTATCGGAGATCTACTTCGGCGACTTCAAGGGCGATCGGCGCTGGGAAAAGGTGCGCGAGATCCCGGATCAGCGCATGCGCGATGCGGTGCTGAACATGGTCGTCTTTCAAGGCGATACGGAGTTCGCGTCCAACGAGCAGCAGCGCTTTTTAGTAAACAATGCGCCGAGCGAATACGATCTCGCGGCGCTCGTTCGCATCATGGTTGAAGAGACGCGCCACGGTTACCAAATGTGCCATCTGCTGGTAAACCATTTCGGCAGCGAAGGAAAGATCGAAGCGCAGAAGATGCTCGAGCGTCGCGCGTTCGGCAAGAAGAATCGGCTGCTCAACGCATTCAACGACGACGTTACGCACTGGCTCGACTTCTTTGCGTACACGAACTTCATGGATCGCGACGGCAAGTTCCAGCTGACGATGCTCCAGCACTCGAGCTTCGCTCCGCTGGCGCAATCGATGGGACCGATGCTTCGCGAAGAATCGTACCACATGGGCACGGGTATTACGGGCTTGCGCCGCATCGCCAAAGCGGCCGTGATTCCGGTCGGAATGCAGCAAAAATACTATAACAAATGGATCTCCGGATCGCTCGATCTGTTCGGAACCGACCATTCGGGCTCGGCGCAGTGGGCGTACGCGTGGGGCATCAAAGGACGCGTCGACGAGGACAAGACCAGCGACGCGGTCGACAAGGAACGCCTCAACGAGCGCGCGCGCAGGCAGTTCTACGAAGAAGTCACCGGAACGGTGGCGCGCGTGAACGAGGTCAATCCCAGCGAAACGAAGCTCTACGTTCCCGATATGAAGTTCAACCGCAAGATCGGCGACTTCTCGGGAGACCGCTACGCCGTCGACGGCCGTAAACTCACCGAGGACGAATGGAATGCGTACGCGCCGAGCGTTCTGCCGACGCCGGCCGACGACGACGTTCTCAAAGACTTCTTCAAAAACCCCAACTGGATCGCACCGAAAGGGAATTTAAACTAATGAGCTCAGCAGTCAACGGCGTGGCGCAGACTCCGTTCGGACGCGAGGCGCGTCCGTTCGACGGCAAGCGCGTCATCAACTATTCGAAAGACGGTCACGTCGCGATTATCGAGATGGACGATCCGCCGGCCAATACGTACACGCACGAAATGATGCGCCAGCTCGACGACGCGATTCTCGACGCGCGTTTCGACGGCGACGTCGAGGTGATTTTGCTTGCCGGTAAAGGTGAGAAGTTTTTCTCCGCCGGCGCGAACATCGGCATGCTCAACTCGGTAACGCCCGACTTCAAATACATGTTCTGCCTGCACGCCAACGAAACGCTGTCGCGCTTGGAGCAAACCCCGAAGCTCGTGATCGCCGCACTCAACGGACATACGGTGGGCGGCGGCCTCGAGATCGCGATGGCGGCCGACATCCGTATCGCACGTCAGGATGCGGGCAAGATCGGTTTGCCCGAAGTCGCGCTCGGCGTGCTTCCCGGTACCGGCGGCACGCAGCGTCTCGCTCGCCTCGTCGGCAAGTCGCGCGCGATCGAGCTGATGGTGACGGGCAAGACCGTGAGCTTCGAGCAAGCCATGGAGTGGGGCATCGTCAACGACATCTACGAAGGCAGTGGCGGCGAGTTCCGCGCGCTGGTGCTCGATTACGCGAAGCAGTTTTGCACGCCGAACAAGGCACCGATGGCGGTGGGACACATCAAGCGCAGCGTGCAGACCGGAGCCGAGCTCCCGCTGCAAGACGCTCTCGCGCTCGAACGCGAGCTGCAGTCGCTGCTCTTCAAGAGCGAAGACGCCAAAGAAGGCATCGCGGCGTACAACGAAAAGCGCGTCGCTAAGTTCAAAAACAAGTAAATCCGCACGCCTGCCCTGAATCTGGGAAGGCGTGATGACTTCGTTCGAGCGCGCGCCCACGTGGCTCGCGTTCGTCGTCATGGTCGCGGTCTCGAATCTCGCGGGGATCTCCGCCATGATGCTTGGGCGGCGCTGGTCGTACCGCATCGGCCTTTCCAGCGGGCCCCGCCGTCGTGAGTGCGTGGGCGACGTGCGTCGGCGGACTTACCGCCCTGCTCTTCGCATTCACCATCGTAACGGTCTGGAACAGCGCGGCTCGCGCCAAATCCAACGTCGACGACGAGGCGGCCGCGATACGCCTGGTCGCGCGCGACATCAGCCCATCGCAGCTTCCGATGCTGCGAACCTACGTCGACGAATCGATCGCCGAGTGGCCGCAGTTGTGCGGCGGCGTTGTGGATCCTCACGTCGACGTTACACTGGTCGCACTGAAACGAGCGGCGAAGCCGCGCGCGCCTGCCTACGCCGACGACCTTTACCGCCAGCTGGGGTCGATGGAAGACCTGCGCAATCGTCGTTGGCAAACGTCGACGTCGTCGATTCCCAACGAAATTTGGATCGCGCTGACCGTGCTGTCGTGCTCGGTGCTGGTCGTGCTCGGTTTAGCGATGCCCGATCGGCACGAAACGCACTCCGTGCTGACGATTGCGATCGCAACGGCGTTAGGCACGCTCTTCTGGGTCGCCACGGTTCTCGAGTATCCGTTTTGCGGTCGCACCGGGATCGGGCCGGGTGAGTTACTCGACATCATGCGCGGGCATCTCATGTCGTGACGCGTACGCAAACGTTCCTCGCACTCGCGGCGGTCGTGTTTGCGAGCATCGCCGCCCTTCAAGTGCCCGGCCGGCTTATCTTCGCCGCAATCGGGATCGCCCTGCTCCTGGCCGTTGCGGGCGCACGCCTGCGCACGGCGCTCGTAGAACGGCGCGACCCGCCTTCGGGTTTCGACGCTGCCGAACGCGCGCGGCAAATCCGCGAAGAACGTCGTCGCCGGCTGGGCGACTGACGCTCTAGGCCGAGATGTACTGCAGCACGACGACTTCGCCGGCGCGCGGCCGGTACGAGCGTGTCACGTTGAACACTCGCTCCAGGCCGCACAGATCGAAGACGCGCTTGACGAGGCTCTCGCCCGGCGGCATCACAACCGTTTCACGCGCGAAGCCTCTTCGACGCCGTTCTCTTCGCAACGTCAGCAGTTCGCCGATGCACGACGAATCGAGATATTTCGCGTCCGAAAAATCGAAAACGACGTTAGGTTCCGACTCAATACGCCGGAACTCGCGCCTCAATACGTCTTTACATGCGACGTCATACTCGCCTGTAAAGACGACCATCAGGGTAGACATGGAAAAACTCCGCTGGGGAAGAGAAACCTAAGCTCACGCTCATGATATCCGCTCGGGTCCCTAGCGTCTACGAATATGCGCCCGCTCGCCAGTAGGGCGGCCTACGGTACTTCGGCCTCCATTTCTGCGGGTTCTGCGCTCGGTTTGAAGAGCAGTTGCGCGATGGCCGTCGGCACGACGGCGGTCAAAATCACGACGGTAACGAGCGCGGTGTACTGCGCTTGCGTGATGTAGTGGTGCGTCAGGCCGTAGAGGCTCGAGATGGTGCCGAACGTCAATCCGGTGGCCATCATCAGAGTAAGGTAACCGGCGTTTTGCGGAGCGTAGTTGAATCCCCAACGCGCCAGCGGCAGAACGCCCAGGATTTTCGCAACGATCTTCACGAAAAACAGCGCCGCTATCAGCCACGCGTTCGCGACCGCGGCGCCGAACTCGATGTACGTGCCGGCCTTGACGAAGTAGAACGGCGCGAGCAGCGTCATGGTCATCGTTTGCAGCCGGCGCTTTACGTCCGGATACGAGATCATGACGCCCGCGCATGCCAAACCGAGGAAGTATGCCGGCAGCACGCCCTCACTTTTGGCAAAGACCGCGCACGCGGCCAAGAAGAAGATGACTGCAAACAAAACGCGCAGCGCCGGTTCGCTGACGTAGGGCCGGGTGCGGTCTAACAGCCGCGGCAGCATACGCGGGACGATAACCATCGCGACCGCGATGGCCACGACCAGCGCCCCGAGCCAGAGGTTGTAGTTGGCGAACAGAAGTCCCAACGCGACCACGGTGCCGAGGTCGGTGAAAAAACACGCCGCGAGGATGAGCTGCCCGAACTCCTTGGTGGCTAGCCCGGATTCAACCATGACGGCATAGACGACCGCCACCGACGTCGTGGACATCGCGATGCCGGCGATCTTGGCGGCGTCGATCGTCCAGTGCCCCACGAACAGCGCGTACGCCAGTGCGGCGGCAAACGGTGCCGCAAACGATGCGGCGCCCAGAACGGTCGACGGTACGAGCTGTTTGCGAAGCACCACCGGATCGATCTCGGCTCCCGCCAAGAACGTCAGCATGATGCTGCCGAAACCGGCGACGAAATCGATCCACGCGTTCGTGCGCAAGCTTATGAGGTTGCCGGCCAGCATGCCGGCCACGATTTCGAGAAGCGCCGCCGGCATTTTGACGCGGATTGCCAGAAATGCGGCGATTGCGGCCAGCGCCATCCAGACGCCGGCCACCAGCCAAAGATTATCGCTTTGCGCGAGTTGGGACATGAAAAAGCTCCTGTCAAAGCGTTACTGCTAACAGGAGCCATCAGCCACGTGGGCGGTTTACGGGGAGCTCCATCCCGTTCGACAGCGGGTGTTGCACGGCCGAATCCCCAATCCTTCATGGGAATGGAAGGCTTCAAACAGGGCCGTTTGCTTCGGATCTTCATCGACGAAAGCGACCGGCACGGCGTGCAGCCGATGTACACGGCGATCGTCGAGTTCCTTCGCGCCAAGAACCTCGCCGGCGCCACGGTCTTTCGCGGCATCGAAGGCTACGGAAGCCACCAGCAGATTCACGTCGCCAAAGTTCTTTCGTGGATTCCGAACCTTCCGATTCTCATCGAAGTCGTCGACGACGCCGAGAAGATTGACGCCATTTTGCCCGAGCTCGAAGCGCTGATCGGCGAGGGCCTCGTCACGCTCGAAGCCGCCGAGTATTTACGGCTCGGAAGAGAGCGCTCTCAGGACGATCCCTCACGCGCCAACATCTCGCGGTAGATTTCGCGCACCGCGTCCAACGTATCGATCTCCTCGGGCGGTTTGTCGTTGCGAATGGCGAGAATGCGGGGAAACCGCAGAGCGAAACCGCTTTCGTGTAAATCGCTCTTCTGAACGGCGTCGAACGCGACTTCGATCACGATCAGCGGCTCGACCGGAATTTCGTACGCACGCGCCTTCTCGCGTTGCCGATCCGGCGGTAAACGATGCGCTAAGAACCACTGCGTCAGCTCGGCGATTTCGGCATCGGTCAGTCCGGAGTACGCTTTGCCGATCGCGACGAGCGTGCCGTCGTCGCCGCGCACCGCAAACGTATAATCGGAAAGCACGTTCGAACGTTTGCCGTGGCCCCATTCGACGGCGATCACGGCGACGTCAAGCGTGGTGAGCTCGCGCTTGAGCTTGAGCCACCACTTGCCGCGCCGGCCCGGCGCGTACGGCGAGTCGGCGCGCTTGAGCATGAGCCCCTCATTGCCGCGTTTGCGTGCGCCTTCGAATCGGTCGTTGACCTCGAGCGCGACGACCTCTTCGACCGGATCGAAACGTGCGAGGAGCAGCGTGCCGCTCGGAACGACCGCTTCGGCAAGCAGTTCGCGCCGGCGCACGAGCGGTTCGTCGACGAGCAGATCGTCGCCCAACGCCAACACGTCGAAAACGACGTATGCCAGGGGAACCTCCGCTTGCATTCGCGTTTGCAGCTCGCGAAACGGCAGGACGCGCCCGTCACGCATTCCGACGATTTCGCCGTCGAAAACGGCGTTGCGCTCGATGCCGCTCAGCGCCGTCGCGATTTGCGGGTAGGAATCCGTAACGTCGTTGAGCCGCCTCGAGAACAGCCGAACCGTACCGTCGTACACGTGCGCTTGCGCTCGAACGCCGTCGTATTTGTCTTCTACGAGCCACGTCGCTCCCGCGAGTTCCTTATACGTCTCGCCGTATGCGAGCGGCGACGCGAGCATGAATCCGATCGGCGTTCCGTAGAGGACGCGCAGTTCGCCGAGCGTGCCTTGCTTGGCCGCGAGTGCGACTTCGCCGACGTCGCCGGCGGCCATCAATCCGCGTCGTACGGCGGCCGGATCGGCGTCGAACGCGCGAGCGATCGCATCGAGCACCAGACCCTCGCGTAAGCCGATGCGCAGCTCGCCGGTAACGATCTTGACGACGTACGTAGCGACGAGCGGATCGTCGCAAGCGCGGAAGATTCGCTCGAGTACCGCCTCGCGCCGTTTGCCCGCATTCTTGCCGCTCGCATCGGCGATCTCGCCGAAGAACGCGTCGAGCGATGCCGGGGTTAGGCGATCGGTAAAGAGCGTTGCGTCGCGCGGTGGCCGAACCAGGCGCCCGAGCGCCGCTCCCAAGTCGCCGGTTTCACGATACGCCGCACCGAGCCGCGCGTCATCGAAAACCCAAACGCGCCGCGCCGCAGACACGATCGTGCTTCCGCCCACCGAGAGCGTGCGATGGTCGCGCGCGGCAAAGGCGCTGCCCGTAAAAAAGCGCGCCGCCGCGACGAGATCGGCCGCATCCAGCTCGCGCAAGTACTCGGCGATGAGCGCGACTTTCTCGAGCTTCCCCGGACGGGCGGCGACGGCTTCGGCGGCACGTGCGAACGCTTCCACGGAGCTATCATTTGCTCGCCGAGGGGTCGCGGTCCCGGCCCACCGAAGAGAGCCGCCATGGTCACCGCTTTCATTCTGATGAATGTCGAACGTCCGCGATTGCGATCGATCGCCGACGATTTGCTGGCGATCGACGGGATTGCCGAGGTCTACTCCGTAGCGGGTCCGTTCGACCTCGTCGCCATCGCGCGCGTGAAAGAGCACGAGCAGCTCAACGATTTGGTGACCGAGCACGTCGCCGCACTCGACGGGATCGTCAACACCGAAACGCTCATCGCGTTTCGCTCTTTTGCCAAGAAGGATCTCGGACTGCTCTGGGACATCGGCGTCGACTGACACGCAGGGGCAAATCCGACAGCAAGCGCCGAGGAACGCACGAGGTTCCCTGAGTCGGCGTTCGGCCAGACGGTAATGAGGGCGAGCGCGCGATTTCTTACTATTCGCGCTTCGCGCTCGCCCGATGCGGAATAGCGCCAAATCGCATCCAACGGCGACAGCGGAGAGATGACCTCGGTGTAGAGCCTCCCGCTCGAATCGAACTGCGGTGTGCCCAGCAAGTGCAGGTGCGGTGCGGTAATCGTCACGTCCGGCCTTTTCGAGCCGCGGCGGAATCCGTAGATGTACCCGGCGCAATGCCACGGACGGCCGGTGTTCTGCGTGCAGATTCCAAACGTCGTGTAGAGACGCCCGGTAACCTCGTCGACGACCGGGCCGCTGCCTCCGCTCCCCATTTTCGGCTGCGGTCCGAAATCGAATGCCGCAAACGGCGTCGTCTTTCGGCGCGCGTATTCTGCGACTCCCAGACGGTATCGCTGATTCACGTCGAAGTACGTTACGTATAGCGTGCCGCGTTTATCGGCGGTGAGGCCGATCGGCATCGCGTTCGACGCGAGGTGAATGGTGCGCGCGACGCGCGGAACTCCGCCGTCGTACTCCTGCACGATCGTGTCGCTGCGACATTCCAACAGGACGTAAAGCGTGTCGAACCCGTCGACGGTGACTCCGCTTGCAGCTTGGCCGCCACTCTGCGGGCAGATCCCGCGATACGTGACGTACGACGGCGTTGCCGAGCCGGGATCGTACTTCACGAGCGGTCCGCCCAGGTTGAGAACGTAGAGCTCGGACTTCGGGCCAACGGTGATGCCGCCGCCCGGAAAGCCGATTCCGATCGTAACGGTCAGCGCGGGCGAAAGCGTGCCGGACGGATACTCGAGCACCTGGTACTGCGCGCCGGTGAAGTTAACGACGTACAGCGTACCGCTCTCGTCGACGACGCCGCCGCCGGGCGCATTGAGTCCGTTGCGGATTTGTGCGATGGGGGGTCCGCCGGTAACCGGTATTTCATCGATGGCCGTCGGCGGAACGCGCCCGTCGAGCAAGTAGATGAGGGGCACCGTCGCGCGCGCACGCAAAGTGCCGGGGGCGTTCGGCATTACCGGTTGCGTCGACCGCGTCGCGCACGCGGCCAGCAGCGAACCCAAGAGCGCTGCTGCTGCTGCGACGCGCAATGCGATCACGGTAGTCCGATGCGATACAACCTGGCGTCGTCGAGCTTCATCCGTTGCGTCTGGCCGCCGGCGTACGTGTCGAAACGTACGATCGACGTGCCCATCGCGAAGCTGCCGTCGCGCAGCGGGCGCAGCGGCGTGACGCCGTCGAGCGTCAGGCGATTCTTCACGATAACGGCGCGCGTAATGAACGGCTGGCCCAGAAAGTCGTTTTCATAGCGGCCAACGTACGCGCCCCACGTTTTGGGATACGGAAAGTCGTGTGGCCCGCGATAGTCGGGATTGGGGAACCATTGCGAGCCGTACGTCAGTTCGACGACGCGCTTGTGCTCGTTGCGCCCGAACGCGATGAGATACGTTGCAAAGTGCGGATCGTCACTCCAGAACTGGTCGGTGTCGCGCGGATAGAGCGTCGACGTAGTCGCGCCGCTGACGAGCGAAAGCCGGTCGCCCAGCGCTACGACGCGCAGTAGCGACGTGCCGGACCGATACGTTCCCGCGTAGTCGCCGGGGTGTTCGACGTTCGCCGGATCCGTAGTCGGCTTCGGCGTCGGCAGCGCTTCGGCGGCGATTTGCGAGCGAAGCACGTGCATTGCGTAGATCACGATCGCGCAGGGATGCAACGGCGCTTCGACGTGATTCGCGAACGCAATCACTCCGAAGCCGCGCGTCAGGTTCATCTGCATGCAGGCGGTGTACCCGGAAATTCCTCCGGTATGTCCTACGATGTGGTCGCCGTTTACGTCGAAGACCGATAAGCCGAAGCCGTATTTACGGTAGAATAGCGGCGCTTCGGCAAGCACGGGGGACGACGCGCCCGCCGGCTTGCCGTTGTTGAACCGGTCCGGCGACGTCATTTGCGAAAACGATTGCGCCGAAATCAAACGGCGGCCGTCCGGAAGCTTACCGCCGTTGAGGTACAGCCGCATGTAACGCGCCATGTCCTCGGGGGTCGAAAGTACCGAACCCGCCGGATCGACGAAGTCCATCGGCGCCGATGCAACCAAAACGGGATCGAGCGTCGGCGGACGATCGTTCACCCGCCACTGATATCCGAGTGCGGCCGTCTGCATGGTTTCGGGCGTAAACACTGCCGCGCTGTCGTTCATCCCAAGCGGCGAAAAAACGCGACGCTCGACAACGTCGCTCCAAGGTCTTTTTTCTACACTCGAAACGACCGCGCCGAGCGTGGCGTAGCCGTCGTTGGAGTACGACCAATCGGTTCCGGGTTTGAACAGCACTTTGGCGCTGCGTAACGCCGCGACGTCGTAGGTCGACGAGTTTTCCAGCGAGTAGTCGTCCGGAACGCCGCCGGTGTGCGAAAGCAACTGGTGTATCAAGATCGGTGTGCCGCCGGAGTCGATCGAAAACCACTTCAGATACTGCTTCACCCGGGCGTCCAGCCCGACACGTCCTTCGTCGTGCAGCTGCATGATCGACAGCGCCGTCATCGATTTGGTGATGGAGCCGATCGCGAATCGCGTTTGAGGCGTGACGGGCGTCTTTGCGTCGACGTTGGCGTACCCGAGCGTAATCACCCGAAGCGTCTTCGAGCGGTCGGTAATGGCGACGGACAGCCCGGGAGTCTGCTGGTCCGCCATCGCAACCGGCGCGTAGCGGTCGATCGCGGCGAGCGCGTCGTCCATCGACGGCGCCGGCGGGTGCGAGGGAGTTCCGGTGGCGGCTGCGGCGCTGAGCCCGGCTATAGCAACGAGCGCCTGAAGAAGACGTGAGGCGTTCATGGATGCGAACGAGCGTTCGCGGTGAAACACTTGGCACCTTGCCGAGGTTTAGCACACTACTATGGCACGCATTTACGAGAATCTCGCCGACACGTTCGGCAACACGCCCTTGGTGAAGATTCCCCGCCTCAACGCGGGCTTGGGCGGCACCGTCCTGGTGAAGATGGAGTCTTTCAACCCGGCCGGATCGGTTAAAGATCGCATCGGCGTCGCGATGATCGAAGACGCCGAGCGCAACGGACGGCTTCTTCCCGGTATGACGATCCTCGAGCCGACCAGCGGCAACACCGGTATCGCCCTGGCCTTCGTTGCCGCAGCCAAGGGCTATCCGCTGATTCTGGTCATGCCCGACACGATGACGGTCGAGCGGCGCAATCTGCTCAAAGCGTACGGCGCGCAAGTCGTGCTGACGCCCGGAGCGCAGGGAATGACGGGCGCCGTCAATCGCGCGAACGAAATTCTCGCTAGCGCGTCGTCGAAGTATTTCATGCCGCAGCAGTTCGAGAATCCGGCGAACCCCGAGATTCACCGGCGCACGACCGCTGAAGAGATTTGGCGCGACACCGACGGAAGCGTCGACGCAGTCGTCTCGGCAATCGGTACGGGCGGCACGATCACCGGTGTCGGCGAGGTGCTCAAATCGCGCAAACCCGAGGTTAGGATGATCGCGGTAGAGCCCGACGGATCGCCGGTGCTTTCGGGCGGCAAACCGGGACCGCATAAGATTCAAGGTACGGGTGCCGGCTTCGTACCGAAGATTTTGAACACGAAGATCTACGACGAAGTCATGCGTGTCACCGACGCCGATGCGATCGCGATGGCGCGGCGCTTGGCGCGCGAGGAAGGGATGCTCGTCGGCATTTCCAGTGGCGCTAACGTCGTCGCCGCGTTAGCCGTTGCGGCGCGTCCCGAGATGAAGGGGAAGACGGTCGTCACAATTGGTTGCGATACCGGCGAGCGCTATCTCAGCAATCCGGTTTTCGCCGAACAGGAAGCGGTCGTCGTCGAGCCGGCTCTCGTTGGCTGAACTCGTCGTCGAGGTCACGCGAGAAAATCTCGTCGAGTCAACTCACCGCGTTGCCGCTTGCGCCGTAGACGCACGCGGCAACGTTCTTTTCTCCAGCGGCGACGTCGAAGCGCCGGTGTACTTGCGTTCGTCGGCAAAGCCGTTCATCGCGGCTGCGGGTGTAAAGGCCGGCGTCGTGGAGCGCTTCGGACTCGACTCGCGCGAGATCGCAGTCATGGCCGCGTCGCATTTCGGCCAGCCATTTCACGTGGAAGCCGTCGCTGCAATTCTTGGAAAAATCGGCCTGGACGAATCGGCGTTACAATGCGGTACGCACGCTCCGTATGACGAAGCATCCGCGCAAGCACTGCAACGCGCCGGGATCGCGCCGACGCCGATTTACAACAATTGCTCGGGTAAACACGCAGGCATTTTGGCGCTGTGTTTGACCATCGGTGCCGATCCGAAGACGTACTTGGAAGTGTCGAACCCCGCGCAGCGTTCAATCCTGGATTTCTGCGCGCGCGTTTCCGATGACGATGCGGCGACGTGGCCACTGGGCGTAGACGGTTGCGGGATACCCGTGTACGCCACGCCGTTACGCCGCGCCGCACTATCGTTCGCGCGTCTGGCAACGCTCGATGGAGTAGATGCCGCAGACGCACGCGCGCTGGGCGTCGTG
>DASRSM010000078.1:0-11736 GCA_035656415.1 Vulcanimicrobiaceae bacterium | reverse complement strand
GATCTTTCCCGACTTGCTCTGCTCGAGGGCGCGCTCGGCTTCCGGGAGCGGATGCTCCGCAGCGATCGGTACGCGCAGACGGCCTTCTTCGACCATCCTCGCTAGCGCGCGTAATCCCGCATGCGACGATTGCGGCGTTCTGGACATGACGAGGTTGATCCCCGTTACGTTGCGCTTGCGAAACCAGTCGATGTCGGCGGCGCCGATCGTTGAAACGACTCGACCGCCATCGCGCACGCTTTCGCCGAACGCGCGCAGGTGCGCGGAGTCGTCGACTACATCCAGGACGGCATCGATGCCTTCGGGATGCGAACGTTTGATCGCGGCGACCGGATCGTCGCGATCGTACGCGACGAACTCGTCGACGCCGTACGATCGCGCGAGCTCCTCGTTGTCGCCGCGCGCCGTTCCGATGACCGTCGCTCCCCGATCGTGCGCGATTTGAACGGCGAGGCTGCCGACGCCGCCGGTCGCACCCAATATCAGCAGCTTCGTCGTCGACTCCACGCCGAGTGCGTCGAGCGACGCCAGAGCCGTTAATCCGGCAGTCGGCAGTGCCGCAGCTTCGGCATCGCCGAGCGCGTCGGGAATCTTTGCAACAGGCTGCTCGTGGTCGTCTTCGGGGACGACGGTGAGTTGGGCGTAGCTTCCGTGATCGCGCGCGATACCGAAGACGCGCTCGTCGACGTCGTACTTATGCGCCCGCGCACCGGTGGCGACCACGATGCCGGCAAAATCCTGTCCTAGGACGAACGGAAGCCTGCGCTCGCCGGCTTCGCGCACCTTCCAATCGATTGGATTGACTCCGGCGACCATGACCCGAACGAGAATGTCGCGTTCGCCCGGCTGGGGGTCGGCAACGCTTTTGATCGCAGCAGTGTCGCCGCGATTTTCGATTACTGCAGCCTTCATGTGCCGTGCTTCCCCGCACTACGAAGGAACACCAGGGCGCCGCTCGATAAGTCGTCTCGTGATGAAACGAATTATCGTTGCCTTGCTTCTCATCTCGCTGGCTGCCTGCGGCGGCGCGAAACAGCAATCGTCCTCGAGCGCGGCGAACGCATCCGGGACGTACGACGTGGTGTTAAGCACGTCGCGTGGTCCAGTTGTTATCGAGGTCGACCCCTCACTTGCACCCAACGGCGCGAAGCGCTTCGCGGATCTCGTGAACGCGAAGTATTTCGACGGTGCGCGCTTCTATCGCGTCGTCCCGCACTTCGTCGTGCAGTGGGGCGGTGCGGCCGATCCTCACGTATCGAAGAAGTGGGACGTAACGATTCCCGACGATCCGGTGAAAACGTCGAACGTTCGCGGGACCGTTTCTTTCGCGGCAACGAACGAGCCCAACAGCCGTACGACCCATCTCTTCATCAACCTCGGCGACAATGCCAATCTCGACGGGATGGGTTTTGCGCCTATCGGCAAGGTCGTGAGCGGAATGGATAACGTCGACAAAATCTACGCGGGGTACGGCGAGCAGCCCGATCAAGGCGCGATCGCCGAGCAAGGCAACGCGTACCTCGCCAAAGAGTTTCCGAAACTCGACTACATCAAAACAGCAAGGATACAGAAGTAACGTGCAAACCCAAAGCATTGCGGCAGCGTTTCGAGCGCTCCATCACGGCGACGACGTCCTTCTTTTGCCCAACGCCTGGGACGCGGCTTCGGCCGCCGTGTTTCGCAGTCTCGGCGCGCGGGCGATTGCAACGACGAGCGCTGGGCTCGCCTGGGCGTGCGGCTACGCCGACGGCGACGTCTTGCCACGCGAAAACCTGTCTTTTGCGGTGCGCGAAATCAAGCGCGTCGTCGGAGACTTGCCGCTTTCGGTCGATATCGAAGGCGGTTATTCCGACGACCCGAAGGCCGTCGCCGACCTTGCGGAACGGCTCGTCGAAATGGGCGTTGCGGGAGTCAATATCGAAGACGGCGGCCGCGACGGCTCCGAGCTAGCCGCCAAGATCGACGCCATCACGAGCCGCTGCCGCAAAAGCGATTTGTTCGTGAACGCGCGCTGCGACGTGTATTTGCGCGAGCTCGCGACGGGCGATGCCGCGATTGCCGAAACCGTCGCGCGCGGCAAAACGTACGCGCAGGCCGGCGCGAGCGGTTTGTTCGTTCCCGGCTTATCCGAGCCGGACGCAATGCGCGCGATCGCCGGCGACGTCGACCTTCCGCTCTCGGTCTTTGCGGTCGAGGGACTCCCGGCGGCGCGGGAGCTGTTTGCGCTGGGCGTGCGCCGCTTGAGCGCAGGGGAGTCGCTGGCCGGGCTGGCCTACGGTACGGCGCGCGAAGCTGCGAAAGCGTTCCTGCGCGACGGGAACACCGCGGTCGTTCTCACCGAACGAAATCTCGAGTACGGACCTACCAACGCGCTTTTCCCACGTAACTGATCGAGGAGACCGTCGTGCCCACCGACTTTCGCGATGGTAAAACGTTCCCACGCCGCGGCCGCGACGAAGTCGCGGGTGCGATGTGGCTGCTGCGCGTGTTGGATAAGGCGCGCGCTTCCGCTAACGGAACGATTCACGACTACATCTATCCCTGCCCGATGGATCGGGGCGTCCTCTCGCGGTGGGGCATCGATTCCGCGAAGTTCGATGAAGCGATTCGCGCGCATCCCGACGACGACTCGATCGTCGCGTGGTTGAAAGCTACCGTACCCGCGGAGAGGATTCGAATCGCCAACGAATGGCTGCGCAACGAGAAGACCGAGAACCTCGACCGGCAGGATAGCGAAGAAACCGCGCCTGTTTAATCGTTAGCCGCACCACGTCACGCGCGACGTGTAGGTGAGCGTCGTATGCGACTCGGCCGGCACGTGCACCGTCCACGTAGCCGTAGATGACGAGGTTTTTACGTGCGGTAGGTTCTCGTCGAGAATGGCCCATTGCGCCGGAATCGGTTCGATGACGAGCACGTCTTGCGGCTGCGGCTTCGCGTTACCCAAACGAATCTCGTAGGAGCTAACCGTCGCGCACGAGCCGTTCCCGACGAATCGGAAGTCGGTCTGCTTCTTTTTGGCGGTTACGTCGAACGAGTCGCCGAGATGGAGACGGATCGTTTCGTTCTTGGGAGTGTGTTGAATCGAGTCGGAGCCTAAGAACTGCGAGAGACCGTGCGAGTCGTTTTTATAGAGACGCACGACGCCGCCCGGCAATGGAATGCCCAAGTCTCCGCCGCGGTTATCGAAAGAAATGTAAACGCCCACGGGAAGTTTGTCGCCGAGATCGGCGTCGGCGCTTTCGTAGTACGACGGCGAACCGCGCAGCTCGAGCGTCTTGCGGATCGGCACGGCGTGCGCTGAGAGTAACGTCACCTGCTTCGTTTGATTGTTCTCGATCGTCGTCCGCCGCCCCAGAGTGTAAAGATGATATTCGAAGTAGTTTTCTTGCTGTGCGTTAACCGAATAGACGTCGTTCGTCGTGCCTGATTTGACGAGGGTCGCCGCTCTCAGCGCCGTCGGCGTCACGACGTTGACGTTTCCCGCAACGAGCTGAACCCGGGCGTCGTCATACGACGTGCCGCTCTCGTTCGTGAGCGTTACCAGGCCGCTAAGATTCATGCGCTTCTCGTCGTTGGAAAGCGCTCCGACGTAGTCCGCGCGCCAGCTCAGGCCGCTCGTGAGGTAGCTCAGGTCGACCGTTTGCGCGCCGCCTCGCGTACTCGCTAAATCCAAAACGAGCGTCGGCTGGTCGCGAAACGTTCCGGTTGCCGTCGGAAACACGATGTGGCCGCGCACTTCGGTTTCGATGCGGTCGCGATAGCGTAGGACGACGCTCCCATCATTGGCAGCGAGCACGCGCGCCGTCTCGCGGGTCTCTCGCTGTCCCGCGAACTGCGGATCGTGGACGACGACGACGTCGCGTCCAACGTATTTCTGCAACAACGCGCTTGGGTTGAGCAGATCGTAGTCGAGATTTTGTTCGAGGACTTGCACGGCGCCTCCGTCGAGATCTTCAAGCAGGGCCGAGGTCGCGTCCATCTGTGCACTCACGTCGCGCCAAGCGATGCGGTTGACGCCTTCGTCGAGCGAAAGTTTACGGCGATCGTGCACGAGCGACATGCTGCCGTTATATACGGTCACGTTGACGAGCTCGCGGTCTCCCACCGTGCTCGTTCGTTCCGCGGTTTCGCCGGTCGTCGCTAAGGGCGAAACGAGCGCAAGAAAGACGACGGCAGCCAAAAGGATTCTATTCATGCGGTTACAACGCTTTGGCTAAAATTCGTGTGACGCACTCATCAAACGATAATGTTCGCCCACGATACCGTTATCGGAGACCCTTCGGCTAAAAACGCGGAGTCGGGCGTCCCCGTAATCGCGTCCGCTAGTTCCGGGCCGTACATTCGTGCGGCGTTCCCCGTAAACGTTGCCTCTCGTCCCGTCCACAACCGCCACGGATCGTGCCGAACTGCATACTCCAACCCGCGCCGCTTTCGATCGATGCCGTATCCCCAGTAATGCTCCGCGATGAACTGCTCGGCGGAGCCTGCCGCCGGAAGTGCGGGATCGCCATGCGTGCGTAAGGCAATCGCGCATTCGCCCATTTTATCGCGCCATCCGTAGGCAACCGAGACGCGCCGTTCCACGCCTTCGCCGTCGTCGCGCACGTCGTGCGACATTCGCACCGCGGTATACGGTTCGCAGAAGCCGAGCCGCGCGACGGCAGCGATGGCTGGTTTTGGAACCAGCTCTCGCACGAATGCGACCCCGCGGCGCCAACCATCTTCCGCACGCCGTCGAACGTAGAAACGCAGATTGATTTCGTCGAAATCCTGGTGTAACGGTATGGCAAGGCCCAGCACTCGGGTGCGGAGGAACCGGAACCCTACGACGCTCAGGTAGGCGCGGCCGCCGAAGACGTCGAGCTCGGTTCCGGGCGGAACGCGTGTGGCCAGCAAAGCCGGGTCGACCGCATAGTTGAGCATCGCAAGATAGTGCCATCGTGCGGCGAGAAAAATGGGTGTCGACTTCATCGCGCAGCGTTAGCGATGGTGACGTTGATCGGCACGCGAAGGAAAGCATTTCGCATCGGCTCGTCGGCAATGCGTTCGGCGAACTCCCGGAGTTCTTGCCGTGCTCGTGCGAATGCGTCGCGCGCTTCCGTCTCCGCTCCACCGGCGGTCAAACCTCGTGCGGCCGCCCACCAGGCGTACTGTGGCCAAAACGCGCCCGAGAACGAGGTCGCGCCGACGTCGACGAGCTCGCGTGCGATCGCAAAGGCGTCGCCGGGTCTTCCCGCGGCGATGTACGCGAGTGTGAGGTCGGCGAGATCGTCGACGAAATCGCGCGGCTCTTGAATCGAACGCCGGATGGCCAAGCCCGCTTCCATGTGCTCGATGGCCTCGTCGAACTCGCCCAGCGCAAGCTCGGCATTGCCGAGGTTGGCTAACGCGGCGGCTTCAAAGACCGGATAGGCCATTTCGCGCGTTATTGCTAGCGCCGACGCCGCTAATGCCTTGGCCGCTTTCGCGTTGCCGAGCTGCAGGTTGACGAAGCTCTCATTGACTTGATTGGCGGCGATCGTGCGGCGCTCCTGAACTTTTTCGAACAGCTCGTTCGATCGCTCGATAGATTTCAGTGCTTCCTCGAAGGCCCCGACGCGCATGAGCAGCAGCGTTCGGTTCGAGTGCGTCGTCGCGAGTCCGCGCTTGTGCCCGAGCGACTGGTATATCGTGACGGCAGCGTCGAACTCGCGCATTGCTACGGCGTAGTCGGCGAGCCAGGCCGCCGTGACGGCGAGACGGCTGCGGGACGCCGCCTCGCCTTCGCGATCGCTACGCGTCAGATGGAGTTCTAGGCAGCGTTCCGTCAGAGTAAAGCACTCGCGATATTCTTGCCGCAGCAGCGCGGCAACGCCGGCAGCGGCCAATGCGCGAGCTTCCATCGTTTGGTCCGAGAGGCTCGCCGCTCGCTCGCGCATCTGAACCAAATATCCCCGAGCCGCCTCCAGGTCGCCGGTGTTCGACGCGTATTCCACCAGCAAGCACAGGCATTCGAGCTGACCTTGCAGATCGTTACCCAGGTCGTAAATCGCCAGTGCCCGTCGCGCGGGATCGATTGCCTCCGCGGATAGGCTGCAATTCCCGAGGTGGGTTGCCTCCTGCGTGAGCGCGCGGGCTCGTGCCGCGTCGCCGAGGTGCGTCGCAAGTTCGTCGAGGCGGGCGATGTGTTGGCGTTCTTCATCTGTATCGCCCAAGGCCCGCGCGAGAAACACGCGGCGAAGCATGACGTCGAATTGAGCGGAACGATCGTCGCTCGCCAAGCGCTCGAGCGCGTCGATATCTTCACGCTGACCTTCGCGATCGCCGCGGCGGCTGCGTGCGGTCTCGCGAATCTCTAGCGCCGCGCGGCGCTGTTGGCCGGAAACGGCATTGTGCAGCGCGCGGCTCGCAAGGTCGATGACGTCGGCGTGCGCGTGCACCGTCGCGGCGGCGCGTGCCGCCGAAAGGTACCATTCGGCAGCGCGATCGGGCGCCTCGGCCGCCTCGAAGTGGCGCGCGATTTCTCGCGGAGAAATCGCAGCATTGGACGCCGAGATCGCTTCGAGACATTCGGCGACGCGAAAGTGCCGCTGTTGGCGAAATGCCGGTTCGATCTCGGAGTAGACGGCATCGGCGATCAAATGGTGGCTGAACACGTAATCGTAACCGCTGCGCGCTCCGGCTTCTCGGAAGATGCGATGGTCGAGGAGCTCGTCGACGCCTCGCGCGATCGACGTACTCGATAGGTTTGAAACTTCGCGAATAAGCGGAACGCTGCAACCCGAGCCGATCACTGCAGCAATTTCGGCCACCGAGCGGCTTTCTCGCCCCAGCCGCTCGATGCGCTTTGCGATCACGTCCGACATCGTTGCGGATCCGGGCTGCGACTCGCGATTCTCGAGCATCACGTTGATAGCACCCTCGAGAAACAACGGGTTGCCCTCGCATTGCTCGTAGAGCAATCGAACGAGATCGCGGCCTCGCTCGCGGAGTCCTTCGATGCGATCCACGAGCTCGCCGACCTCTTCCTCGCCGAACCGCTCCAAATCGAGCTCTTCGACTCCGGGCTGGTTGTGCATCGAGCGCTGCAGCGCGCGTAGGGGATGAGCGAGGGGAGTTTCTTCTTGGCGGCAGGTGGCGACCACGAGGATCGGCGATCGCGCCGCGTCCCGGAGCATGGCGCCTAACGCTTCAATCGTCGCCGAGCCTGCCCAATGCAAGTCTTCCAGAACGAGCAAAAGCGGACGCGGTGACGCGAGCCCGCGCACCGCAAACGATAGCGCTTCGTAGACGCGCGCGGTCGATCGTTCGGGCGACGTTTCGGAAAACATCACGTCGGGAACGTCCGGATCGCGCAACTCGGGGAGCATCGGTGCGAGAACCGTGCGTCGCTCGGGCGAGACCTGACGTGCCAGCAGCAGCGGCAATCCGGATCGAAGCGCTTCGACGATCGCCTGGTACGGCATCGACTCCGGTGACGAAGTCGTTCCGACGAAGACTCTTCCGCCTTCGGCTTGCACCGTGCGCGCGAGCTCGGCGGTAAGCCGAGTTTTACCGACACCCGCTTCACCGGCGATCACGACGAGTCCGGCGGAACCGCGTGCAGCGCGACCCCACGCGTTGTTGAGAAGGGCCGACTCGCGCGTTCGACCGACGAACGGAAGAATCGAAGCGGTGCGGCGCTCCTCGACCGCGCACGCAGGCATCGCGCCGATAGTGCCGGGAACGGCTTCTTGGCGAAGGATCGATTGCCGGACGGCGATCGTTTCGGGCATGGGTGCGATGGCAAGCTCGTCCCGCAGTTTGCGCGCAAAGCGGTCGTACTCTGAAAGCGCACCGGCAGCGTCGCCCGATTCGTAGCGCAGAGCGATTAGCGAGCGCAGCGCGTCTTCGCGCCAAGGATCGCCGGCAAGCACCCGCTTCGCACACGCAATCGCAGCGGTAAAGTTGCGCTCGGCGCGATAGCGGTCGATCAGTTGGTCGAGCAGCGCGAAGTATCGCGTCCGCAGTCGTTCGCGTTCGGCTAATACCCAGTCGTCGTAGATGCTTTCCAGCAGATCGCCGGTGTACAGTTCGACCGCGCGCTGGTGCGTTGCCGGCGCTTCCCCCAATCGCTCGAATTCCACGACGTCGACGAACGCAGGCGCGCCATGGTTCCAACGTACCGTTTCTGAGTCGCTGACGATCCACGGGTCGCCGTCGGTTGCCGGCAGCGCTTTGTTTGCGAGATAGAGGTAGCGCCGAAGCTCCGCAAGAGCGTTGGTTTCGTCGTCATCCGGAAACAGGGTGAACGCGAGCGACTCGCGAGAAAGTGCGCGGCCGCCTTTGAGCACGAGAAGAGCGACCATCGTGAGCGTGGCAGAACGCTTCGCAAACTTGACGGGTACGTCGTCATAGCGGATGTCGGGTTGACCGAACAACCGTATTTCCAGCATCGATTCTGCGATTTCTCTTCGAGCGGGGGGTTCCCGTCCGGCTTGCTCGCTTACTCGAGCCGCTTACGGCACACCCTCGGTACGGCCGTCGTTTACGGTGAGGCCATGAACCCAAAGCGGCAAGACGCGACGTTTTTGGTGCGCATGTGGCGGAGCGAGGAAAGCGACGGGCGCGCGCAGTGGCGCGGCTCGATTCTAGAAGTGACCTCGGGCCGGCGCTTCTTCGTCACCCAGCCGCACGACGTTGCCGATTTCATCGCCGCGCACCTCGCCGAATCGCGAGAATCGCGAGAAGAGAAAGCGTGAACGCAATGCTGCGAACGATTTGCCTGCTACTCCTGTGTTGTGCTCCCGCGGTGGCCGCGGAGCGGACCTACTATATCGCTGCCGACGAAATCGTGTGGAACTACGCGCCGAGCGGTACGGACGTGCTCACCGGCGCGCGCCTCAAGCCGAGCAAAGACCAGCTCGGCTACGTCTATCACAAGATCGCCTATCACGGCTACACGGACGCTACGTTCCAAACCGCAAACATTCGCGACGCCGTCGAATCGTACATGGGCATAATGGGACCGCCCATTCGCGCGGAGGTCGGCGATTCGGTCGTCGTCGTGTTCAAGAACAACTCGCATCTACCGCTGAGCTTTCACGTCCACGGTTTGCGCTACCTGAAAACCTCCGAAGGTGCGCCCTACCGCGACGGTAGTGGAGTGGCCGTAAAGCCGGGCGACGCGGTCGCGCCGGGAGCGACGTACACGTACCACTTCGACGTTCCCGAGCGTTCCGGTCCGGGACCAATGGACCAAAGCTCCGTGCTGTGGATGTATCACTCCCACACCGACGAGCTGCGCGACGTCAATACGGGACTGGTCGGCCCGATCGTCGTTACGCGGCGCGGCGCGGCGAAGGAAGATGGGTCTCCGAACGACGTCGACCGCGAAGTTTTTACGATGTTCGCGCAGTTCGACGAGAGTCAGAGTCGCCTGTTCCAAGCCAACGTCGCCGATCCGAATATCAACCCCCGCCGGCTCAAACCCACCAGCAGCGGATTCGTCGACGATAACACGATGTTCTCGATCAACGGATATATTTTCGGAAACATGCCGCTGATCGACGTCCACCGCGGCGAACGCACGCGCTGGTACGTCATGACGACGATGAGCGACTTCGATTTTCACGCGCCGCACTGGCACGGCGAAACCGTCACGATCAACGGCATGCGCACGGATACGGCGGAACTCGGTCCGATGGGTATGGCCGTCGCCGATATGATTCCGGACAACCCCGGCGTTTGGCTCTACCATTGTCACTTGAACGTACACCTCGAAGCTGGAATGGTAGCGCGATTCCGTACGCTTCCGTAATGTGAAGTCTTTGCTTCGCCGATAGCGAAAGCATCGAGGGAAACGCTCGATCGGTTTGCGGGGAATCTGTAAGCCGGTCGCAGCGTTTCGTCTACGGTAGCAACGTACGGGAGGCAAGTATGCGCCGCTCTAGCCATTGGTGGATCGGTCTTGCCGGCGCAGGGCTCATCGTTGCCGGCTGTGGCGGCGAACGCGGCGTTACGCCGTTGTCGTCTGCTAACGCAGGCGGGCGTATCGACCGTTCGACTCCATTTCGAAAAGTTGGAGCCACGCCGACTCCCTCGCCTTGCGGCATCAATCCGAACACACCCGTGTGGCGCTTCGACTTCGGATACACCGGCGCGTTTAGGAAGTGGCAAGTGCCTCCCGGAGTGATGCAAGTCACAGTCGTCGCGCAGGGCGCACAAGGCGGCAACGCGCTTGGGGGCTGCGAGCGCGCTACGATTTCGGTCCAGCCAAACGAGACTTTGACGGTCGTCGTCGGCGGTCTGGGAAGAAGCACGAGCCGCAGCGGCATCGGCAAGGGCGGTTTTAACGGCGGCGGCAACGGCGGCGCGTTCTGTTGCGGCGGAAGTCCCGGCGGCGGCGGTGGCGGTGCCTCGGACGTTCGCCAAGGCGGTAACGGCCTCGCCAATCGCGTCGTCGTGGGTGGAGGCGGCGGCGGTTCGTCCGGCGGCGGTTGGGCCGGCGGTGCGGGCGGCGGACCGCGAGGCGGCAACGGCGACCAGTCCAGCGTATATTCGCGCGGCGCCGGAGGCGGCGGCTCGCAAACTGACGGCGGCAAGGGCGCCCAAGGGGCGACCGACGGCAGCCTGGGCACCGGCGGCACCGGCGGCAGCAAGCCGACGACGGGCACGTTCGGCGGCGGCGGCGGCGGCGGCGGTTATTATGGCGGCGGCGGAGGCCGCTATAGCCATCACGACGATGCGACCGATCTCGATGACGGTGATAGCGGCGGCGGCGGCGGTTCCGGTTACGCCGCATCGAGCGCGGTCAACGTCGTCACCGTCAACGGCCAACGATACGGCAACGGGCTCGTCACCATCGCGTGGCCGCAAGTGACGTCGAACTTCATAACGGGGCTAAGCACGCCGGGCCCAATCGCTGCCGATCCGGCTGCGAGCTTTTTCGTTGCCACCGCGACCTCGAGCAGCAGCAGTACCGTCTATCACGTCTTTTACAACGCCACCAAAAAGCAGGTCGGGACCTTCGGTAGGATCGGTGCCCTCGCCGTCGATGCGGCGGACAACTTTTACGTCTCCGACTTGAGCGCGGGAAAAATCTATAAGGTCGTTCTACCGGCTGGAGACGGGTACCCAGGCCGAACGATTACGCTCGTCACCGGCGTGCAGGCGTACGCGCTTGCCGTCGACGGCGCGGGCAATCTGTATTATTCCGATAACACCGGCAAGAACAACTCGACCATAAAGGTACGCAGCAAAAGCGGCCAGACAACGCAGTTCACCAACAACGTGGACGCCGTTACGTCGATTGCGGTTAGCTCCACGTGCAAAACGGACTGCCCTCTGTACGAGACCGACGTTTACCACGGCGCTTTCGGTCGTTTGTATACCTACTTTGCCATGTTCGATTCGAAAGGGAACAAGACGCCGATCACGATCGTCGATCACCCGACGGCCGTCGCCGTCGGCCCTTCGAATGGCGTCATCGTCGTCGATAACCAGTCGAATTTGGTTTGGCGTATTCCGTTTGAAGGCGCGATCTACGGCGCGCCGGAGCCGGTAGGGAGCGGCTGGCAAACTCCGCAGGCAGCTGCGATCAGTCCGGGCGACGCGTGCTTGCCCATCTGTCCCGTTTACGTAACCGATACACAGCACGGCTCTATCGTCGAGGTACACTGAACGTGACGCTTTTGCAGAGAGTTTGCGCAATCGTTTTTGCAGCAGCGGTTTTGATCGCGTGCTCGCACGGAGGAGGTGCGCCGGCTCTACCGT
>DASRSM010000077.1:0-6517 GCA_035656415.1 Vulcanimicrobiaceae bacterium | reverse complement strand
CGTAAAAGAGCGTCGGAAAGACGACCGTCGGCACGACGTAGCCCGGCGAACGAAACAGATCGAGCAGCGCGATGCGCGCGTGGGTGCGGGTCAAAAGCAGCGCGTTCACTTGCGGCCTCCGGTCACGGTAAGGAAGGCTTCTTCGAGCGTGGGCGGGACGATCTCCAAGTTCGAAAACGCGACGCCGTCGCGCACGAGCCGGCGTACGTACTCGTCGGTATCGTCGATCGTAACGACGACGTGTCCGTCTTTACCGGCGTAGCTCAAGCGGCGCGCACCAAAGCGACCGCGCAGCTCGGCGGTCGAGCCGTCGAAGAGCACGCGGCCCGAATCGACGACGACGACACGCGTGGCCAGCGCTTGCGCTTCTTCTAAGTAATGCGTCGTGAAGAGCACGGACCGATCGACAGCATAGTCGCGAACGACGTCCCATAACTGGCGCCGCGACTCGACGTCGAGTCCGGTCGTCGGTTCGTCGAGGACGACGAGATCGGGATTTCCGGCGAACGCAAGCGCGACCGCGAGCCGGCGCGATTCACCCCCCGAAAGCGCTCCGGCGCGACGGTGCGACAATGCCTTCAACCCGAATGCGCTGAGTATCGCTTGCGTCGGCGCGGGATGCGGATAGTGAGCCGTACCGAAACGCACGATCTCTCCGACGGAAAGCGCGTCGGGGAAACCGCTTTCTTGCGGGGTCACGCCGAGGCGAAGCCGCGTCTTCGGATCGCGCGGCGACCGTTCGAACAAACGCACGTCACCGGAATCGGGTGCACGCAAACCGATGGCAATTTCGATCGCCGTCGTCTTTCCGGCGCCGTTGGGCCCGAGGACGGCGACGATCTCGCCGCGACCGACGTCGAGCGATATTCCGTCGAGCGCGCGGGTAGCTCCGTACGACTTGCGCACGTCTTTCAAGCTCAAAATCACGAGGTTTCTTTCAGGAGGGACTGCAGTTGTCGAACGTGAGCGACGAACGCTCCGCGCCCCTTGGACGTCAAACGGTATTGCGTCAGCGGCCTGCGATTGACGAACGCTTTCGTTTCCTCGATGTAGCCCGAATCGACGAGCTTGCCGAGGTGAGCTCCCAGATTGCCTTGGCTCGCATCCAGCGCGCGATGCAGTTCGGAAAACGCAACCCATTCCGACGTTAACAGCTCGGCGACGATGCCCAATCGAATCTTCGAGAGCAAGAGATCGTCCACGTTAGTCGCGCGACAACAGCTCGGCAACGCCGAAACCGCAATACCCGGCGAAAACTCCCGCCGCTAACACGTACGCGCCCACGTCACCGCTCGTAAAGTTCGCGACGACCAGGGAAACGACGACGGCGATACCGGCCACTTGCGCGCGCCGGTTTCCGTGCATTCCGATATAAAACAGGACGATGGCGTCGGCAAAGTTCCATATCGCAGCCGACGCGATGCCGCGAAAGATGTTGAAAACCGCGAGGTTCGCGACGAACCCCATGCCGATGGTGATCCATAATACGTTGAAGAACTCGCGCTGCAGCAGCGACCCGCGCTCGGACTCTACTCTCAGAATGCGCCCGCGCCGGATCGAAAACGCGATCGCCGCGATCAGCGCGACGAGGCCAGCCCACAAGGCCTGCGACGGCAACGCACGACTCGCCACGAAATGCCCGAGGAGCGTGACAAACGCGCCGAAGAGTCCCCAAACGACGAAAAACTCGCCGCCGGCGCAGAGCCGCTGCTGCGACTCCTCGAGAATGCGCGCGACCATCTCGATGTGATCCCGCGCCTGGGCGGCGTTGAGCTGCTCGTCCACCTTAGATCTCCCGAGTCGCCAGGAGCAACGCTGTGCCGGCCAACCCAGCAAGCGCCCAAATCGCCGCCGCCGGAAGCCCCGCGGCCGTCAGCGCGTTCCACATCCACGCCATCGCGAACGCGTAAGCGGCCCAAATCCAAAGCAGCTTCCCGGTACAGATTCCCGCGGGGGCCTTAGGCTTGAAGAAGACCATAACATCGACTCCTAGACTACTCTATATTTTAGAGTAATCTATTTCTACCACTCCATTACCGCCCGGTCAAGGCCTGGCCGTCGCGCGTCGTTGACACGGTCCCTCCGCCCTGGTATCGTACCGTAGTCATGTACGCGATCATCGAGACCGGCGGCAAGCAATTGAGAGTCGCCGAGGGAGACGTTATCCGCTGCGACCTGCTTACGAGTGAGGTAGGCTCGGACGTCACTTTCGACAAGGTGGTGCTCGCCGGAGCCGGCTCCGACGTCAAGGTCGGAACGCCGATGCTCGACGGCGCTAAAGTCGTCGGCACCGTACTGCGTCAGGGCAAGAACAAGAAGATTCTCGTCTTCCGCTATAAGCCGAAGAAGCGCGTCCGCAAGCTCAATGGCCACCGCCAACCGTTCGCGGAAGTCAAAATCACCAAGATCACGCTCCCGTAGGGGCTCGTGGTAGAGGTTACCTTTTATAGAGACAGCCGCGAGAGGCTGTCTTCTGTTTTTGCGCGCGGGCACGCCGATTTTGGGGAACACGGTCAGGACATCGTCTGCGCGGCCGTCTCGGCGATCTTGCAGGCGCTCCGTCTGGGGCTGGAAACCTACGCCGGCATTCCGCTCGACGCCAATCAGGAACCGGGCGATCTGCACCTGCGCTGGCCCGAAAATGCCCGCGACGACGCCGCGCTGCGCGCGATCGTCACAACGGCGGAGTTGGCGATAGAACGGATAGCCGAACAGTATCCCGAACAAGTCCGGCTCACGCGCGATCACGACCGGCGCGCAACACCGCGGCCTCCGGCGTGGTATTAAGAGGGCAAAGGAGCACCGAATGAATTCCAACACGGGCGCAAACGGATATCAGAGCGCGTTCGGCGGCGGCCAACCGCCCAAGGCCGACGACGACGCATCGGGCGAAGTCGGAAAAGCCTTGCTCGTCGGATTTCTCGGCGGTCTCGTCTCGGCCGCGGGTTATCTCGTCTACAGGCGGCTTCCGGACGAACAGCGCGAGAAAATCAACAATCAAGTGCGCTCGATGGTTCAGCAGCGCATTTCCGACCTGCGCGAAACCCTCAACCTCTAAACGGCGCGCAAGCCCGCGTCGCGGGCACTTCCCGCAATTGTGAAAGCGTTACTCTTGATGACCGCCCATTGGGCGGTCATCGTTCTTTACGCGCGGGCGCTGCACCATTTCAATCCGAGCCTGCAATTCCGTGCTGCAATGCGACTTGCGGACGCGACGATCGCGCAATCCGATCGCGAGCGCATCGACGCACGTTTGCTCGTCGCACTCATCGCGGTCGAATCGCGCTGGCATCCCGACGCAGTTTCGAACGCGGGCGCACTCGGTTTAGGCCAGCTCATGCCGGAAACGGCAAACGCAATGGGCGTCGACGCCAACGATCCGTTGCAAAACATCGCCGGCGCGGCGTATCACCTGCGGCGTTTACTCGACCGCTTCGCGGCACGAGATCGCGAAACGCGATATCGCCTGGCTTTAGCCGCTTATAACGCCGGACTCGGAGCCGTCGAACGATACGGCGGCGTACCGCCCTATCCCGAAACGATTGCCTACGTAGGGCGCGTCATGGTGCTTTGGCACCGTCTGGCGGGTGACTAGCCGGCGGCGGTTCCGACGGGCGCGGCGGCTCGGGCGCGCGCGAGTCCTCGGAGACGTCGGCGGCGCGTTCCATCTCGGCGACGAACGAGTGCGACGTATTCTGTACCTCACGCATGAACCGGCCGGCTTGGCGCATGATTCCCGGCAGCCGGTCCGGTCCGAAGAGCAACAGCGCGAGCACCGAGACGACGAGAATATCGGGTACTGAGAACACAACGGCTCTCTTCCCCTTATTGCCCTCTATCCCGCCCGTGCCGAATCGGCCACGCCAGCAGCAGGGCAACCCTCCACCCCCAGCCAAGCGTGCCAATCCGCTTTGAAGATCATCTACACCCGCGGCAACCGTACCGAGACGCTGGCCTCGCTGGCGACGTTACGCAAGATTCTCAACCGATTCGTCGCGCATCGGGTGTTTTACGAAATTTCCAGCCGCAACACGCGCGGTCACGAGTTCTTTTCCACCAAGAACATATTCGTCGTCGGGCTGATCGAAGTCACCAACTTCGAGCATCTGAAGATTCTGATTTTCGACGCGTATAATCAAGCGCACTCGATCGAAATTCTCAATCCGCAGACGATGCGCATTTACGACGAGATGCCCGGCCGCGGATTCGCCGTTTCGTTTATCAGCGAGAATGAAGGCGGCGTCGAGACGCGCTGCTATATCCGCGATGAAGGCGAAGACGAAACCCGGATCAACGAAAAGACTGCGCTCGAGAAGATCACGCTGCCGCAGCTCTTCGAATACCTCGAGGAAATCACCGCGGTAGAGGCTACCGGGCGAAGCAATTAACCCAGCTGGAAAAGCGCGTCGGTAATTTTTCCGGGCTCGACGCGCAGCGCGGCGAGCACGCCGGGAGAACGCAACGCTTCGGCCGCCAAGCCGAACGCCAAATGCTTCGGTAAGTACGTCTCTTCGGCGCGATTGGCACCCTCGACGAAAATGGTGTACGCTTCGCGGCTGAGCCAAGCGCTCGCCGTTCCTTCGGGAAGCTTGAACGCGAGCGTGTCGTAGCGCGGCATCGCCGACTTTTCGGCGCCGTCGCTTTCGGGTAGCCGCGCCGCCGTCGTTCGCGCGTCGTCGACCGGTTCGAGCTCCGTGAGCTTTTCGCGCGGAACGACTTCGGCCAACGTCGGGCCGATGTGCTGATCGTCGAGCAGCGCGAGAAGCAAAGCGCGCGCGGTGATGAACGGCTCGCGCAACTGCTGCGCGTACCGGCCCGAGTTGCGCATCACGATTAAGAGATCTTCGGAGAGCGGAACCTGCTCGAGCTGCTCGTTCATAGACCCTCCCTTGGCCGGGCGCGTTTTCGCCCCTCTAGCCGCAGGCCCGTGTGCAGCGCGCGCACCGCCTCGTCCAGCCGTCCGGCGCGCTTATACGCGCTGGCGAGATTCACGTAGGCGACGGCGTACTCGCCGTCGGCCTCGATCGCGTCGCCGTAGGCCGAGATGGCCTCGTCCACCCGGCCCTCTTCGAGCAGCAGGTTACCGATGTTGGTCAACGCGGGCGCGTATCGCCGCACGCATTGCAAAGCGCCTTCGAAGTCGTCGCGCGCGTCGTCGCGACGGCCGAGCTTGATGCGCGCGACGCCGCGCTTGTTGAGATAAAAGGCCCGCTTGCGCGCGTCCGGCGCGTTCTCGATCTCGGTCGTGAGCAGCGGCTCGGCCGCAGCGAAGTCGCCGCGATCGAGCAGGCTCAACGCGTCGGGCTGGGGTCGGGATGACAGCAACCGCAACCAACGGAACATCTCACCTGATGTTCACGGTCGACCTCGTCACGCTCTTCCCCGAGGTGTTCGCACCGTTCGTCGGATTGTCGATCGTCGGGCGAGCGGTCGACGCCGGCATCGTGGACGTACGCTACCATCATTTGCTCGACGAACTCTCGGGAAAGGAGCGGGCGGACGACTCGCCGTTCGGCGGAGGCCCGGGGATGGTGCTGCGGCTCGAGCCGATCGCCCGGGCGATCGACCGCATCCTCGCGGAGGCACCGGCGGGCGAGCGGCGGACAATCGTCGTTACGAGCCCCGCCGGAAAGCCGCTGCACCAGCGCGACGTCGAGCGCTTCGCCGCCCTGGACCGGCTGATCGTCGTCTGCGGACACTACGAGGGGATCGACGACCGCCTCCACGCCCTCTATCCCATCGAGGAGGTCAGCCTCGGCGATTTCGTCCTCACGGGTGGCGAGATACCGGCGCTGGCGGTTCTCGACGCGACGGTGCGGCTGCTGGCAGGCGCCATCAGCCCTGGATCCCTCGAGACCGAGTCGTTTGCCGGAGACCAGATTGACCACCCGAGCTTCACTCGGCCGGCGGTCTTCCGTGGGGTGGCCGTCCCCGAGGTGCTGCTCTCGGGCGACCATGCCCGGATCGCCGAGTGGCGCCGGGAAGAGTCCCGCCGCCGCACGGCCGCCCGGCGCGCCCTGCCCGACTCAGCCTTGCACGCCGAGGAACCGCCGTGATACCATACTCCAGTTTGTCCCCAGGCTCTAATTTTTTTCCCTACGCTCCTAAATAGAAGTGTGCCATGAACGTCATCGACGCCCTCAATCGCGATCAGCTCAAGGACGGAGTTCCGCAATGCCGCACGGGTGACTCCGTGAAGGTCTATTCGAAAGTTATCGAGGGCGGCAAAGAACGCGTTCAGATGTTCGAAGGCGTCGTGATCGTTCACAAGGGCGGCGGCGCTCGCGAGTCGATCACGGTCCGTCGGGTCGCGCACGGCGTGGGCGTCGAGAAAACGTTCCTCGTGCACAGCCCCCGCGTCGAGAAAGTCGAAGTGGGTAAGCGCGGCCACGTGCGCCGCAGCCGGCTCTTCTACTTGAGCGAGAAAGTCGGCAAAGCCGCGCGCATCCGGGAAAAGAAGGCTGCCAAGTAGCCCGGCCCTGACACCGCTGCAGTTACTCGGACTTCTCGGCGTTTT
>DASRSM010000076.1:0-1507 GCA_035656415.1 Vulcanimicrobiaceae bacterium | reverse complement strand
CCAGATGGCAAGCGCGATCAGCAGCACGCGAGGAGCATATTCGGCTTGCCTTCACCGGGGCTCTCAGCTATTCTCCACCCACCGGCGCGGGGTGGAGCAGTCCGGTAGCTCGTCGGGCTCATAACCCGAAGGTCGATGGTTCAAATCCATCCCCCGCAACCAAATCCGCAGGTCCGTTTACTGCAAAGTAAACGGACCTGTTTGTTTTTCGTTGGCGAGTTCATCAAGAACGACTACAACCCGGCGCCTCGTTCTATCGCCAACGCGGAACACGTCCCGCCGATGCTAATACATCGCGCGCCGTATGGCCTCCATCTGCGCTTTGCTCAACACTCCCGGCGGACTGACGAGATCGATGCGCGTTCCGCCGGCGGTCCACGACATCGGCTCGACCGCTATGCGACGGCTGATGCTTTTATTGTGAAACTGGACGAATAGATGGCGGCCCGTCGAGTCCGAAGGCAATGCGGGCGGGTGCAGCGCCCGGCTGGCGTTGCCGTCGGCGAGCGTCATCCAAAGACGTTGCTTCGCATCAGACTGCGTTGCCGAACTTTCCATAATGGTGAACCCCGGAGCGTTTCCGTTTGAGAACCGGAAGATGAGACGCGACTGAAAACGTGACGGTCCGGGATCGATCTCATCGAGAGTCCCCTGATACCCCGGGGGAATCGCGGTGGGCGCTATGACGGTGAACGGAACGCGCGTGCGCGCCTCCTCTAGCGTAACGCTCGCAACCGGTACCGCTTCGGTTCGTCCTCCAGCGTTGACAAATGCACGCAACGTGCGCTCGACCTGCGCCAACACGGCCGGTGCGCTCAAGGTAAAGACGACGACGAGCACCGCCGCGGCCGCAATTGCGCTGCGCGGGAACGCCGGACGAACGGGCTCGGCGCGACGCGCCTGAACGGCACGAGGATCGAACTTCGGTACGTCGATTCCTTCGACGTAGTCGATGGTCTCTTTACTCAACATAACTCTCTCTCCGTGTGAGTGATTGGTTGGAAGCGACCCGATCGCCAAGGAGCTCGCGCAAACGGCGATGCGCGTTCATCAGATGCCACCGAACCGTGATCGACGACGTGCCGATGATTTCGGCAATCTCGGCGTTGTCGAGTCGATAGTAATAGCGCAGAACGACGATCGTCCGCAGTTTCGCTGGAAGCACGGAAACGGCGTTTCGCACGTCGATACGTTCGTCCGAAGGTGGTTCTCCGCGGTGGTAAAGAGCTTCATTGAGCGGAACCGTGCGCGCCCGATCTCGATTGAGGCGCCTGCACTCGTTGAGGACGATGCGGTAGAACCACACGGCAAAGCGTTCTGGCTTGCGGAGTTGCGACAGCGATGCCCACGCCCGCGCACTCGCTCCCTGTGCTGCTTCTTCGGCAAGGGAACGGTCGTGGAGGGCAGAGCAAGCTATGCGGTACGCGTCGGGCCAGACGCGTTCGAAGAGCTCGCCGGCGGCAGCTTCGTCGCCGCCGGCTCGATTACGGATGGCTGGATCGATTTC